>DATKKS010000108.1:0-23919 GCA_035542815.1 Saccharimonadales bacterium (SeqCode) | reverse complement strand
GACCTCACCGGCCCGTGCCCCTGCCGCAAGCCCGAGCCGGGGATGCTCCTGAACGCCGCGCGGGACCTGGGGCTGGACCTCTCCGCGAGCTGGATGGTGGGCGACCGGGCGATCGACGTGGAGGCCGGCCGGCGCGCCGGGACCCACACCATCCTGGTGCGCACCGGCCACGGGGGGGAGGAGGAGCGGGAGTGGCCAAACGCCGAATGGCCGCTGCCGGAGGCCTGCTGCGAAGACCTGGCGGCCGCCGCCGATTGGATCCTGAGGCCGCCGCCGACCGGCGGGCGCGCCTAGACCTCCCCGAGTTCCGCCTCGATCCGGGCCACCACCTGGTCCACCGCCCGCTCCACCTCCGCCGACAGGGGCGCCCCGGGCTCGAACCCGCGCACCTCGATGGCGTAGATCACCAGCCGCGCGGGCAGCTGCCCCAGCCGGCGGGCCAGCTCCACCGCCTCGGCCAGCCCCAGGCCGTGGGTGGAGACCGCGCGGCCCCAGCCCGGGGGCAGCGCCTCCCGGGCGTCCAGCCGGTGCACCGTGCCGGGCGGGGCGCCGGAGGCCACCGCGTCCACCACCCACACCTGCGGCTCGCCGTGCCACGCCGCCAGCAGCTCGGCCGCCCCGCCGCCGCACTCCGCCACCCGCGCCGGGGCCCGGCCGCGCGCGCGCAGCCGCCGGGCGGCCTCCGGCCCGGCGTCGTCGTCCCCGCGCAGCGGGTTGCCCACCCCGATCACCAGCGCGCGCGGCGTACCGCGCCCGGCGCCGGCGGGCTCGGCGCTCACGGCCTAGTCTCGCTCGATGTGGACCCGGAGGGCGTGCGTGGCGCACGAGATGCACGGGTCGTAGTTGCGGACCGCGTGCTCGCAGCCATAGGTGAGCTCCTCGAGCGGCTGGGAAGCCCGCGCGGTCACGAAGCGGCGCAGGTCGTCCTCCATGGCCCGCTGGTTCTGGGAGGTGGGGGGGACGATCCGGGCCTCGGTGATGACCCCGTCGTCGTCCAGGCGGTAGCGGTGGTAGAGCAGCCCGCGGGGAGCCTCGCTCACCCCGTGGCCCTCGGCCGCGCGGGGCTCCACGTCCACGTACGGCCGGTCGGGCGGCTCGTACGCCGCGACCAGGCGGAGCGCCTCCTCGCACGCGTGGAGCGTCTCGACCGCCCGGACCACGATGCTCTTGAACGGCTCCCGGCACACCGGCCCCAGGCCCGCCTCCCGCGCCGCCTCGCGCGCCGCGGGGCTGAGCTGCGCGAAGTTCAGGCTGTAGCGGGCCAGCGGGCCCACCAGGTACAGGTGGTCCGCGCCCCGCCGGCGCGAGTGCAGCGCGTTCGAGTGGGGGACCTGCTCCTCGCTGAAGTGCTGCTCGTACTCGGCGGGGGCCAGGTCGAGCCCCCCGCTGGAGACGATGCGCCCGTCCTGGATGGCGTACTCGTCCGGGTGGCGCAGCGCCACCAGCTCGTGCTCCACCGCCAGCTCCGGGAACCGCAGCCGGGCGGTGAGGCGGACGGTCTCCCGGGCGATGTCGCGGGCCTCCTCCAGCGCCGGGCGCAGCGCCTGCAGCTCCCGCCGCGTGGGCACCCGGTAGAAGCCGCCCAGGCGCACGTTGATGGGGTGGATCTCGCGGCCGCCGATGAGGCGCACCAGCTCGTTGCCAGCCTTCTTCAGCGCCAGCGCCTGCTGCACCTCGCGCGGGTGGTCGGCGGCCATGTGCACCACGCTGGGGTAGCCCAGGAAGTCGGGCAGGTGCAGCATGTAGATGTGGAGCGTGTGGCTCTCGATCCACTCGCCGCAGTACAGCAGCCGCCGCAGCCGCCGGACCGGCTCCTCCACCCGCACCCCCAGGGCCGACTCGAGGGCGTTCACCGCGCTGGTCTGGTAGGCGACCGGGCAGATCCCGCAGATGCGGGCGGTGATGTCGGGCGGCTCGGTGAAGCGCCGCCCGCGCAGAAAGCCCTCGAAGAAGCGCGGCGGCTCGAAGATCACCAGCCGGCACTCCGAGACCTGGCCCTGCCGGATCTTGATCTGCAGCCCGCCTTCGCCCTCCACCCGGGCGAGGAAGTCCACCTTGATCGTCCGGGTGCTACCTCTCATGGACCTCGCTCTCCCTGCGGAACTCGTCGGCGCCGGCGTTGTAGCTGCGGAACAGCCGCACCAGGTCCTCCCGGGCCACGCCCGCCTGCAGCAGCCAGGCGCCCAGCGCGGCGGTGTTGGGGCTCTCCGCCGGCCCGTAGCAGCCGAAGCAGCCGCGGTGGTAGGAGGGGCACAGCGCGCCGCAGCCGGCCTGGGTGACCGGCCCCAGGCACGAAATGCCCTCGGCCACCTGCAGGCACACCGTGCCGCGCCGCTTGCACTCCGCGCACACGCTGTAGCGCGGCAGGTTCGGGCGGCTGCCGTCCAGGAACGCCCGCACCACCTCCAGCAGCTGGCGCTTGTTGATGGGGCAGCCCCGCAGCTCCAGGTCCACCTCCACGTGGTCGGCGATGGGGGTGGACTTGGCCAGGGTCGGGATGAGGTCCGGGCTGGGGTACACCCAGCGGGCCAGCTGCTTCGCGTCGGCGAAGTTGCGGAGCGCCTGGATCCCGCCGGCGGTGGCGCATGCCCCGATGGTGACCAGCACCTTGGAGGCCCGGCGCACCTGGTGGATCCGCTCGGCGTCGTGGGGCGTGGTGACCGAGCCCTCCACCAGGGACAGGTCGTAGGGGCCCTGGATGCGCGCCCGGGAGGCCTCCGCGAAGTTGGCGATCTCCAGCGCCCCGGCCACCTCCAGCAGCTCGTCCTCGCAGTCCAGGAGGCTCAGCTGGCAGCCGTCGCACGAGGCGAACTTCCAGACCGCGAGCTTGGGCTTGACCTTGGCCTTGCCGGCCATCTCAGGCCTCCCGCACCGCGGCCAGCGACCGGATCTGGTCTGCGCGGTACACCGGCCCGTCCTTGCAAATGAAGTGCGGCCCGAGCTGGCAGTGGCCGCACAGCCCCACGCCGCACTTCATGTTGCGCTCCATGGACAGGTACACCCGGCGCAGCGGCACCGCCCGGCGCTCCAGCTCCAGCAGGGTGAAGCGCATCATCACCTCCGGCCCCACGACCAGCGCCACCAGCCGCTGCGGGTCCAGCCGCAGGCGGTGCAGCAGCATGGTGACCACCCCCACGTCGCCGGTCCAGCCCGCGGCGGCCTGGTCCACGGTGACGTGCACCTCCAGGTCGCGCCGCGCCCGCCACCGCGCCAGCTGCCGGCGGTACAGGACATCGGCCGGGGTGCGGGCCCCGTACAGCAGCACCACCTTGCCGTAGCGCTCCCGGTGGGCCAGCACGTGGTACAGCGCCGGCCGCAGCGGGGCCAGGCCGATGCCCCCGGCCACGAACAGGACGTCGCTCCCGGCGGTCTCCTCCAGCGGCCAGCGGGTGCCGAACGGCCCGCGCACCCCGAGCCGCTGGCCGCGGGCCAGCCGGGTGATCGCGGCGCTCACCGCGCCCACCGCGCGGGTGGTGTGCACCAGCTGGGAGCCGTCGGCGGGGTCGCCGCTGATGGAGATGGGCACCTCGCCGTTGCCGTAGACGTACAGCATGTTGAACTGCCCGGGCGCGTAGGCCAGGGCCGGCCCGCCCGCGGCCGGCGCCAGCTCCAGGGTCACGGTGTCGGCGGTCTCCCGCTCCACCCGACGCACCTGGTAGACCTCCGGCAGCGTCAGATCGGGCTGCGGGTCCGGCATCAGCGCTTCCCGGTCGGCGCGGTGGCCGCGTAGACGTCCAGCAGCTGCAGCCGGGTGGCGTCCAGGCGCTGGGACACCACGTCCGCCAGCCGCTTCAGGAGTTCGTAGGCCAGGCTGTGGTCCCGCTCGCACTTCTCGCGCAGGCACCGGCCGTCCAGGGCCACCGCGCGGGTCAGCTCCACCGCCCGCGCGGTGAAGCGCCAGTGGTAGGGCGCCACCAGCCACGACCATCCGACCACCTCGCCCTCCCCGACGGTCTGGATGGTGATCGGGCCGCGCCCCGGCGCGAAGATGTCCAGCGCCACGCGGCCGTGGCGCACCAGGTAGAACTGGTGGGCCTCGTCGCCCTCGCGGAACAGCGTCTCGCCGGCGTCGAACTTCACGTTCGAGGCGCACCCGGTGATCACCTCCAGGTGCGCGGGGGGGAGGCCCAGGAGGAAATTGTGCTCGCCCAGGAGGGCGGACAGGTTCTTGTTCATCGTCTCGCTCCGTCGGAACCGGCCGGCGCGGCGCTCCGATCGCCGGCCTGGAGGGCCTGCGCCTCCTCGGTGATGTCGATCCCCACCGGGCACCAGGTGATGCACCGGCCGCAGCCCACGCACCCGGGGGTGCCGAACTGGTCGTCCCAGGTGCCCAGCTTGTGGGTGAGCCACTGGCGGTAGCGCGAGCGCACCGAGTGGCGCACGCTGCCGCCGTGGATGTAGGAGTACTCCAGGCTGAAACAGGAGTCCCACAGCCGGTGGCGCTCGGTGTGCGCCCCGGTCAGTGCGGTGACCTCCTCCACGGTGGTGCAGAAGCAGGTGGGGCAGACCTGGGTGCAGTTGCCGCAGGCCAGGCAGCGCGCGGCCACCTGCTCCCACCGCGGGTGCTCGTAGCGGGTGTACAGCAGCTCCTTGAGGCCCTCGGTGCGCAGGCTCTTGCGCATCCCGGCCACCACCGCGCGGGCCTGCACCCGGGCGGCCTCCAGCTCCCCCGGCTCCGCGGGGCGCAGCGGCAGGCCCTCCAGCATCCGCTCGCCGGCGGGCGAGCCGGCTTCCACCAGGAACTCGTGCCGCCCGGGCGACAGCAGCTCCGCCAGGGCCAGGTCGAAGCCCTGCTCTCTCCACGGCGCCGCGCCCATGGACGCGCAGAAGCAGTTGTTGCCCGCCAGGCTGCAGCGCACCACGACCACGAACGCGCCCTCCCGCCGCGCCCGGTAGACCGGGTCGGTGTGGGTGCCGCCGAGCAGCACGCGGTCCTGGATGTGGATGGCGGCGAGGTCGCACGACCTCACCCCCAGGAAGGCGTACCGCGGCGGCGCGGGCGCCGCGGGCTCGAACCGGAAGCCGTCCCCGTCGCGCGCCGCGCGCCACACGGGCACGTGCGCGGGGAGCAGGAACTGTTTCCAGGAGTGGGGCCCCACGGTGTAGCCGAACAGCGCGCCGTCCACCCGCCGGATCAGCCGGTACGAGCCGCCGTGCTGCTCCTCGGTCCAGCCTTCGGGCAGGTCGGAGGTGGTCGCGATCTCGTCGTACACGATCGCGCCGTCGCGGACGGTGGGGCCGATGAGGGTGTGTCCGCTCTGCCGGAGGGCCGCCAACAACGCGTCCAGCCCCGGCCGGTCGAGGACACGCAGGGCCGCGGGGACCGGGGCGTCGGCGGTCGGAGGTGAGGTCATGGATGGCTCGCGGGACTCGGGTCCGCCGCAGCGGCCTCCGCCCACGGCGCTCAATCTACTCCCAATGGGTGGCGAAGTCCACCAGCGACTTGACGCCGAAGCCGGTGCCGCCGCGCGCCAGGTCCGGGCGCTCGCGGTCCAGGTGCCCCACGCCCGCGATGTCCAGGTGCGCCCACGGGTAGCCGGTGAAGCGCTTCAGGAAGGCGGCCGCGGTGCACGCGCCGGCCTCGCGCACCGCGGTGGCGTTCTTCAGGTCCGCGATGTCGCTCTTCATCATCTCTTCGTATTGCGGCCACAGCGGCAGGCGCCACATCCGCTCGCCGGTGCGCCGCGAGGATTCCAGCAGCCGCTCGCACACCTTCTCGTCGGACGCGAACAGCCCGGCGGTGAAGGTGCCCAGGGCGATGATGCACGCGCCGGTCAGGGTGGCCAGGTCGACCACCGCGTCGGGCTTGAAGCGGGTCGCGTAGTTGAGCGCGTCCGCCAGCACCAGCCGCCCCTCGGCGTCGGTGTTGATGATCTCGATGGTGGTCCCGCTCAGGGCGGTCAGCACGTCGCCCGGCTTGAGCGCCTTCCCCCCGGGCAGGTTCTCGGTGGCGCCCACCAGGCCCACCACCCGCACCGCCGGCTTGAGCTGGGCGATGGCCTGCAGCGCGCCCACCACCGCCGCGGCGCCGCACATGTCGAACTTCATGCGGTCCATGTTGTCCGCGGGCTTGAGCGAGATGCCGCCGCTGTCGAAGGTGAGGCCCTTGCCCACGAACACCAGCGTGCCGCGCGCCCGGCCGCGCGGGGTGTAGTCCAGCTCCACCAGCCGGGGCTCCTCGGCGCTGCCCCGGGACACGCCCAGCAGCCCGCCGGCCCCCAGGCGCTCCAGCTCCTTGGGCCCGTGCACGCGGCAGCGCAGGCCGTGGGTGCGGGCCATCGCCTGAGCCGCCTCGGCCAGGGTGCGCGGCACCAGGTCGTTGCCCGGGCGGTTGGCGAGGTCGCGGGCGAAGTTCACCGCGTCCAGCACCACCCCCAGCCCGCCCACCGCGGCCTTGGCCTCGGCCAGCTCGGCGCGCGGGGAGAGGAACACCACCGACTCGAGCTGCGTCGCCCGGTCCTCGGTGCGGGTGCGGTAGGCGTTGTAGGCGTACCCGCCCTGGTTGAGCCCGTCGGCCACCGCCGCCACCGCCGCCGCGGTCCCGAAGCGGGGGGCCAGCGCCGGCAGCCACACCGCCAGGTCGCGGACC
This sequence comes from Saccharimonadales bacterium (SeqCode), assembly GCA_035542815.1. Lineage (GTDB taxonomy): Bacteria > Eisenbacteria > RBG-16-71-46 > RBG-16-71-46 > JACRLI01 > JACRLI01. Next base: position 17,330 of record DATKKS010000108.1, on the reverse strand, counting down.
TTGAGCCCCTGGGCCTGGCGCGCGGCCACCGCGGCCGCCTCGCGCAGGACCTCGGCGCTGACCGCCTTGCGCGGGCCCAGCCCGGCCAGGAGCAGCCGGGTGCTGCCGGCGTAGACCACGGTGATCTTGTTCTTGCGGCCGACGGTGTCCCGGGCCGCCAGGGCCGCGCGCACCGGGCGGCGGTGGGCCACCGGCAGCTTGAGGGTCTCGAGCATGTCGCCCTCCGCGATCCCCACGAACATCGCGGGCACGCGCGGGGCGCCGGCCCCCACGGGACGCACTCCGAGGCGCATAGTTCCTCCACGTCGAAGAGGGAAGGACGCAGGACGAGTCAGAGCGCCGCGATTCTGGCACGCGGGCCCGCGGGGGTCAACGCCGGCCGGCGCGCGGCCGGAACGGGGCGGGCCGGGAGAGGAGCGGGTCGCCGGGGGTCGGGGATCGGGGGCCGGGCCTAGCTGCCGGCCAGGATCTGGGTCAGGCCGCGCGGATCGGCGGCGTCGGGGGCGCCCTCCGGGGGGCTGTCCCAGCCCGGCACGCGGGCCAGGCGGTCGGGGTAGCCGCCGTGCTGCAGCCGGTACACCTCGGCCGCCAGGCGCGCGTCGTCCACGTACTGCGCGCAGCGGGCCTCCTCCCACGCCGAGGCCGGGCCGTGCGCGCGGGGCGCGGCCAGGCTGCTCCAGGCCAGGTGCACCCCCAGCGCCAGCGCGGCCATCGCCGCGACCATCCCCACCCCGAAGGCCACCTGCTCCACCGGGCTGCGCGCCAGGCGGCGCTGCATGCGCTCGCGCGCCTTCCACTCCTGGGCCCCGTGGATCTCCACGGAGCCGGCCTCCCACAGGTCGTGCACCCCCTCGTACAGGTCGAACAGCCACAGCGGCAGGGTCTCCTCGAGGTCCCCCAAGAGCCGCGGCGTCACCAGCGCGTCCAGAATGCGCCGGCGGCGCGGGTCGGGCTCGTGGGCCAGGGAGGTGTCGCGCCGGCTGAGCATCACCGCCGGCGTGACCAGCACCCGGCGGAAGCGGCCCATCTCGTCCTGGCGGCGCATGGCCTCCATCAGCAGGCCCTCGGTGCGGAACGCCAGCCGGAAGCCGCTGGACGGGGGCTTCATCGCATAGTTCACGAACTCGTAGCTCCCGCTGCGCCACGAGAGCGCCCGCAGCAGCAGGTCCTGGACGTGCTCCTCGAGGAACTCGGCCAGCTCCTCGGGCGCGATCAGTCCCGCGCTCAGCAGCAGGTCCTGGGGATCCGAGCCGTCCGCGGCGCGCATCTCCGCCACCCGGCCGAGCTGGTCGGGGCTCACCCGGCGCATGCGCGAGAGGCTGGTCTCCAGGCTGGAGGGCTCGCGCGAGCCCGGCTCGTGGGTGGAGACGATGCGGCCTTCCTCGAACACCAGGATCGCCCGCCGGTCGCCCAGGCCCAGGCGCAGCACGCCGGTCTTCCGCTGGCTGGCGATGAGCTGGAGGATCTCCTCCAGCCGGAAGGTGTCGAGGTTGCCCTTCAGCGGCATGGCGCCCCCCTGCCCGGCCTCAGGCCGCGCGCTGCAGCTGCGGGGGACCCGCCTGCAGCTCCAAGTGCTGCTCCTCCTGGTGGCGGCGCCACTCTTGCGCCGCTCCAGGCAGCCACCACGCCAGCCACAGCAGCCCCAGGAGGGCGGCGCGCGGCACCGAGCCCAGCCCGGCGGTGAAGTCCGGCCCGGAGTGGACCAGCGCGCCGCGCGAGGCGGTGACCAGCGCCAGCAGCGCCAGCGTGAACCAGCCGGCGAAGGCCAGCACCCAGCGGCCCGCCAGGGCCCGGCCCACCGGCGGCAGCGCCAGGCGCAGCGCCAGGGTGACCAGGCCCCGCTCCCGGATCCGGCGCGCCCGGCGCCGCTCCAGCAGCACCCGGGCGAAGGAGCCGCCGTCAGTTACGCTCAGGTGCCCGCTGCAGGTGTGGCAGAAGGTCTCCCCGTGCCGCCGCCCGCTGCACCGCCGGCACACCGTCACGCCGCAGTTGGAGCACTGGTAGATGGGCAGCCAGCGGTTGAGCCGGCGGCCGGCCACCGAGCCCAGCACCAGGACCAGCAGCGCCAGCAGCGCGAACGGCAGCGGCCGGGCCTCCCAGTGGTGCTCCAGCCAGTGGGGCGCCTCCATCCAGTCGCTGCGCAGGTTGCTCTCGTCGCGCCACAGCTTCCACATCGCGTCGGGGGACAGGTCCTCCTGCATCATGCCCGCCTGGCCCGCGCCGTAGGCGTTGAAGTGGCGGCGCAGCCGGTCGAAGTCCAGGGCCCCGGCGCGCAGCATCTCCTTGTTGGCCTCCTCGAAGGCCAGCCGCCGCGAGAGCACCTGGGCCAGGTTGTAGTGCGGCGCGGTGAGCCGGTCGTCGGCCTGCATGGCGGCGCGCAGCGCGTTCTCCGCGGCCTCCGCGCGCCCGCACATCCACTGGGCCACCCCGAGGTTGTTCAGGATCCGCGCGTCGCCGCGGCACAGCGAGTCGGCCCGGGTGAGGTCGCGCACCGCATCGTCCAGGCGGCGGGCGCGCAGCTCCAGCATGCCGCGCGCGAAGGCCAATTCGTAGCGGCCGGGGGCCTGGGCCTCGGCCTCGTGGAGCGCCGCCGCCTGCTCCGGCCCCCACGCCGACTGCTCGGCGCGCAGCACCCGCCCGATCCAGCTCGCGGGGGTGCGCGGCACCAGCAGCGAGTCCACCTCGCGCACCACCCACGGGAGCGCCAGCGCGGCCAGCAGCAGCGCCGCCCACAGCCGCCGGGACATCCCGGAGAGCGAGGGCTGCAGCAGCGCCAGCAGGAACAGCGTGGGCAGCACCCAGCCCAGCCCCAGGACGAACGGCAGCACGCAGGCCAGCGCGGCCACCACCGTGGCGTAGGAGCCGTCCAGGTAGCGGCCCAGGAACTCGGCCAGGCGGTGGTGCAGGTGCGGCAGTGCCAGCAGCACCGCGGTGAGCGACAGGCCCAGGAGCGCCAGGAAGGCGGCCAGCACCCCCCACAGCAGCACGTGGAACAGGGTCAGGTACTGGCCGCGGAACGAGCCCGCGGACAGCCGCAGGCCCTGGGCCAGCTCGCCCGGGGCGGCCCCCGGGTCGCTCAGCAGCAGCTCCCAGGCCAGCGAGTAGTGGGGGTCGGCCCACTGCGGGCGCAGCTGCACCGCGGCCTGGAACTCGCGCATCGCGGCGGCTCCGTCCCCGCGGTGGCGCGCGACGAGGCCGGCGCGGTAGTGGGCGTAGGCGGACCAGGCGGGATCGGGGGCGGCCAGCGCGGCCGGCTCGGGCGCAGCCGCCGGCGCCGGGCGCGCGGCGGGGCGGGCCAGCGCCGCGGACGCGGCGGCGAGAGTCAGGACCGAGGCGAGCAGGAAGGTCCGGCGTGGCGTGAGGTGCATGCGTCTCCTGGGCCGGCCTGCCCGCGGGATTGACAGCCTGCGGGGCAGCCCGTAGTTTCGGAGCCCAACCGCGGGATCCGCGGGATCGCGCCCGCGCCGGGCGGCGCCGGGGGGACGCCGGCCGCCGCTCCCGGAGCCCTCCGGGCGGCGCTCCTCCTTCGGCTGGATTATCGGCTTAGCGCCTTTGGGTCCTTAGCCTTCCGGGAGCCCCATGAGTGCCATCACGATCTCCGAACTGCCCCGACACGAAGGCCGGGAAGTGCACCTGCGGGGGTGGCTGTACAACAGCCGCTCCAGCGGCAAAGTGCAATTCCTGCTGGTGCGCGACGGCACCGGCGTGGTGCAGGCGGTGGCTTCCCTGAAGGTGCTGGGGGAGGCGCAATTCGCGGAGGCGGGCGCCCTCACCCAGGAGTCGTCGCTGGAGGTGTGGGGCACGGTGAAAGCCGACCCCCGCGCCCCGGGCGGCTACGAGCTGCAGCTCTCGCGGCTGCACACGGTGCAGCGGGCGGAGGAGTACCCCATCAGCCCCAAGGAGCACGGCATCGAGTTCCTGCTGGACCACCGGCACCTGTGGCTGCGCTCCTCCCGCCAGCACGCCATCCTCGCGATCCGGGCGGAGGTCATCCGGGCCGCGCGCGAGTACCTGGACGATCACGGGTTCGTGAACTGCGACACCCCGATCCTCACCCCGGCGGCGTGCGAGGGCACCACCACGCTGTTCCGGGTGGAGTACTACGAGGAGTTCTCGTACCTGGCGCAGAGCGGCCAGCTGTACAACGAGGCCACCGCCGCGGCCTTTGGCAAGGTGTACTGCTTCGGCCCCACCTTCCGGGCGGAGAAGAGCAAGACCCGCCGCCACCTGACCGAGTTCTGGATGCTGGAGCCGGAGATGGCCTACGCCGACCTGGACGAGGTGATGCGGGTGGAGGAGGAGCTGCTCACCCACGTGGTGGGCCGGGTGCTGGAGCGGCGCCGCGGGGAGCTGGAGCGTCTGGAGCGCGACCCGGCGCGGCTGGAGAAGGTGAAGCCCCCGTTCCCGCGGGTGGCGTACACGGACGCGGTGCGGCGGCTGCAGGAGAAGGGCCTGCCGTTCGAGTGGGGCGGGGACTTCGGCGCGCCCGACGAGGCCGCCCTGTCCGAGGACCACGAGACGCCGTTCTTCGTGCACCGCTACCCGACCCAGGTGAAGCCGTTCTACATGGAGCCCGACCCCCTGGATGGGCGCGTGTGCCTGTCGGTGGACTGCCTGGCGCCGGAGGGCTACGGGGAGATCGTGGGGGGAGGGCAGCGCATCGCGGACCTGGAGCTGCTGCGGGCGCGGATCCGCGAGCAGGGGCTCCCGGAGCAGGCGTTCGACTGGTACCTGGACTTGCGGAAGTACGGCAGCGTGCCGCACGGCGGCTTCGGCATCGGGCTGGAGCGCACCGTGGCCTGGATCTGCGGGGTGGAACACGTCCGCGAGTGCATCCCGTTCCCGCGGACCATCTACCGCACCCGCCCGTAGGGGCGCACGGCGGGGCGCCCGAGCACGGCAGCGCGTCCGGGCACAGCGGTGGACCCGGAGCGCCCGGCGCCCGCGGCGGGGCTACCTCGAGGGCGCGGTGATCGGCAGCCCGGCGTCCACCTGGTCGTCGGGCCGTGGGATCACGTGGGCCGCGACCAGCTCCTCCACTGCCTGGGCCCGGGCCGCGCCGGCGCGCACCGCGGCCTCCACCGCCGCCACGTCGCCCCGCACCACCACCGTCACCAGCCCGGCGTCGATCTTGCGGTGACCCACCAGCTGCACCAGCGCGGTCTTCACCATGGCGTCGGCCGCCTCCACCGCCCCCACGAAACCCTTGGTCTCGACCATCCCCAGAGCGTCCATGAGTTCCTCCCGGGCGCAGGATAGCTCGCCGCGCCCGCGGCTGCCAAGCGGCAATGCGGCCGCCCCGGGCCCGGCGGCGGGGGCCAGGCGGCCGCCCTCAGCCCGCGCGGGCGCGGCCCTCCGAGCCGATTGACTCCCCGCCCACCCGGCCCTATCGTCTGCTCCGCGCTTCCCGAGGAAGCGCATCTTATGTTCGACTTCAAGAAGCTCCTGCTGGGGCGTCCCCGGGACATCTGGGACCCGAAGATCTTCCACCGGATCTCCCTGATCGCGGTGCTGGCCTGGGTCGGCCTGGGGGCCGACGGGCTGTCCTCGTCCTCCTATGGGCCGGAAGCCGCCTTCCGCGCGCTCGGCAGCCACCACTACCTCTCGGTGTACCTGGCCCTGGTGATGGCGGCGACGGTGTTCATCATCTCCTACGCCTACAGCCGCATCATCGAAGTGTTCCCCTCAGGGGGCGGGGGCTACGTGGTGGCCACCAAGCTGCTGGGGGAGCGGGCCGGGCTCACCTCGGGCTCGGCGCTGCTGGTGGACTACACGCTGACCATCACCACCTCCATCGCCAGCAGCGTGGACGCGCTGTGGAGCCTGCTGCCGCCCCACTACCAGCCCCTGAAGCTGCCGGTGGACTTTGTGGTCCTGGCGTTCCTGGTGCTCCTCAACCTGCGCGGGGTCAAGGAGTCGGTGACCGTCCTGGCGCCCATCTTCTTCGTGTTCCTGGCGGCCCACGCGGTGCTCCTGGGGGGCGCCGTGCTGCAGGGCGCGGGCCACCTGGGTCAGCTGCACCGGGAGGTGGTGGAGGGCACCCGGCACGACCTGCGGGCCCTGGGCACGCTGGCGCTGCTGATGCTCTTCTTCCGCGCCTACTCGCTGGGGGGCGGCACCTACACCGGGCTGGAGGCCGTCTCCAACGGCCTGCCGGTGATGCGCGAGCCCAAGGTGGAGACCGGCAAGACCACCATGTTCTACATGGCCGTGTCCCTGGCGCTCACCGCAGGGGGCATCCTCCTGTGCTACCAGCTGCTGAACGTGCGGCCGGTGGAGGGCCAGACCATGAACGCGGTGCTCACCGAGCGGTTCGTTCAGGGCTGGCCCCTGATCCCCGCCGCCCTGGGCCACCTGTTCCTCATCGTGGTCCTGGTGTCCGAGGCCATGCTGCTGTTCGTGGGCGCCCAGGCCGGGTTCATCGACGGGCCGCGGGTGATGGCCAACATGGCCGTGGACTCGTGGTTCCCGCACCGCTTCTCGGCGCTCTCGGAGCGGCTCAGCATGCAGAACGGGGTGCTGCTCATGGGGGCCGCCGCGGCCGCCACGCTGCTCTACACCCGCGGGCGGGTGGAGATGCTGGTGGTGATGTACTCCATCAACGTGTTCCTGACCTTCTCGCTCTCGCAGCTGGGCATGATCCGTTACTGGCTGCAGGCGCGGCGGCGCCGGGAGCACTGGAAGCGGCACGTGCCGATCCACGTGGTGGGCTTCTTCCTGTGCGTGGGCATCCTGTGCGTGACCACCATCGAGAAGTTCGCCGAGGGGGGGTGGGTGACGCTGGCGTGCACCGCGGTGCTGGTGGGGGTGTGCACCCTGGTGCGCCGCCACTACCGCCGGGTCAACCGGCACACCCGCGAGCTGGACGAGATCCTCCAGAACATCCCGCTGCACGCGGTGTCCGAGCCGCCTCCGCTGCGCCCCGACGCGCCCACCGCGGTGCTGCTGGTCTCGGGCTACAACGGGCTGGGCATCCACTCGCTGCTGAGCCTCTTGCGGCTGTTCCCGAAGCACTTCGCCAACGTGGTGTTCGTGTCCGTCGGGGTGCTGGACTCCGCCACCTTCAAGGGGGCGGAGGAGACCGAGGCGCTGCGCGAGAAGACCGAGGGCGACCTCCAGAAGTACGTGGAGCTGGCCAACCGGCTGGGGCTGGCGGCGAGCGTCAAGGTGGCCCTGGACACCGAGGTGCTGGACGAGGCGGAGCGGCTGTGCAAGGAGGCGCGGCGCGAGTTCCCTCAGGCGATCGTCTTCACCAGCAAGCTTATCTTCCAAAAAGAGAATATCTTACAAAGACTGTTGCATAACGAGACCGCCTATGCCCTCCAGCGCCGGCTGCAGTTCTCGGGGCTGCAGACGGTGGTCCTCCCGGTGCGCGTGACCGCCTGAGCTGCGGGCCGGTGCGGCGGCGGCCCGAGGCGCCTGTCGGCCTGCCGGCACCCCCGGGGCGGCAGGGGCCCGCCCGGGAGCGCCGCTCCAAGACCCCCGGGGGCCGCCATCGGGACCTCCGGCGGCGCCCCGAAATCCGTTCCGTTGCTGGACATCGCCCGAGAATCCTGCTATAAACCGTGGGTTCAATTCCGCCCTCCCAGGGCATCGTCGGGACGGGTGCTGAAGCGTCCGCGCCTTCCGCGGGCGGCCAACCCCTCCGCAACTGCGGTCCGCCTGCCCCTGCAGGCGGCGCCGGGTCGTCCGCTACCCGTTTCTCAGGAGAAGTCCGTATGAACCCGATGCGCTCTGTCCCTGCCCGCCTCGCCGCGGCCGCGCTCCCGGCGTTGCTGGCGCTGTCCTGCCTCCTGGCCCCCTCGGTGGCCCTGGCCCAGCCCGGCGCTCCCGCGGCAGCCCCCGCCGCCTCGGGCGCACCGGCGGCGAAGGCCGAGCCGGGCGGCGGAGAGGCCTCGCTGAAGCTGCCCGATCTCGCTTCGGTGGGCTTCCTGGGCGGGGTGAACGGGCACCGGCTGCTGACCGGGGGCCTCCTGGTGTGTGCGCTGGGCCTGGGGTTCGGGCTGGTGATGCTGCTCCAGGTGAAGAACCTCCCGGTGCACGCGGCGATGGCCGAGGTCTCCCACCTGATCTGGGAGACCTGCAAGACCTACCTGCTCAACCAGGGCCGCTTCCTGCTGATCCTGGAGGTGTTCATCGGGGCCATCATCGCCGTGTACTTCGGGCTGCTGCAGCACTTCGAGGCCAGCCGGGTGGTGATCATCCTGCTGTTCAGCCTGGTGGGGATCGGCGGCAGCTACGGGGTGGCCTGGTTCGGCATCCGCATCAACACCTTCGCCAACTCGCGGACCGCCTTCGCCAGCCTGCGCGGCAAGCCGTTCCCGTGCTACTCCATCCCGCTGCGCGCGGGCATGAGCATCGGGATGCTGCTGATCAGCGTGGAGCTGCTGATCATGCTGTGCATCCTGCTGTTCATCCCGGGCACCTACGCCGGGCCGTGCTTCATCGGCTTCGCCATCGGCGAGTCGCTGGGCGCGGCGGCGCTGCGGATCGCGGGCGGGATCTTCACCAAGATCGCGGACATCGGCTCCGACCTGATGAAGATCGTGTTCAACATCAAGGAGGACGACGCCCGCAACCCCGGGGTGATCGCGGACTGCACCGGCGACAACGCCGGCGACTCGGTGGGGCCCAGCGCCGACGGCTTCGAGACCTACGGGGTCACCGGGGTGGCCCTGATCTCCTTCATCCTGCTGGCGGTGCCCGACCCGGCGGTCCAGGTGCAGCTGCTGGTGTGGATTTTCGTGATGCGCGTGATGATGATCGTCGCCAGCGGGCTGAGCTACCTGGTGAACGAGACGTTCGCCCGGGCGCGCTACGGCCGCGCGGAGCAGATGAACTTCGAGCAGCCGCTCACCAACCTGGTGTGGCTGACCTCGCTGGTGTCGGTGGCCCTGACCTACCTGGTCTCGCGGCTGCTCATCCCGGGCCTGGGGGACGGCACGCTGTGGTGGAAGCTGTCCACGGTGATCACCTGCGGCACGCTGGCCGGGGCGATCATCCCGGAGCTGGTCAAGGTGTTCACCTCGACCGAGTCCGCCCACGTGCGCGAGGTGGTGACCAGCACCCGCGAGGGCGGCGCCTCGCTCAACATCCTCTCCGGGTTCGTGGCCGGCAACTTCAGCGCGTACTGGCTGGGGGCGGCCATGATCGCGCTGATGAGCGTGGCCTACGCCGTGAGCACCACCGGCCTGGGTTCCCTGATGGTGGCGCCGGCGGTGTTCGCCTTCGGCCTGGTGGCGTTCGGCTTCCTGGGCATGGGCCCGGTGACCATCGCGGTGGACTCCTACGGTCCGGTGACCGACAACGCCCAGTCGGTGTACGAGCTGTCGACGATCGAGCAGCTGCCCGGGATCCGCGAGGAACTCCGCAAGGACCACGGCATCGAGGTGGACTTCGAGCGCGCCAAGCACCTGCTGGAGGCCAACGACGGCGCCGGGAACACCTTCAAGGCCACCGCCAAGCCGGTGCTGATCGGGACCGCCGTGGTGGGCGCGACCACCATGATCTTCTCCATCATCGTGCTGCTGACCCACGGGCTCACCCAGAACCTGGACAAGCTCTCGCTGCTGCACCCGCCGTTCCTGCTGGGCCTCATCACCGGCGGGGCCATGATCTACTGGTTCACCGGGGCCTCGATCCAGGCGGTGACCACCGGCGCCTACCGGGCGGTGGAGTTCATCAAGGCCCGGATCCGGCTCGACAGCGCCGCCAAGGCCTCGGTGGCGGACAGCAAGAAGGTGGTGGGCATCTGCACCCAGTACGCCCAGACCGGGATGTTTAACATCTTCCTGGCGGTGTTCTTCGCCACCCTGGCGTTCGCCTTCGCCGAACCCTTCTTCTTCATCGGCTACCTGATGTCCATCGCGCTGTTCGGGCTGTACCAAGCCATCTTCATGGCCAACGCCGGGGGCGCCTGGGACAACGCCAAGAAAGTGGTGGAGGTCGAACTTAAGGAGAAGGGAACCGAGATCCACGCGGCCACGGTGGTCGGGGACACGGTGGGCGACCCGTTCAAGGACACCTCCTCGGTGGCCATGAATCCGGTGATCAAGTTCACCACGCTGTTCGGGCTGCTGGCGGTGCAGCTGGCGGTGTCGCTGGCCGCCCGCGGGCCGGTGCTGAGCCACGTCCTGGCGGCGCTGTTCCTGCTGGTCTCGGTGTTCTTCGTGCACCGCTCGTTCTACGGGATGCGAATCCAGAGCCGCCGGACCTAGGCCGGCGCCGGGTGGGGCGGGTGGCCCTCCCGGCCCGGGCCGCGCCCGCCGGGCGGCCCTCGGGCCGGGGCCGGAAGGCCCGCAGCGCCGGGGCCGGGGCCGCGGAGCCCGTTGACATGGGGCACGGGGATTCCTTATTTTCTATGCAGATACCAGCCATGCACCCTCGCTTCCTGTGGTCCGCACTACCCCTCCTGCTCGTGGCCGGCTGCCACGCCCCGCGGGGCGGCGAGCCGGCTGGCCGATTGACCGTGGGGCACATGCGGCTCGTGGCCGCCGAGTCGGCCCGGACGCTCGCCCGCAAGGAGTCCGACGCGTTCCTGGGGCTGTATCGGGAAGCCCGCATCAGCCTCCAGGCCCGCAACACCCGGGGCGCCGTGGCCGCGCTGTTCGCCGACAGCGCCGACGCCATCATCATCCCGCGCGAGGTGTCCGCCGAGGAGGACTCGGTCGCACGCGCCAACCGCCTGGGGCTCCAGGGGTTCCGCCTGGCGGTGGACGGCGTGGCGGTGATCGTGCACCCGTCCAACCCGGTGAACCAGGTGGCGCTGGACCAGTTGCGGGAGGTGTACCTGGGCCAGTTGCGCGACTGGGCTCGGCTGGGCGGCACGGGCGGGCCCATCCGGGCGCTGTGGCAGGACCCCAATTCGGGCAGCTACGAGCTGCTGGTGGAGAAGGTCCTGGCCGGGGTGCCGCCGGTGTCGGCGCGGGCCTGGCTGTCCAGCGACAGCGCCATGGTGGCCGAGGTGGCCCGCCGGCCGGATGCGCTGGGGTTCGTGTCCCGGGAGGCGGTGCGCCCGGGGGTCAAGGTTTTGAAGGTATCCGAAGCCCGGGGTTTCCCGTACTATGCCCCGGATCAAGAGAACCTGTGGAACCAGAAGTACCCCCTCCGGCATTTCCAGGTCATGGTCTACCGCAGGCCCGCTCCGTCGGTGGTGGACGGGTTTGCGACGTTCGCGTTGAGCAATGAGGGCCAGCGGGTCGCGCTGGATGCAGGGCTGGTGCCCACTGCCGTGCCGCTGCGGATCAAGCGCCCCTAGCCGGGCCGGGCTGCCGACTTCAACCTGAGGGCACTCACGGGATGTGGTCATGACGCAGAATCCACTTCGCTCTCCGTTCGCCCGCCACGCGACGGCCGCCCTGCTGGTGGCGCTGGTGGCGGCGCTGTCGCAACCGGCCCTGGCGAGCGACGCGCTCAAGCAGGGCCGGTCGGCCCTGCAGCGCAACGACCTGGGCTCGGCCCTGCCGCTGCTGCACCAGGCGGTCTCCGAGGAGCCGACCAACCTGGAGGCCCACACCACCCTGGCCCAGGCGCTGATCCAGGCGCACCAGTACGGCGAGGCCCAGGCCGAGATCGCGGCGGCCGCCAAGCTGACCCCGGACGACCCGTCGGTGCCCTACCTGGGAGGCCGCCTGCTGGAGGCCCAGGACGACTGGACCGGGGCGATCGCCAAGTACCGCGAGGCCCTGGCGCGCAAGTCGAAGTACCAGGAGGCCTCGCTGGCGCTGGGCCTGGCGCTCCGGCACGAAGGGAAGCCGGCGGAGGCCCTCACCGAACTCAACCGCGGCCTGGACTTCGCCAGCGAGTCGCGCGTGCCCCTGTTCGTGGCGGCCACCGGGCTGGCCCTGATGGACCTGGATTCGCTCAGCGCCGCGGCCGACTCCGCGGAGCGGGCGGCGGCGCTGGACCCGGACAACTCCTTCACCCAGATGGCCTGCGGCGACGTGTACCTCAAGAAGCAGGTGTGGACCCGGGCCAAGGACTTCTACAAGCGGGCCACCCAGATCGACACCCTCAACCCGGTGGCCTTCTTCAAGCTGGGCCTCACCCACTACAACAGCCAGGAGTACACGGACGCCCTGCAGAGCTTCAAGAACGCGGTGGTGCTGGATTCGCTCTACCCCGATCCCCAGTACTGGATCGGCCACCTGTACGTGCTGGCGGGGGTGGCCGACCGCATCCGCTACGGGGACGCCCTGCCCTACCTGCGCAACTACACCCGCTGGCGCCCCAAGGACGGGCGCGGCTGGGTGGACCTGGGGGAGGCCCTGTACCGGCAGCCGGGCAACGACCCGGACATCGCCAAGGAGGCGGCCGCGGCGCTGGACAGCGCGGTGGCGCTGCGCCCCAAGGACACCCGGGCGTACCTGCTGCAGGTGAAGAACTACGCCTACAACCTCAACGACCTGGACGGCGCGTTCCGGGCCTTCGAGAACCTGCAGGCGGCCGGGGGCAAGCTGGGGGCCGAGGACATCCTGCTGGTGGGCTCCCTGTACATGAGCCAGCGGCCCCCGCAGTTCGCGGTGGCGGACTCCCTGTACGCCGAGGCCGCCAAGGCGGATTCGAGCCAGCCCGACCCGTGGTACGAGCTGGGGGAGAGCAAGTTCCTGCAGCGGGAGTACGCGGCGGCCATCCCCTACCTGCGGCGGCGGATCGCGGCGGACTCCGCCGGCACCAACTCCAAGGCGGGCAAGCCGTTCCTCCCGTACTACATGCTCGGCCAGTGCTACAACCAGCTGGGTTCCGAGTTGCTGGTGGCCTCCCAGGTCGCCGGCCTCAAGCCCGACAGCGTCCGGACGCTCACCGTCCAGGCCGGGGTGCTGTTCGATTCGGCCGCGGTGCCTCTGAGGCAGGCCCTGCAGCTGGGCCCGCCCCCAGGCCAGGAGCTGGCCCGCGTGCACCTGGAGCTGGGGACGGCCTACGCCAAGGGCGACTCGCTCCAGCGCGGGCTGGCGCCCGCCGAGTTCAACGCGGTGGTGGAGGCCGACTCCACCGACCGGGCGGCGGCCTCGGCGCTCTACAACCTGGCCTACCTGGACTATTCGCAGAAGGACTACCCGGCGGCCGCCGCCAAGCTGGAGCGGGCCGCCACCATCGACCCGGGGCGCCGGGACATCCTGGTGCTGCTGGCCGGCTGCTACGTGCTGACCAACGACCTGGAGCGGGCCCGGGTGGTGGCCCAGCGGGGGCTGCAGCTGGACCCCAGCAACGCGCTGTTCCTGCGCATCGTAAAGTCCCCCCGCAAGGCCCCGGCGGGGAAGGGGACGGCGCCGGCGGACGGCCAGGCCCCGCCCGAGAAGCCGAAGACCAAGTAAGAGGCGCGCACCAGTCACGATACCGGAAGGAGACGGCGATGGCCCTGAAGGAGAAGACCGAAGGCGATATCGTGATCCTCTACCCGCGGGGATTCCTCATGGGTGGGGCCGAGACGGACGAGCTGCAGAAGCGGATCTCCGAGCTGGAGACCGCCGGCAACCAGAAGCTGGTCATCAACTTGTCCGACACCTCCCACATGAACTCCACCGCCATCGGGGTGTTCATCACGGCCCACAAGCACTACTCCGAGCGCGGCGCGCGGCTCAAGCTGTGCAACGTGGACCGCAAGATCCAGAACGTGTTCGTGATCACCCGGCTGAGCCTGGTGTTCGAGGTGTACGAGTCGGAGGCCGAGGCGGTCGCCAGCTTCGCCAGTTAGCCAGTTGTCGGAAGGCCCCCTTTCTGGCATCATGATGGGCGCAGGGTAGACCCCCCCGGCATCGGGCGGCCAGGCCGCCCGCCCGCCCTCCGACCCAGAATTCGAGCCCAATCCAGTCCCAGTACTGTTCGCAGAGGAGGAGCTCTCACCGATGAAACGCATTCTGATGCCGCTGATCTTCATCGTCCTGCTGCTGGTGTCGATCGCCGTGTACGTGTACGTGGTGCCGGATCTGGTCCGGCGCGGCGGACCGCTGGTCGCCCTCCTGATCTACCTGGCCATGCTGTCCATTGCGTTCGTGATCGAGCGGACCCTGACGCTGCGCAAGGCCCAGGGCGCGGCCCCGCTGCCCCAGTTCATCACCCGGGTCAAGAAGGAACTGCTGACCGGGAACCTGGAGGGGGCGATGGGCGTGTGTGACAAGCAGCGCGGCTCGGCAGCCAACGTGCTGAAGGCGGGCCTGGTGCGCTACAAGCAGTGCATCCAGGAGCGCCTCCCGAAGGAGAAGATCGTGCCCGAGACCCAGCAGGCCATCCAGGAGGCCAACGCCCTGGAAGTGCCCCTGCTGGAGCGCAACCTGGTGGCGCTGTCCACCATCGCCTCGATCTGCACCATGGTCGGGCTGCTGGGCACGGTGATCGGGATGATCCGCTGCTTCGCGGCGGCCTCCAACGTCGGTGCGGTGGACGCCACCGAGCTGGCCAAGGGGATCTCCGAGGCGCTCATCAACACGGCCGGCGGGCTGTTCGTGGCCATCTTCTCCATCGTGCTGTACAACGTGTTCACCACCCGGGTGGACGGCTTCAACTACATGATGGACGAGGCGAGCTACGAGACGCTGCAGCTGCTCACCTCCCAGGTGGCTGACTCCAAGTAGCGCGGGGAGGATCGAGCGGTGTCCGCGATCAGACGCAAGCGCATGGGGATCAAGATCGACATGACCCCCATGGTGGATGTGGCCTTCCTGCTGCTCATCTTCTACATGAGCACCACGCAGTTCAAGCCGCCTGACAAGGAACAGATCCGGCTGCCGGAGTCGCACTCGGACCTGCAGGCGCCCGAGCGGAACATCATCACGCTCACGGTGAACCAGGACTCCAAGCTGACCCTGCGGTACCAGGCCCGCGACCAGTCCGGCAAGACCGTCAAGATCGACCTGCCGGTGGAGCCCGCGGACCTGGAGAACCAGCTGACCAGGGCGAGGCAGTACGCGCCCATGGCGTACATGATCGTGCGCATGGACAAGGACGCGAAGTACGGTACAATGTCGGACGTGATGGACGTCCTGCAGCGCACCCAGCTCACGCGGTTCAACGTGATGACGGAGATCGCCCGCTAGGCCCGCCGGGTGGCGGTCCAGCGTCGAAGGGGTGAAATGACGTGGGAGCGGTAGACAGCCCAGAACCCAAGGAACGAAAAGGCAAGCGGGGCAAGCGCAAGATGCGCCGGGTGGGCATCCGCATCGACATGACGCCGATGGTGGACGTGGCCTTCCTGCTGCTCATCTTCTTCATGGTGACCACGGTGTTCCGAACGCCGCGGGCCATGGAGGTGAACGTGCCGCCCAGCAAGGACGTGAAGGTCGAGATCGCCCAGTCCAAGGTGCTGATGCTGCGCGCCGTGGAGGGCGACAAGCTCTACTGGAATATGGCGTCGGACAAGCCGGTGCTGGTGGCCCTCCCCGAGCTCCGTAAGGTGCTCCTGGACAAGTCCCGCCAGTTCTACAACGCCACCAAGAAGGAGTCCGACCTCAACGTCGTCATCAAGGTGCAGCGCGAGGCCAAGTTCCACAATCTGGTGGACATGATCGACGCGCTGTCCATGGCCAAGATCACACGCTTCGGATTCGCCCCGTTCTCGGACGAAGACAAGAAGCAGCTGCCGGGGGCCTGATGGACATCATCGCCAGGTCCCACCCGAGGGAGGTGAACCACCGGTGAGCACGCACAGCGACGTCATCCCGCCCGGCCCCGGGAGCGGCATCCCGGCGTACCAGCAGTACGGTGCGGTCGAGCTGAAGGCGGTGTTCCGGCGCTACATGACCCTGGGGGTCGTGTTGTCCGCCGCGTTCAACATCTTCCTGATCCTGCTCGCGTTGTTCGCCGTGGTCCTGAACCAGAAGCTGCGCGAGCAGCACAAGATGAAGGTGGTGGTGGTGCCGCTGCAGCAGCTGCAGCCGCCGCCGCTGTCCAAGCAGGCCGTGGAGCAGATCAAGGTGGCCCAGCAGGTGGCCCCGCCGTCGGTGGGGATCCCCGTGCCGGTGCCCGACGCCCAGGCCCCGCAGCAGACCCAGCTGGCCTCGGCCAAGGAGATCGAGCAGGCGGCCGCCTCCAGCGCGGTGGGCACCGGGGCGGGCAGCGGGGACATCGTGATCGCCGCGCCGCCGCAGGAGGACCTGCCCGCCTCGGGCACCTACGTCTACCGCGACGACGAGCCGGTGCTGGTCAAGTCGGTGCCGGTGCGCTACCCCGACCTCGCCCGCTCCAGCAGCATCGAGGGCAAGGTCGTGGTGAACGTGCTGGTGGGGACGGACGGCCGGGTGGTCAAGGCTGAGATCGCCCAGGGCGTGCCGGTGCTGAACGAGGCGGCCCTCGACGCGGTCAAGCAGTACCTGTTCAAGCCGGCCCTGGCCAACAACAAGCCGGTGGCCGTGTGGGTTGCCGTGCCCATCGTGTTCAAGCTGAGCGGCGGCTAGGCCCCCCGCTCTCTTCCCTATTAGGTTGCGAACGGGGCCCGGTGCCGCCGGGCCCCGCCGCGTGTTCGGCGCCCCCGGGCGCCCCGTCCGGGGCGCACCCGGGGCCCCCTGGCCGCCGGGACGCGCTTGCGCCCGCCCGGCCGCCGGTTCGACCGCCCACCCGCGAGGTGCCTCCTATGTCGTCCAACGAAACCCCCTCTGCGGTCCCCGAGGCCGCGCCCGCCGGCCCCGGCAGCCTGTCCCGGGTCCTGGGCGCCCTGTGGAGCCCCGGCCGCACCTTCGCCTCGGTGGCCGCCCGGCCCGCCGTGCTGGTGCCGATGCTGGTGCTGCTGGTGTTCCAGATGGTCATGATCGGCGCCCTGTACGCACCGGTGTTCGCGCCGTTCCAGAAGACCCAGATGGCCGAGCGCATGGCGGACTTGAGCCCCGACCAGCGGGCCCAGGTGGAGCGCCAGCAGCAGGCCATGGACACCCCGGCGGGGCGGGCCATCGGGATGGTCTCGGCGCTGGTCTTCGGGTCGGTGTTCTACCTGCTGCAGCTGGTGGTGTGGGCGGCGGTGCTGTACTTCGTGTTCACGCTGATGATGAGCGGGAGGGCGCAGTTCAAGGTGGTGCTGTCGGTCGCGCTGTACGCGGCGGCCGTGGACATCCCGCACTTCCTGGTCCTGGCCCCGCTGGCCGTCGCGAGGCAGGACCCGCGCGTCTACTTCGGCCCGGCGGCGCTGGTGGACGCGCCCAGCCCGGTGACCTTCCCGTACATCCTCCTCACCCGCCTGGACGTGTTCAGCCTGTGGGCGTGGGGGCTGGCCGCGGTGGGCCTGGCGCTGGCCTACAAGAAGAAGTCCCAGCAGGTGATGGTGGCGGTGGGCGCGGTGTTCGTGGTGGCGGCGGTGATCACCGCCGCGATCCAGGCCGCGACCGCGGCCATGTTCCACGTGGGTT
>DATKKS010000107.1:0-14538 GCA_035542815.1 Saccharimonadales bacterium (SeqCode) | reverse complement strand
CTGGAACGGGTTGGGATCCGACGGCAAGCCTGTCCCGGCCGGGGACTACCACTTCCAGGTGACCGCCACCGGCGACGGAGGCGCGGCGGTGACCGCCGAGACCCTGGTGCGCGGCCGGGTGACCGGGGTGAAGTTCGACCAGGGCGTGACCTACCTGATGGTGGGCACGCGCTCGATCGGCCTGTCCGACGTGGTTCAGATCGAGGAAGCCGGCGCGGGCAGCTGACGCGCCGCCCCGCCGCGACGCGGCGGGGCCAGGGATGGAAGCCTCGGGCGCGCCGCGGTTGCGGCGGCCCTCACCGAAACGAAGGAGAGACCCATGTTGCAGTCCATGTTCTCCGGAATCACCGGGCTCCAGGCCAACCAGAC
Organism: Saccharimonadales bacterium (SeqCode); assembly: GCA_035542815.1. Lineage (GTDB taxonomy): Bacteria > Eisenbacteria > RBG-16-71-46 > RBG-16-71-46 > JACRLI01 > JACRLI01. The sequence goes on along the minus strand of DATKKS010000107.1, from coordinate 14,169 downwards.
CGAGATGGACGTGATCGGCAACAACATCGCCAACATCAACACCGTGGGCTTCAAGGCCGGGCGCGCCCGCTTCGCCGAGCAGTTCGCCCAGCTGCTGCAGGCGGCCTCGCCGGGCACCGGCGGCCTGGGGGGCACCAACCCGATGCAGGTCGGCATGGGGACCGAGGTCGGCTCCATCGAGAACTACTTCACCCAGGGCACGCTCCAGGACACCGGGCTGGGAACCGACCTGGCCATCCAGGGGGACGGCTTCTTCATCCTCGGCGGCGGACAGGGCCTGCAGTACTCCCGCGCCGGGGCGTTCTCGTTCGACGGCCAGGGGCGCCTGGTGGACCCGGGCACGGGCCTCGTGGTGCAGGGGTACATGGCCGACTCCACCGGCGCCATCGCCGCGGGCACCGCGCTGGGCGACCTGCGCATCCCGCTGGACACCACCGCCCCGGCCCGGGCCACCACGAGCCTGGTGCTGCACGGCAACCTGAACTCCGACCCGACGGACACCAACCCGGTGACGTCCACCTTCTCGGTGTACGACTCGCTGGGCCAGAAGCACACCCTGACCCTGACCTTCGCGAAGACCATGGACACCAGCGGCACCACGCCCGTGCCCAAGCCCAACGAGTGGGACGTCACGGTGACCTCCTCCGACGGGACGGTGGACACCACCGACGACGGCAAGTGCCACCTGGTGTTCAAGTCCGACGGGACGCTGGACCTCGGTACCACCGGCGGCAGCACCTTCGACGCGCTCAAGATCACCGGGCTGGGCGGCGCGGCCGACCTGAGCATCGACTTCAACCCCTCGGCGGCCGGTGCGGTGAACGCGTTCAGCGGCCTCACCCAGACCGCGGGCGACTCCACCGCCTTCGCGTTCAGCCAGGACGGGTATTCGTCGGGCACGCTCACGCGCACCTCGGTGGACAGCCAGGGCCACGTGGTGGGGGCCTTCTCCAACGGCATCACCCGGAACCTGGGGCAGGTGGCCCTGGCGCGCTTCGCGAACGACGCCGGGCTCACCAAGAGCGGCCAGAACGGCTGGGAAGAGTCCCTGAACTCCGGCCAGGCGGTGGTGGGCCAGGCCGGCATCGGCTCCTTCGGGACCATCAGCGCCGGGGCGCTGGAGGGCTCCAACGTGGACCTGGCGCAGGAGTTCACCGACCTGATCGTGGCCCAGCGCGGGTTCCAGGCCAACGCCCGGGTGATTACCACCGGGGACGAGATGCTGACCGAGGTCGTGAACATCAAGCGATAGGGCGGTCATGATCCACCTCACCAAGCTCAACGGAACCGACTGCGTGCTCAACGCGGATCTCATCGAGACCCTGGAGAGCACGCCGGACACCACCATCACGCTGGTCTCGGGGCACAAGATGAACGTGCTCGAGCCGGTGGACGAGGTGGTCGGCCGGGTGGTGGAGTTCCGCCGCCGGCTGCTCCACGGGCCGCAGGTGCTGCAGGGCCCGTGGGTGGAGCTGGAGGCGGCGGACGAGGAGCCGGAGGAAGCGGCGGGCGTCGGCCAGGGACCGGCCGACGCCCCCGACGCCCCGCGCGGGCCGCTGCGCGTGGTGGGGGAGCCGGACCGGGAGGAGCCCTAGGAAATGGATTTCGCGACCCTCGGCGGACTGATCCTGGCGGTCGGCGCCATCCTGATCTCCTACCTCATGGAGGGGGGGAAGATCGGGGCGGTGCTCCAGGCCCCCGCGATGATCTTGGTGCTCCTGGGCACCATCGGCGCGGGGACCATCACCACCTCGATGAGGACCCTGCGGAACATCCCGACCTTCATCCGGATCGCGCTGTTCGAAGGCGCGCGCAGCCCGGTGGAGCTCATCAACACCATCGTGATGCTGGCCGAAAAGGCCCGCCGGGACGGGTTGCTGCCGCTGGAGTCCGAGGCCAAGAAGATCAAGGACCCGTTCCTGAAGAAGGCGGTGGAGCTGGTGGTGGACGGCACCGACCCCGCGGTGGTGCGCAGCATCCTGGAGACCGAGATGGCGTTCATCGCCCAGCGCCACAAGGAAGGGGCCACGCTGTTCCAGAAGCTGGGTGGCTTCGCGCCCACGCTGGGCATCATCGGCACCGTGCTGGGGCTGGTCCACACGCTGGGGAACATCAGCGACGCCAGCAAGATGGCCGAGTCCATCGCGGGTGCGTTCATCGCCACGCTGTGGGGCATCAGCAGCGCCAACCTCTTCTACCTGCCCATCGGCGACAAGCTGAAGCTGCGGCACGAGGAGGAGCAGCTGTTCCTGGAACTGGCGATGGAAGGGGTGATTTCCATCCAGAGCGGTGAAAACCCGCGCGTCATCCGCACCAAGCTGCTCAGCTTCCTGGAACCCAAGGCGCGCACTGAGCCCCAGAAGAAGGCCGCATAATGAAGAAACGCGCGGGGGGAGAGGAGCACGAGAACTCGGAGCGCTGGCTGCTCACCTACTCCGACCTAATTACGCTGCTGCTAGCGTTTTTCATCGTCATGTACTCGATGTCGCAGGTGGACGCCAAGAAGTTCGGGGCGGTCACCTCCGCGCTGCGCCGCATCCTGTCGGGGGGCGGGCTCATGTTGAAGGGCGACCAGGGCATGATCGTTGCTCCCGAGGTGGCGGCGGTCCCCACCGAGAGCCAGGACCTGAAGCTGGTCATGGCGAGCCTGGAGCAGGACCTCCGGTCGGCCATGGGGGCCGGCCGGGTGCGCCTCAAGCAGGACGCCCGGGGGGTGGTGATCTCGCTCTCCGAGAAGGTGCTGTTCGAGTCCGGGCAGGCGGACCTGGGCCCCCAGGCCCAGGCGATGCTCGACACCATCGCCGCGCTGCTGGCCCAGTACCCCAACGAGGTGCGGGTGGAGGGTCACACCGACAACGTGCCCATCCACAGCGCGCGGTTCGCCTCGAACTGGGAGCTCTCGGCGGCGCGCGCCACCTCGGTGGTGCGCTATCTGATCGAGAGCCACCGCATGTCCCCGCTGCAGCTGTCCGCCGCGGGCTACGGCGAGTACCGGCCGGAGCTGCCCAACGCGACCCCGACCGGCCGCGCCCGCAACCGGCGCGTGGACTTCGTGATTCTGGCGGCACGGCCGCTCCCCACCGGGGACGCGGCGGAGCTGCCGGCGCAGACAGGAGCGACGCATGGCCGATGAACCCAAGGCTCCGGCGAAGCCGGCGGGCGCGCCCGCGGCCCCCGCCGCCCCGGGCGCCCCGGCAGCGCCCGCGGCCCCGGCGGCCGCCGCGCCGGCCGCCCCGGCCAAGCCGGGCAAGGAGCCCCCCAAGAAGGACGCGAAGGACGCCAAGGGCGCCGCCCCGGGCAAGAAGGGCGGGCCGTTGCCGCTGATCGCCGCGATCGTGGGCGGGCTGGTGGTGCTCATCGGTGCGTCGCTGGCGCTGATCTACGTGGTGCTGCTGCCGCGGCTGAAGACCGCCGAGGTGCAGGCCAAGGCCGCGCCCCCGCCGGTGGAAGCCTCGGCGGGGCCGGTGTTCAACGTCAAGGACATGGTGATCAACTCGGCCGACCGCGACGAGATCCACTACTTCAAGGTGGGCCTGGCGCTGGAGGTGGGCACGCCCAAGGCGGTCGAGGAGCTGGGCGCGCGCGACGCGCAGGTGCGCGACCTCCTGATCAGCGAGTTCAGCCAGTACACGGTGCGCGAGCTCAACTCGGCCCAGGGGCGGGAGAAGATCCGCCACGACCTGATCCAGAAGCTCGGCGCGCGGCTCGGGCACATCCCGGTGAAGAACGTGTACTTCACGGAGTACGTGGGGCAGTAGCGCCCTGAGGACGACATGGCCGGCATTCTGAGCCAGGAAGAAATCGATGCCTTGATGAGCGCGGTCTCCACCGGGGACCTGGAGGCGTCACCCGGCGATCCGGGGATGCCGGCGCAGAACGTCACCGGCTACGACTTCCGGCGGCCCTACCGGCTCACCAAGGAGGAGATCCGCACCCTCACCGGCATCCACGAGAGCTTCGCGCGCCTGCTGGCCAACTCGCTGTCGGCCTACCTGCGGTGCGTGGTGGAGGTGTCGCTGGTCTCGGTGAGCGGGGTGACCTACGCGGAGTACCAGCAGGCGCTGCCCAACCCCACCGGCCTCATCGTGCTGAGCGCGCCGCCGTTCGAGGGCGGCTTCATCCTGGAGCTGAACCAGAGCCTGCTGCTGGCCATGATCGACCGGCTGTTCGGCGGACCCGGCCTGCTGGGCTCCGAGGGCAAGCACCTCACCACGCTGGAGGAGACGGTCATCCAGAAGATCGTGCGCCGGGTGCTGCCGGACCTGACCGAGGCGTGGAAGCCGGTGGTGGGGCTGCAGCCCGAGGTCGACGTGTTCGAGACCAACCCGCAGTTCGTGAGCACCGCCTCCCCCGGGGACATGGTGCTGTTCGTGTCCTTCGAGATCCAGCTCCCCAAGGCCTCCGGCTTCGCCAGCCTGTGCTTCCAGCACCGCGACGTGGAGGTGCCGCTGAGCCGCGCGGGGGCCGCGGGGGCCTCGGGCCAGCGGCAGCGCCGGCCCACGCCCATCCCCGGGGAGCTGTGGCGCGAGGGGATCGCGCCCACCACCCTGCCGGTGACCGGGGTGCTGGGGCACGCCCGCATCCGCGTGGGCGAGCTGCTGGACCTGCGGGTGGGCGACGTGATCCGGCTCGACAGCACCCCCGCCGGCAGCCTGCCGCTCCTGGTGGCGGGCCAGCCCAAGGGGGCCGTGCGGCTGGGCCGCGTGGGGCGCCACCGGGCGCTGGAACTGACTTCCCTGGAAACGTGAGGAGAGGCACATGAGCGAAGCACTCGAGAGCACCTCGCCCGAGCCGCTGGCGGCGGAAGAGAACACCGCCGAGGCGCCCGCGGTGGCCCACGCGGTGGCGTTGCCGGAGCTGGCCCCCGACCCGGGCCAGGCCCCGCCCCGCAGCATCGACCTGCTGCTGGACGTGGAGCTGCCCCTGGCGGTGGAGCTGGGCCACGCGCAGCTGCCCATCAAGAACATCCTGGAGCTGGGCGTGGGCTCGGTGATCAAGCTGGACAAGGCCGCCGGGGACCCGGTGGACGTGCTGGTGAACGGCAAGCTGGTGGCGCGCGGGGAAGTGGTCGTGGTGGACGAGAACTTCGGGGTGCGCATCCTGGGGCTGGTGGACCCGGACCAGCGCCTGGGCGGGTTGAAGTAGCGATGAAGGCGCGCCTGGCCGGGCTGGGGCTGGCCGGCGTGGCGGCGTGGGCCGCGCGCGCCGGCGCCGCGGATTTCCGCTACGTGGAGCCCGCGGCGCCGCCGGCGCCGTCCCTGGCCGGGTTGCTGCTGCGCACCGCGCTGGCGCTGGCGGTGGTGATCGGGCTGGTGTACCTCACCGCCTGGGCGCTGCGCAAGGCGCAGCCCGGGCTGGCGCGGGGCCGGGGCCGGGGGGGCCGGGCGTCGGAGGTGGAGGTGGAGTCGCACGTGGCGCTGGGCCCCAAGCGCAGCCTGTACTCGGTGCGCTGGGGCAAGTTCCGCCTGCTGCTGGGGGCGGGCGCCGCGGAGATCACGCTGCTGGCCTCGGAGTGGACCGAGGGCGGCGAGCCGCCGGGCGAGGCCCGCGGGGAACTGCCCGACGAGGCCCAGTTCGGGCGCCGCCTGGACGACTTCCTCTCACGCCTGGGGAGGCTGGAAGATGAGCACTAGCCGCGCCGCGGCGGTGCTGGCGTGCGCCCTGGCGCTGGCGGCGGCCGGCCTGCCGGCGGCGGCGTGGGCCCAGGCGGCTCCGGCCGGCGGGGCCGGGCTGACCCTGCCGCACATCACCGTGGGGATGGAGCAGGCGCACACCCCGGGCCAGCTGAGCACGTCCCTGCAGCTCCTGCTGCTGTTCACCATCCTCAGCATCGCCCCGGCGCTGCTGATCATGCTCACCTCGTTCACCCGGATCGTGGTGGTGCTGAGCTTCCTGCGGCAGGCCATGAGCACCCAGCAGATGCCGCCCAACCAGGTGCTCATCTCGCTGGCCCTGTTCCTGACCTTCTTCATCATGTCGCCGGTGTGGAACCAGATCAACACCCAGGCGGTGCAGCCGCTGATGGCCGGCAAGATCACCCAGACCGAGGCCATCCGGGTCGGCGCAGTGCCGCTGCGCGAGTTCATGCTGCGGCAGACGCGCGAGAAGGACCTGGCGCTGTTCGTGAAGCTCAGCAAGCAGCCCCCGCCGCGCTCGGCCTCGGACCTGCCGATGACCACGGTGATCCCGGCGTTCATGATCAGCGAGCTGCGGACCGCCTTCCAGATCGGCTTCGTGATTTACCTGCCGTTCCTGATCGTGGACATGGTGGTGGCGAGCGTCCTGATGTCCATGGGCATGATGATGCTGCCGCCGGCCATGATCTCACTGCCCTTCAAGGTGCTGCTGTTCGTGCTGGTGGACGGCTGGCACCTGGTGATCCGCTCGCTGGTGATGAGCTTCCGCTGACGCCGGGGGAGAGCGCTGGTGAACGCCATCCAGGCCGTGACCCTGCTCAAGAGCGCCCTGTGGACCGCGGTGGTGCTGTCCGCGCCGATGCTGCTGTTCGGCCTGGTGGCCGGGCTGGTGGTGAGCGTGTTCCAGGCGGTGACCCAGATCCACGAGATGACCCTGACGTTCATCCCCAAGATCCTGGCGGTGGTGGTGGGGCTGGTGGTGTTCCTGCCCTGGATGCTCAACCTGCTGACGACCTACACCGCCAACCTGTGGCTCAACGCCGCGCGGATGCACTGAGGTGGACTCGGCCCTGATCCTGGGGGCGCCCACCTTCGTGCTGGCCTTCGCCCGGGTGGCCGGCATCCTGGGCTCCGGGCCGTTCTTCAGCGGCCGCAGCGTGCCCACCTCGCTGAAGATCGGGCTGGCCTTCTTCGTCACCCTGCTGGTGCTCCCGCTGCTGCACCCCGGGACGGTCCAGCTGCCGCCGACGCTGCTGGCCACCTGCCTGGCGGTGCTGCGCGAGGTGGCCATCGGGGCGGCGGTGGGGCTCCTGGCGCAGCTGGTGTTCGCGGCGGTGCAGATGGCCGGGGAGCTGCTGGGCCTGCAGATGGGCTTCTCGCTGATGAACCTGGTGGACCCCACCACCGGCGTCACCGTGCCGGTGATCTCGGAAGTCTACGGCTTCTTCGCGGCGCTTCTGTTCTTCGTGCTCGACGCGCACCACCTGTTCCTGCGCGGGATCTTCGCCAGCTTCGAGCTGGCGCCGCTGGGGACGGGGTCCTTTCACCCGGCGACCGGGGTGGCCCTGGCCGCCGCGGTGGGCCAGGTGTTCGAGATGGCCCTGGAGCTGGCCGGGCCGGTGCTGGCGGCGCTGTTCCTGACCGACGTGGCGCTGGGCCTGGTGGCCCGCACCATTCCGCAGATGAACGTGTTCACGGTGGGCTTCCCGCTCAAGATCGCGCTGGGGCTGATGGCCCTGGCCATGACCCTGCCGCTGCTGGCGGGGGTGCTGGAGCACCAGTTCTCCGTCCTGGAGACCTCCGTGCGCCAGCTGCTGCATGGCATGTAGCTTGCGTTTCCCTCTGTGGAAGCGCGTTTTGCACGCCCCGGCGCGAGCCGCGGGCAAATCCTGCCGCGCGCCGGCAGCCTCGGAGTAACTCGCCTTGGCGGAAGAGAATAAGGACGAGAAAACCGAGCCAGCATCACCCCGAAAACGGGCCGAGGCCCGCTCCCGGGGCCAGGTGGCGCAGAGCCAGGAGGTGAATTCTGCGCTGGTACTGCTGGCCAGTATTTTGGCGCTGTCCTGGGCCGCCCCGCACATGGCCCGGGAGCTGGGGGGCCTGGCGCGCCTGTACTGGGGCGAGGGTATCCACCGCGCCTGGAGCGCGGAGTCGGCGCAGGGGGAAGTGACCTTCCTGCTGGTGCACGTGGGCTGGGCGATGGCGCCGGCGCTGCTGCTGATCGGCCTCACCGGGGTGCTCTCCAACCTGATGCAGGTGGGGTTCGTGTTCAGCGGGGCGCCGCTCACGCCCAAGCTCTCCAACCTCAACCCGATCAAGGGCGCCCAGCGCATCTTCTCGCGCAACGGGCTGGTGGAGCTGGTCAAGGCGATCGTGAAGCTGGCCATCATCACCTGGCTCACCTGGGGCACGCTGCGCGACGAGTTCCTGCGCCTGATCCCGTTCCACGGCAGCGACCTTTCGCAAGTGCTGCCGGCGGCCGGCCGGGCCACCTACCACCTGGCGCTGCGGGTGACCCTGGGCCTGCTGCTGGTGGCGCTGGCCGACTACGGCTGGAAGCGGTTCCAGTTCGAGGAGAACCTCAAGATGACCCGCGAGGAGGTCAAGGACGAGGCCAAGCAGTCGGAGGGCGACCCGCGGGTGCGCGCCCGGATGCGCGCGCTGCAGCGCGCCATGAGCCGCCGCCGGATGATGCAGGACGTGCCCAAGGCCGACGTGGTGATCTCCAACCCCACCCACTACGCGGTGGCGCTGCGCTACCGCGGCGGGCAGATGAGCGCCCCGGTGGTGCTGGCCAAGGGCGCCCGGCTGCTGGCCCAGCGGATCAAGGAGATCGCCCGCAACCACAACGTGCCGATGGTGGAGGACCGCGTCCTGGCCCGGGCCCTGTACCAGGCGGTGGAGGTGGGCCAGGAAATCCCCATCCAGTTCTACGAGGCGGTCGCCGAGGTGCTGGCGTTCGTCTACCGGCTGCGCGCCCGCCGCGCAGGCGTGGCGTGAGGACCTGAGCCATGGAAGCCACCGCCCGCACCGCCCCCCTGCCCGCCAGCTCCCGCTACGGGGAGCTGCTGGTGGGCCTGGGGCTGCTGGTCATCCTGGCGCTGATGCTGGTCCCGCTGCCCACCCTGGTGCTGGACCTGCTGCTGGTGTTCGACATGATGCTGGCGCTCCTGATCCTGCTGCTCACGGTGTACGTGCAGAAGCCGGTGGAGCTGTCGGTGTTCCCCTCGGTGCTGCTGCTGTGCACCCTGCTGCGCCTGGCGCTGAACGTGGCCGCCACCCGGCTGGTGCTGCTGAACGGCTACGCCGGCCAGGTGATCGCCGCGTTCGGCAGCTTCGTGGTGGGGGGCAACTACGCGGTGGGGCTGGTGATCTTCACCATCCTGACCGTGATCCAGTTCCTGGTCATCACCAAGGGCGCGGGACGGGTGGCGGAGGTGGCGGCGCGCTTCACCCTGGACGGCATGCCCGGCCGGCAGATGGCCATCGACGCCGATCTGAACGCCGGGCACATCGACGAGGCCGAGGCCCGCCGTCGCCGCCTGGAGCTGAGCAGGGAGGCGGACTTCTACGGCGCCATGGACGGCGCCAGCAAGTTTGTGCGCGGCGACGCCATCGCCGCGGTGATCATCATCCTGGTCAACATCGTGGGCGGGCTGGTGGTGGGGGTGGTCCAGATGGGCATGTCCGCGGGCGACGCCCTGCGGCAGTTCACCCTGCTCACCGTGGGCGACGGCTTGGTGGCGCAGATCCCGGCGCTCATCATCTCCACCGCCTCGGGCATCATCATCACCCGCGTCAGCGGCTCCTCCAACCTGGGCGCGCAGATCCTCAAGGAGATGCTGGTCAAGCCGCGGGCGCTGCTGCTCACCGGCGGGCTGCTGTTCTCGCTGGCGGTGGTCCCGGGGCTGCCCAAGCTGCCGTTCCTGGCGATCAGTGCGGTGGCGGTGGGGCTGGGGCTGAGCGTGCGCCGCACCCAGCAGCGCCAGCACCGGGCCGGGGAGCGCGAGAAGCGGGAGAAGGCCGCCGCCCGGCCCGAAGAGGTGGAGAAGCTGCTGCCGCTGGACGCGCTGCAGCTGGAGATCGGCTACGCCCTGATCCCGCTGGTGGACGAGAAGCGCGGCGGCGACCTGCTCTCCCGGGTCACCCTGGTGCGCCGCCAGAGCGCGCTCGAGCTGGGGCTGGTGGTGCCGCCCATCCGCATCCGGGACAACCTCCGGCTGCGGCCCGCGGAGTACTCCCTGCAGCTGCGGGGCACCGAGCTGGCCCGCGGCGAGGTGCGGGTGGGGCAGTACCTGGCCCTGGACCCGGGCACCGCCGAGGGCCCGCTGCCGGGCGTGAAGACCAAGGACCCGGTGTTCGGCCTGCCGGCGGTGTGGATCGAGGACGCCGACAAGCCGCGGGCGGAAGCCGCCGGCTACACCGTGGTGGAGTGCGCCGCGGTCATCGCCACGCACCTGAGCGAGACCATCAAGAGCCACGCCCACGAGATCCTCACCCGCCAGGAGACCCAGACCATCATCCAGACGGTCAAGGCCACCCACCCGGCGGTGGTGGAGGAACTCATCCCCAACCTGCTCAGCGTCGGCGGGGTGCAGAAGGTGCTGCAGCGGCTGCTGCGCGAGCGCATCAGCATCCGCGACATGGTCACGATCCTGGAAGCGCTGGCCGATCACGCCCCGGCGGTCAAGGACCCCGACGCGCTGGCCGAGTTCGCGCGGCAGGCGCTGAGCCGGTCCATCGTCCGCCAGTACCAGGACGCGCGCGGCCAGCTGCCGGTGATCACCCTGGACGCGACCCTGGAGCAGGAGCTGGTGGACCGCCTCACCCCGGCCGACGGCGGGCACGAGCTGGTGCTGGAGCCGGCCGCGCTGCACCTGCTGCTGCGCGAGCTGCGCAACGCGGTGCAGACCGCGCTGACCTCCACCTCGCAGCCGGTGCTGCTGTGCTCGCACGCCATCCGCACCCAGCTCCGGCGGCTGACCGAGAAGTCGTTCCCCAACCTGGTGGTGCTGTCCTACCGCGAGGTGGCCGCGGCGGAGTCGGTGCACTCGGTGGCCGCCGTCAGGAAGCCCCATGCGGATTAGGAAGTTCACCGCCCGCACCATGGCGGAGGCGCTGGCCGCGGTGAAGGCGGAGCTGGGGGAGGCCGCGGTGCTGCTCAAGACCCGCGCGCTGGATCCGCGCTCCGACGGGCGCTCCGGGTTCGAGGTCACTGCGGCGAGCGAGCCCGAGCCGGTGCGCCCGGCGAGCCCCAGCCGCGCCGGCGGCCGGACGGCACCGGAGCGCCGGCGCCCGGCGGCGGCCCCGCCGGGCCCCCTGGGGGCGGCCCAGGCGGTGGCCTGCCTGGTCTCGCGGGGGGTGGATGAGCTTCTTGCACGCCGGTTGGCCGAGGCGTGGCAAAAGAGGAGCCGCCCCGGGGCCCGGGTGGACCTGGAAGCCGCCCTGGAGGCCCTCATTCCGGTCACCCAACCCCTGAAGAGCGCCGCGCAACCTCATGTCATTGCCATGGTTGGACCAACGGGCGCGGGCAAGACCACGACCCTGGCCAAACTGGCGGCGCACTTCGTGCTTGAAAAGAAGGTGGAGGTGCAGCTGCTCACGGCGGACACCTGCCGGATCGCGGCGGTGGATCAACTGGCGGCGTTTGCGCGGCTTCTGAAGGTGGATCTGATGGTCGGGTACTCCCCCGAGGAGCTGGCGCACCACCGCGAGGCGTGTCGCGCCGCGGTGCTGCTGGTGGACACCCCCGGGGTGGGCCCCCTGGACGACGCCGGCCTGGCCGGACTGGAGCGGACCCTGGCGGCGGTGCGCCCGGACGAGACCCACCTGTGCCTGCCGGCCACCCTGCGCACCCCCGACCTGAGGCTGGCCGCGTCGCGCTTCTCCCGAATGGGCTGCGACCGGCTCCTTTTCACCAAGCTCGACGAGAGCGCCACCGCGGGCCAGCTGCTGAGCGCGCTGGCCGAGACCGGCCTGCCGGTCTCCTACTGGACCGCCGGCCAGGTGGTCCCCGGCGATTTCGAACCCGCCACGGGCAAGGGACTTGCCCGCCGCATCCTCGGAGGTTTCACGGATGGACAGCTCGAGCGCGTCGGCCAGGGCGCCTAGGATCCGCCGGGCCGCGGAGCAGCGCCCAAACCGGCTCGAGCTCGACCGGCTGCGCCCGGCCGCGCTGCGCCGCATTCCGCGCCGCACCCTGGCGGTGGCCAGCGGCAAGGGCGGCGTGGGCAAGTCGAACATCGCGGCCAACCTCGCCATCGCCCTGGCCCAGCGCGGCAAGCAGGTGCTGCTGGTGGACGGCGACCTGGGCCTGGCAAACGTGGACCTGCTGCTGGGCCTGAGCCCGCGCACCACCCTCAAGGACGTGGTGCAGGGACGCCTCGCGCTGGAGGACGTGGTGCTGGACGGCCCGCTGGGGCTGCGGGTGCTGCCCGCCTCGAGCGGCGTGGAGGAGCTGGCCAACCTGGACGACTTCCGCCGCGAGAAGCTGGTGCGCTCCATCCAGGAGCTGGACGAGCAGCTGGACTTCGTGCTGGTGGACACCGGCTCGGGCATCGGGCGGAACGTCACCAGCCTGGCGCTGGCGGCGGACGAGGTGATGGTGGTGACCACCCCCGAGCCGCCGTCCTTCTCCGACGCCTACGCGCTGATCAAGGTGCTGGCCCGCCGCCCGCTGCAGGCCCCGCCCCGCCTGGTGGTGAACATGGTCTCCGGGTACGACGAGTGGCAGGAGGTGGCGGCCCGGATCGCGCTGGTCTCCCGCCGCTTCCTGGGCCTGGAGCTGACCCAGTGGGGCTACGTGTACGACGACCCGGCGGTGGGCCACGCGGTGCAGAAGCAGGAGGCCTTCGTGCAGGCGGCCCCGTACTGCCTGGCGTCCAAGTGCATCCAGCAGCTCGCGGGACGGCTGCTGGAGGACCCCGGGTTCGAGTCCGCCGGGCTGGAGGGATTCCTGCGGCGGGTGGAGCCGGAGCCGGCCGAGGGCGTGGAACTGGAGCTGGAAGGGGAGGCCGGTTGAACGAGCTGGCTTCGCGGGTGGCGAAGGCGGCGGCCGCCGCGGCCGCCCTGCTCACCTTCGCCATCGCCGCGGCCGCCGGCGCGGGCCTGGAACAGCTGCTGCTGCGGGCGGCCATCGCCTTCGTCCTGGCCTGGGCGGCCGGGGAGTTCCTGGCCCGCCGCGCGCTGCGAACCCTGCTCCGGCGGGTCCTGGAAGACCACAAGGACCGCCAGATTGACCTGACGGTGCACTAGCGCCGGGAGAGCCGACAGCATGCGAAGCGCAGTCAATCCCGAGAAGGTGGTCCGGACGTTCGTGGAGCGCTCCGACCGGCGGCGCAAGGCCAACTGCAAGGTCAAGCAGGCGGTGCTCAGCCAGTACGCCCCGCTGGTGAAGTACGTGGTGAGCCGCATCGCGGCCGGGCTGCCGCGCAACGTGGACCAGGAGGACCTGTTCTCGGCGGGCGTGCTGGGGCTGCTGGACGCCCTGGAGAAGTACGACGCCGGCAAGGGCACCAAGTTCGAGACTTACGCGGTGTGGCGCATCCGGGGCGCGGTGCTGGACGAGCTGCGCTCGCTGGACTGGGCCTCCCGCTCCACCCGGCGCAAGGCCCGCGAGATCGAGGAAGTGTGCCGCCGGCTGGACCAGAAGTTCGGCCGGCCGGCCACCGAGACCGAGGTGGCCCACGCCCTGGGCGTGCCGCTGACCGAGTACCTGCACCTGCTGGACGAGATCAAGGGCACGGTGCTGCTGTCCCTGGACAAGTCGGCCCACGGCGACGACCGCGACTCCGGCACCCTGGAGAGCTGCCTGGACCTGGCGGTGGACGACGACCCGCTGCAGCTCATCGAGTCCGAGGAGGACAAGCAGCTGCTGGCCGAGGCGGTCAACCAGCTGCCGGAGCAGGAGCGCCTGGTGATCGCCCTGTACTACTTCGAGGAGATGACCCTGCGGGAGATCGGGGAGACCCTGGAGATCTCCGAGTCTCGCGTTTCCCAGGTGCACACCTGCGCGCTGATGCGGCTGCGCGGGCGGGTGCGCCGGTTCCTGTGCGGGGAGGCCGCCTAAGGCGGGCGGGCCGGAATCATGACCGACGTGCGCGGGCTGACCCAGTCGGTGCTCCAGACCACCCAGGTGGACCGCGTCCAGGACGCGCAGCAGCGCCAGGTCAGCGTGGACCAGCGCGCGGCCGGGCAGCAGTTCTCGGAGCGGGTGGAGCAGCGCCGGAACCAGGTCAACCTGACCCAGAAAGTGGAGAGCGACCCGCTCCACCCCTACGAGGGGGGCAACGAGGGTGGCGGCACCAACGAAGAGGACGCGGAGCAGGAAGAGGCGCAGGAGCCCACCCCCAAGCCCGCCCCGCTCGACCCCGATCGGGGCACGAACATCGATTTGAAAGTCTGAGCGCCGGCCCACGGTGCGCTCGGCCCGTTGGCACTGTTGCGAGGCCGGATCCCGCGGCCCGGTCGCGGGACCGGAGAGAGACGCATGAAGACTGCGACCCTGATCGTGTTCGCCGCGCTGCTGGCCGTC
>DATKKS010000106.1:0-15432 GCA_035542815.1 Saccharimonadales bacterium (SeqCode) | reverse complement strand
TACTTCGCGACGTCGAAGAAGTCGGGGCTGCGCAGGTGGTTGTCGCGCCGCTCCACCGCGGTGGTGATGCTGGCCGGGTCGATCTCCAGCTTGCCCGAGGAGGCCGCCGGGTTCTCCGCGTCGTAGGTGAAAATGCCGGAGAACTTGCCGAAGTGGCCGTTCACCTTGCTGAACATGTGGCGGATGGCGAAGCCCACCTCCGAGTGGGCGGGGTCGATGCGGTACTCGACGGGCGCGGCCTGGGCCGCGGCGCACGCCGCGAGCGCGGCCAGGGAAAGAGCCAGCGGAGAGGTCCAACGGCCAATCCGGTTCATGGGGATGGTCCCTGCCTTTCGGGTGAGCGGTTCGACTCGCGGACGGGCGCGGCCCGTCCCGGACTCCGGGCCCCGCACGCCGGCCGTGGCCGGCGCTGCGGGGCGCGGTGCGACGGTTCAGGGTTCGAGTCCGGCGGCCGGCCTCACGAGGCCAGCGCTTGCCGGTGCGTCAATCCCCCGGCCACCTGGGCCACCAGGCGGCCCTGGGAGCGGGCCATGGCCAGCTCGTTCTCGCTGGGGCGGCGGCTGCCGTCGCCGCCGGTGATGGTGGACGCGCCGTAGGGCGAGCCACCCTCGATGGCATCCATGGTCTTCTGGCGCGCCTCCGAGTAGGGCAGGCCCACCACCACCATCCCGAGGTGGAGCAGGCTGACGTGCATGGTCAGCAGCGTGGACTCCTGGCCGCCGTGCTGCGTGCCGGAGGAGGTGAACACGCTGCCCACCACGCCCACCAGGGAGTCCCGGGCCCACATCGCGCCGAGCTGATCAATGAACGCGCGCATCGAGGCGGTGGCGTTGCCGAAGCGCGTGCCGGTGCCGAAGATCACCGCGTCCGCCCCCTCGAGGTCGGCCGGCGTGGCCACGGGGATGTGCTCGAACATCCGGCGCGCCTCCAGCGCGTGCATCTTCTCGAGCACCGCGTCGGGCAGGATCTCGGGCACCCGCAGCAGCCGCACGTCCGCGCCGGGCTCCTGCCGCGCACCCTCGGCCACCGCCTCAGCCATCTGGTAGACGTGCCCGTAGAGACTATGGAACAGAACGACGATCTTCATGGCATCCTCTCGCGATCCGGAGACCGCGCGGCGGCGGTCTCCGAGTAGAGCTTCTCCAGGAGCCGGCTCAACTCGCGCCGCTCGGCCTCGCTGAGCCGGCCGCCCACCTCCTGCGTCTGCCGTTGCAGCGGCGCCTCCAGCACCTCGAGGGCGGCCAGGCCCCGAGGCGTGATGCGCGCGATGCTCGTCCGGCGGTCCGCCCGCCCGGGACTGCGGCGCACCAGCCCGGCTTCCTCCAGCCGGTCCAGGATGCGCGTGACGTCTGGGCTGTGGTCCAGCATCCGCTCGGCGATGGCGCAGCGGGAGTGGCCCGCCTCGCCCGCCCCGCGCAGGATCCGGAGGACGTTGTACTGCGGCAGACTGATCCCGCGCGGCCGCAGCGCCCGGGCGTACCGCGACTTCACGTGGTCGGCCGCCACCAGCACGTTCAGCAGCGCTTCGTGGTGGCTGGAGTCAAAGCGGCTCTGCTTGAGCCGTCGGCGGAGGGTGTCCCCCACGGCGGTCGCGGCCTCCCGGCGATTTGTGTGTTCCAACACACTCTCTTGGATGCGCCCGCCCGGGGGGGGATTCAGGGGTGCGGGCCGCGCCGGATCGGCGCCCCGGGCCCGCGGCCGGCGAGATGTCGCTCGGGCTCAGGCGCGGGGAGCGCCCACTCCCCCCAGCTCCAGCTCCAGCCGGGCCCGCCAGTCCGGGGGCGCGCCGGGGCGTTCCCCGGCCAGCTCCTCGGCCGCGGCCAGCACGTCGGCCGGCCCCATCCGATGGGCGTCGCCGAAGACATCGCCGCCGCACTCTTCGATGCGGTCGAGCTGGCGCTCGTAGAGCCGGATCAGGAAGGCCAGCACGAAGGCCGGCTCGGGCGGCAGGGGATCCGGACCATCCCACGGGTCGCCCGCGCCCGCCCGGAGCGCGCGCGCCCGGGAGGCCACCGACAGCGCCCAGGCGCGCCGCCGGTCCGCGGGCCCCTGCGCCAGGTCCGCCGGATCCAGCCCCGCGGCCCGCAGCTCGGCGCGCGGGGCCAGCGCGGTGCCCCGGGCCGGCCCGGCCAGGTCGCGGCCCAGGTCGCGGAGGCCGTGCACCAGGTAGGTGAAGCGCGCCAGCGCCGCGAAGCCCGGGTCGGCCGAGGTGGGGTGGGGCACGTAGCGCCCGCGGCGCGGGCGGGCGGAGACCACCATGGCGAACAGCCGGCCGGGGCCCACCGCCACGCCCTCGGCGTACGCCAGGAAGTCCTCGAGCGTCTCGAAGCCGTCGCGGCGCACGTCCTCCAGGAGCGCCGCGCCCAGCAGCTCCCACGGCTCGAAAGGCAGCTCGAAGCTCCGGAACAGCGCGGCCAGCGACGACTGCAGCCAGTGTCCCCGGCCGGCGTCGCCGCGGCGCGCGGCGCGCACCCGGCCCAGCCAGCGGCGCACCGCCGCGCGGGCGCCGGCCTCGCCCGGCCCGGGGGCGTGCTCGTCCACGGCGTCGTCCACGCCGCGCATCGAGGCGTAGGCCACCTCGAACGCGGTGCGCTGCACGGGATCGGACAGCAGCCGCGACGCCAGGTACAGGTAGGAGCGGCCCGCGGAAGCCACCCGGTGGGCGGCCCGCTCCTCCTCGTCGGTCCACGGGTGTGGTATCTTCATGGTTCGCATGAGAGGACCTGCCTGGTGAACCCGCCCAGCCGGCCCGCACGGGCCCGAGTCCGCACGGCCCACGGCCGCCGCCCCGCACCGGCGGTGCCCCGGCCGGAGCGCGTGTACGTGAACCGCAACCTGCGCTTCTCGAGCATCTCCGCCATCGGCTTCGACCTCGACCACACCCTGGCCCACTACGACCCGCTGCCGGTGGAGCGGCTGGCCTTCGAGGCCACGGTGGACAAGCTGGTGCGCGCGCGGGGCTACCCCGCGGAGATCCGACAGTACCGCTACGACCCCGCCTATGTCATCCGCGGGCTGGTGGTGGACCGGGACCGCGGCAACGTCCTCAAGATGGACTACTTCAACTTCGTGACCCGCGGCTTCCACGGGCGGCAGCGGCTGAGCACCCAGGCGCGGCGCGAGACCTACCGGGCCCAGCGCTTCATCCTGTCCCACGAGACGCACGTCTCGGTGGACACCCTGTTCCACCTGCCCGAGGTGTACCTGTTCATGTGCCTGGTGGAGCTGCTGGAACAGCAGGCCGGGAGGCGCGAGCTGGAGTACTCCAAGGTGTACGGCGACGTGCGCGCCATGATCGACGAGGCGCACCGCGACGGTTCCATCAAGCAGCCCATCATGAGCTCCCCGGAGAAGTTCCTGCGCCGCGACTCGCAGCTGGCCCCGACGCTGGAGGACTTCCGCCGCAGCGGCAAGAAGCTGTTCCTGCTGACCAACTCGGAACTCTACTACACCGACGCGCTGATGTCGTACCTGCTGCCCCCGTCCGAGACCGGGCGGCGCGACTGGCGCGAGTTCTTCGACCTGATCATGGTCAGCTCGGGCAAGCCGGGCTTCTTCCTGACCGCCGGCAACGGCTCCGCGCCGGCCGAGCTGGTGGACCAGCAGTACGGCGTGCCGGCCTACAGCGGCGGGGACGCGGCGTTCCTCCAGAAGTCGCTGGAGGCGGCCGGGGACCGGATCCTGTACTTCGGCGACCACACCTACGGCGACATCCTGCGGTCCAAGCGGTCGCTGGGCTGGCGCACCGCGATGATCGTGCCCGAGGTGGCGGCCGAGGTGGCGGTCACCGAGAGCATCGCCGAGGACCTGAAGCAGCTGGCGGGGCTGACCGACGCGCGCGACCGGATCGAACTCAAGCGGGCGGCCACGGAGCGCGAGTTCCGGGCCCTGGCGCTCACCGACCCCGGGCCCGCGCCGGCCGCCGCCGCGCGGCGGCGCGCCCGGCTGGAGGCGCTGCGCCGGGGCATGGGAGGGCTGCGCGAGGAGCTGGCCCGCTACACCTCGGACATCGACGTGCTGGGGCGCAAGTGCAGCAACGCCTACAACCGGCACTGGGGGTCGCTGTTCCGGGAGGACAACGAAATCACCCGCTTCGGGCACCAGCTCAAGGACTTCGCCTGCCTGTACACGTCCCGGGTCAGCAACTTCCTGCACTACCCCTCGAACTTCTACTTCCGGTCGCCGGTGGGGCTGATGCCGCATGAAATGTGACCCCGGCCCGGGCGGCGGCCGGCCCGCGGCGGACTGAGGGCCGACGCGTGCCTGCCCGCGCGAAATCCCGGCGGCGCCGCCGCTGGGCGGCCTTCTCGGCCCCCTCCCGCCTCGCGCTGTTCCTGCTGCCGGCCCTGCTGGCCCTGCTGATCAGCCTGCCGGCGCTGAACGGGCCGATGCTGTGGGACGACGTCCTGCTCATCGCCAACGACACGTTCGCCCACCATCTGTCCAACATCCCGGCGGCCTTCCAGCGCACCTTCTGGGCGGCGCTGGACTCCGACTCCTCGCGGTTCGACTACTATCGGCCGCTGGTCACGGTGAGCTATATCCTGAACTACGCGGCAGCCGACGGCTGGAGCGGCCCGTACCATCTGGTGAACTCCGCGCTGTACGCGCTCACCGCCGGGCTGCTGGCGCTGGAGGCGGTCGAGCTGGGCGTGGGCGCGGGCGCGGCGCTGGCCGCGGGGGCGCTCTTCGCGGTCTGGCCCACCCACCACGAGAACGTGGACTTCATCTCCGGCCGGACCGACCTCATGGCGGCGCTGCTGCTGCTGCTCGCGCTGGTGGTGTACCGGCGCGAGCGCGCGCGGCCGCGCGCCTCGCCCGGGGAGCTGGCGCTCCTGGCGCTGTGCGTGGGAGGGGCGGCGTTCTCCAAGGAAGTGGCCTACGTGGCCCCGGCGGCGTTCCTCATCTACGAGTGGGCGGCGCGCGCCCGGGGGCGCGCGCCCGAACCGGCGGCCGCCGACGGGCCTTCCGCCGAGGCGGCCCACGCGCCAGGCAGGCCGCCAGCGCGACCCACGCACGCGTTGCGGCGGGCGGCCCTGCGCCTGCTGGCGGTGACCGTGCCGGTGCTGGCGGCGGCCGCGCTGCGCCAGGCGGCCCTCACGGGGCGGGCCTCCTCGCACGCGGCGCCGCCGCTCGCCATGGGTGGGACGCTCCTGGTCAACTCCCGGGCGCTGCTCTTCCCCTGGCCGCTGTACCTGAACCAGCGCTTCTCCCCCAACGCGCTGCTCCACCCGCCACTGGTGGTGGTCCTGGTGTGGCTGCTGGGCGTGGGGCTGAGCCTGGTCTTCCTCCGCGGGCGCGCGGAGCGGGGGGCGTGGGTGGTGGTGTGGATGCTGGCGGCGCCGGCCTGCACCACCGGGATCCCCGCGAGCCGCATGCTGTACCTCCCCACCCTGGTGCTGCTGCCGCTGCTCACCTGGAAGCTCTCGCGGCTGCCGCGGGCGCCGGGCCTGGCGGCCGCCGCCTGCGCGGTGGCGGTGGTGCTGGGCTCGGCCGGCTTCCTGTCCGCGGCCCGGGTGTGGAACGATCCCCAGAGGCTCTTCGAGCGGCTGGTGCGCGAGGTGCCCTACGACGGCTCCGCGCACAACGACCTGGCGGAGTGCTACCACCACATCGCGCAGCAGCCCGGCCTGCCCGACAGCACCCGGCAGCGGTGGCTGCGGCTGTCCGCCCACGAGAACGGCCACGCCCTGCAGCTGGATCCTACCAATGCCCTGGCCCTGTTCACGCTGGCTCGCACCTGCGTGGAGCTGGGGCACGACAGCCTGGCGGTGGTGGCCGCGAAACGGGGCCTGGCGGTCCGGGAGAACGCACCCGCGCGGTTCCTGCAGGCGCAGGCCCTCACGCGGCTGGGCCGCTACGCCGAGGCGGAGTCCTCGGTGCGGCGCTCGATGAGCACGCCGCAGGACCGCAAGGACCCCCAGCGCTGGGCCGAGCTGGGCTGGATTCTCTTCAAGCAGCACCGCTTCCGGGAATCGGTGCGGGCCACCGGCACGGCCCTGGGCCTGGATCCGACGCTGGGCTTCGCCGCCTGCAACCAGGCCCTGGCCTGGGGCGCCGCCGGATCGCTGGACTCGGCCGCCAGCGCCTACCGCGCGACGCTGGCGTGGGTGGCCGACAGCGCCACCGCCGCGAGCGCGCTCTCCGACATCGCCGAGTTCGGCGCGGCGGGCGGGGCACACGCACCGGAGCTGGCCCGGGTGTTCCTGGACGCGGCCGGGCTGCGGCCCGGGGCCACCGGGACGCTGCGCCCGGCACTCCGCCCGGCGCTGCGGCAGGCGCTGGAGAAGGCGGCCCGCACCTGGCCCGCGCTGCGGGACGCGGCGGGAGGCACGGATGGCGCGCGCTGAGCCGGGCCGCCGCGCGGCGGCCCTGCGCGGAGCGGGGCGCTCCCCGCAGGACGCCGCGCCCCGGCCCCCCCGCCCCGGGAGCCCGCGGCGGGGCCTGCCGGGCTGGCTGCGCCACCCCAGCCCCAGGCTGGCGTTCCTGGCGCCCGCGGTCCTGGCGCTGGTCGTCTCCCTGCCCGCGCTGCGCGGCGAGCTGGTGTGGGACGACGTGGACCTCATCGTCCACGACGTTTTCGTCCACCACCTGGCCAACGTGCCCCAGGCGTTCGCGCGCTCGTTCTGGGCCATGCTCAGGTCGCCCGTGGAGCACTTCGACTATTACCGCCCGCTGACCACGGTCTCCTACATGCTCACGTACGCGCTGGCTGGCGACGCCAGAGTGGCGTACCACCTCTTCAACTCGCTGGTCTACGCGCTGACCGCGGGGCTGCTGGCGCTGATGCTGATCCGGCTAGGGGCCGGCGCCGGGGCCGCGCTGGCCGCCGGCCTGGTGTTCGCGGCGTGGCCCACGCACGTGGAAAACGTGGACTTCATCTCCGGGCGCACCGACCTGCTGGCCGGGCTGTTCGGGCTGGCCGCCTTCGCGCTGTACGTCCGCCACTGGCAGGGCCGCGGGCGCGCGGGGGTCACCCTGGCGGGGCTGGCCGTGTGCTCCGCGGCGGCGGTGCTCTCCAAGGAGACCGCCTACGCCCTGCCCCCGGCCCTGGCCCTGTTCGAGTGGGCCGGGCGCCGCACCCGGGGCGCCTGGCAGCGGCTCACCGCGGCCACCGCCCCGGTGGCGGGGGGGATCGCCGTGGGCCTGACCGTGGCGTCACGCTCCGCCCACGCCAGCTGGGCCCAGCCGGGGCAGTTGGCCACCGCCTTCCTGTTCAACGCGCGCGACCTGCTGGCGCCGTGGCCCCCGCGCGTGGGCGCGGTGCAGTTCGAGGACACCTTTACCGTGCGGGTGGTGCTGCTGCTGGCGGGGCTGGGGGCGCTGGCGCTGCTCTGCCTGGCGCTCTTGCCGGGCCGGGGACCGCGCGCCGCGTGGGTGGCGGGTTGGGCGCTGGTGGTGCCCTCGTGCCTCACCGGGGTGCCCTCGAACCGGCTGGTGTATGCGCCCAGCATGGTGCTGATTCCGCTGGTGGTGTGGCGGCTGTCGCGACTACCCTGGCCGGCGCCGTGGCGGGCCGCCCTCGCCGGAGCGGTGGTGGCGGCCGGGGCGGCCGGCTTCGTGGTGGCGGGCCTGCCGTGGAGGACGCAGCAGGAGCTGTTCGAGACCACCGTCCGCTCGAACCCCACGAGCAACACCGCCCGGGACAACCTGGCCGAGTACTACCATTACGTCTCGAGCGCTCCGAGCATCGCCGACTCCACCCGGACCCGGTGGCTGCAGCTGTCGGCGGAGCACTTCCGCGTCTCGGCCATCCTGTCCCCGCGCAGCGTCAAGCCCTGGCTCTCCCTGGCCCGCGCCTACTTCGAGCTGGGCCAGGACCTGCGGGCGCTGACCG
Source organism: Saccharimonadales bacterium (SeqCode) (assembly GCA_035542815.1). Taxonomy (GTDB): domain Bacteria; phylum Eisenbacteria; class RBG-16-71-46; order RBG-16-71-46; family JACRLI01; genus JACRLI01. The sequence continues at coordinate 7,595 of DATKKS010000106.1, read as the reverse complement.
CGGCCCGCATCGGGGTATCGCTGGGGCCGAACTGGGGGGGCTACTTCATGGAGGCCCAGGCGCTCACGCGGCTGGGGCGCTATGCGCAGGCCGACACCGCCGTCACCCTGGCGCTGCTGCACCCGGGCGGCTGGACGGATCCCGAACCCTGGACCCTGCTGGGCTGGGTCCGCTTCCAGCGGGGCCGCTTCGAGGAATCGGAGCGCGCCTCGGCGCACGCCCTGCGGCTGTCCCCCGCGGCTTCGGTGGCCGCCTGGAACCGCGCCCTGGCGTGGGCGTGCATGGGCCACGCCGACTCCGCCGGCGCGGCCTGGAGGCAGTTGCTGGCGGGCGACAGCACCGGATCCGGGGCGGCCTCGGAACTGTCGGACATCGCCCAGCACGGGGCTTCCGGGGGAGCGGGGGCCGAGACCGCGGCCCGCACCTTCCTGGCGGCGGCGGGGCTGCTGCCCGGCGCGCCCGGCGCGCCCGGCCGGCCGCCCGCCCCGCGGCTGCGCGCGGCGCTGGCGGAGGCGGCGCGCACCTGGCCCCGCCTGGCTGAGCTGGCGGGCGTGGAGCGGCCCAGATGAGGGCCCGCTGCGCTCTTGCCGGGGCCGCGCTCCTGGGCGTGCTGGGGCTCCTGGCCGCCGTCCCAGCGGCGAGCGGGGCGAGCGCTCCCGCCCCGGACCGCGCCGCCGCCGCCGCGGAGCTGGCCGCCGGGCTCGCCGACCGAGGCTTCGAGTCGGTCCAGGTGAGCGCGGCCGACTCGGTGTGCCGGGTGCGCCTGGAGAACCGCCGCTTCCGCGACCCCGGCTTCGCCTTCGGAGTGATCGCCGCGCTGGCCGACGCGGCGTGCCCGGGGCCGTGCGAGGTGGTGCTGCTGCGCCAGGGCGTCCCGGTGGCGCGGGTGGACTTCCGCAGTTCCGACGCCGCGGCCCTGGCCGCGGGCCGGCTGGCCCAGGAGGCCTTCGCGGCGGACCTCGCGGTGGAGACGCTGCCGGACGTCGGACCGCAGGACGGGTCGGTGCTCTCCCCCGCCGTGCGGCGGGTGGACCTCAGCCCGCGCTTCATCCTGGACAGCCAGTTCGGGCACATCGAAGAGCCGCTCGTGTACCACGTGGAGATCGCCCCGGAGATCGCCACCCAGCCGTGGGCGGGCGCGCTGCTGCGGCTGGGCTGGACCTTCCCCATCCACCACGAGCGCGACATCCAGCCCGGCGACCTGCACCCGGACTACGACCGGTCCCGCCCGGAAGAGGCGGCCCTGTACCAGTTCCGGCGCCTGGGGCACCGGGTGCTGGCCTCCCTGGCGGGCGGCTATTTCGGCCTGAACCGCTACGGGCTGTCCGCCGGGCTGGGGCTGGCGTCCGGAGCCCGCTGGTACCTGGACGCGTCCGCGGACCTCACCGGCTCGCTGGCCTTCCTGCCGGACGTGAGCTACTCGGGCCTCAAACGGGTGACCTTCGCCGGGGCGGCCACCTTCCGCCCGGGCGGCTCCGGCCCGCCCGACCTGGCCTTCACCCTCCGGGGCGGGCGCTACCTGTACGGGGCGGTGGCCGGCTCCGGGGTCGGCGAGTACGCCGTGCGGGCCGAGGTGGCGCGCCGATTCCAACAGCTCGAGATCGGCTTCTTCGTGGTGAAGTCGGAGTCCAACCACTACGGCGGCCTGCGGCTGAGCCTGCCCCTGCCGCCGGCGGTGCGGCTGCGGCCCGGGCCGGTCCGGCTGGACCTGCCGGCGGCCTTCCCGGCGGAGTACCGCACCGAGGAGGCGCTGTTCGAGGTCCAGCCGGTGGATCCCCGGCTTCGGGCGGCCCTCCTGGACGACCTCTGGCGGACCTCGGTGGTCGCCCAGCTGGATCAATGGGTTGCGGGATATCGCTATGCCCGCCAAGGGGTGGCGGAGGGAACGCCATGACCGGGGCCGGGGTTCCAGGCAGGGGGCGCCGCCGGGGTCCCCCACGGGGCCGGGCCCTGAAGGGCCTCGGGCTGGGGCTGGCCATGTGGGCCGGGGGGGCCTGCTGGCCAGGGATGGGGGCGGCCCAGGTCTCGCTCACTGGGACCTCCGGCTACTGGAATACGCCCTCGGCGCAAGTTTTGGAGGACTCCCGGCTCGAATTCGGTTATAATACTGTTTCAAAGCGATGGGCGTACGATCACCGTGGCGCTTACCGTAACGACATATACTTCGCCACGTTGGGGTTCCTGTCCCGCGTCGAGATTTCCCTCCGGGTCACGGCAATCCCGGGACTCGTCGCGTTCTCGCAGCAGGACTCGACCTCGCGCCTGACCGACTCCGACCGCATGGTCAGCGCGAGAGTGGAGCTATTGCGCGCCTCGGGCCCGGTTCCCGATGTGGCAGTAGGCATCGAGGATCTGGAAGGCACCCGGCGCTTCCACACCGGCTATGTCGTCGTGGGGCGCGCGGTGCAGTGTGGGTGGTTGCGTCTCCGCGCCGACGCCGGCTACGCCGGCGGGGTGCTCCGCCCCCGGGCCCGGGTCACCCTGGACGGGTTGTTCGCCGGGGCCGAGCTGCGGGCGTACGGGCGCGTGGCCCTGGTCGCGGAGTACGACACCGAGAAGTGGAACCTGGGGCTCAAGGCGCGCGGGCCCCTGGGGCTCACGGGCCGACTGGCATGGCTCAACTCCAGCATCCTGGCCGGAGGGCTGGGGGTGAGCTTGAATCTATAGCTCCTGTTACCCGCACCGAGGAGGCACCGTCATGAGAACCCCACTCCGCACCCCTGGTCGGTCCCCCCGCGTGATCTACCTCCTCCTCGCCGCAGGGCTGGCCGCAGCGGCCTTCGGCGCGCTCTCGTGCCGCCAGGTCTCGGACCCGGCGGCCGCGGTCGCGCTGAACGACGCGGACCAGACCGTCAGCCAGTGCATCGACCAGTGCAATGCCGCAGCCGCGCTGCGCGTGCAGCAGCAGCTCAAGGTCCACAACATCATGATCTTCCTGTGCAAGGGCGACGGGACGTGTCTCGCCAACGAGACCACGCGCTTCAGCAACGCCCTGCAGATCATCGAGACGGACCGCCTGGCGTGCATCGCGCAGTGTCACCACCAGGGCGAGGCCACCGCGGGTCGCTGAGCGCGGCGGGCTCGAACTGTCCGGAAGAAGGATCTTGGCCGGAATGACCAAATGAGGATCGAATGATGCGTGTACTGGTGACGGGTGGAGCCGGGTTCATCGGTTCCCACCTGGTGGAGCGCCTGTTGGATCGCGGCGACGAGGTGTGGGCGCTGGACGATCTCTCCACCGGGCGCCTGGAGAACCTCTCCGGTTGCATCGATCATCCGCGGTTCCACTTCGTGCGCGGCTCGGTGACCGACCGGGAGTGCGTGTCCCGGCTGGCCCAGGGCGTGGAACGGATCTTCCACGTGGCGGCCGCCGTCGGGGTGCGCAAGATCATGGAGGAGCCGCTGCGCTCGCTCATGACCAACCTCACCGGCACCGAAGTGGTCCTGGAGGCCGCCGCGGGGCGCGGCCTGCGGACCCTGATCTTCTCCAGCTCGGAGGTGTACGGGAAGGGCGCGCGGGTCCCGTTCCACGAGGACGACGACCTGGTGCTGGGCAGCACCGGCGTGCTGCGCTGGAGCTACGCCTGCGGGAAGGCGGCCGACGAGTTCATGGCCATCGCCTACTCCCACGAGCGCGGGCTCCCGGTGACGGTGGTCCGCTGCTTCAACACCTGCGGCCCGCGCCAGACCGACGCCTACGGCATGGTGGTCCCGACCTTCCTGACCCGGGCGCTGCGCGGGGATCCCATCCCGGTGCACGGGGACGGCTCGCAGACGCGGTGCTTCTCGTACGTGGGGGACGTGGTCCACGGGGTGCTGCTGCTGGCCGACTCGGCGGCCACCACCGGGCAGGTGTACAACATCGGGAACGACGAGGAGGTCTCGATCCTGGGGCTCGCCCAGCGGATCCTGCAGCTCGTGGACAGCCGCTCGCGGATCGTGTACGTGCCCTACCGCGAGGTGTACGGCCCGCACTTCGAGGACATGGCCCGGCGGGTGCCCAGCCTGGAGAAGATCCGGGCCGCGGTGGGCTACCGGCCCGAGGTCAGCCTGGAGCAGCTCCTGGAGATCACCCTGGCGGCGGTGCGCGCCGGCCAGATCACCCCGATCCTGGCCTGAGCCCGCGCGCCGGGGCCGCGAAGACCCTTCGAAGGCCGCCCCTTTCCGGGGGCGGCCTTCTTCCTTACCCCCAGGCCTCGCGCTTGACCCGCTTGCGCTCCAGCCCGGCCTCCAGCAGCCAGCCCTGGGTCTGCACCAGCATGTCCTTCGGCCCGCACAGGAAGCACAGCGGATCCAGCCCCCGGGCCGCCTCCACCACCGCCTCGCGCGGGAAGCGGCCGGTGCCGTGGGGCCAGCTGCCGTTGGCCCCCCGGGTGGCGGTGAGGGTCAGCTCGATGCGCCCCTCGCGCACCCAGCGCTCCAGCTCCGGGCGGTAGATCACGTCGTGGGGGGTGCGCACGCTGTACAGCAGCCGGATGCGCTCGGAGCCGGCGGCGTCCTCCACCTGCTTGATCATGGCGCGGAACGGGGCCACCCCGGTCCCGCCCGCCACCAGCAGCAGGTCGCGCGCCTGGCCCGGCGCGTAGGTGAACACCCCGAAGGGCCCCTTGACGTCCAGGACCTGCCCCACCGGCGCGTCGCACAGCCGCGGGGAGAGCCGCCCGTCCGGGAGCCGCCGCACGGTGATGTCCAGGTGCCCCCGCTCGCTGGGTGAGGAGGAGATGGAGAACGCCCGGTGCAGCTCCTCGCCGGGAAAGCCGACCTCCACGAACTGACCGGCCTTGTACTCGACCGGGTGCGCGGAGAGGTCCAGGCGCAACGTCCACACGTCGGGCGTGTCCTGGGACTTCTCGATCACCGGAAGGGTCAGGCGCAAGAAACCCATGCATCCTCCGCCGGAGCGCCGGCTGTGGCCGCGCGGGGCCGCGAAAAGCCCGGACTGCGCCGCAGTCCGGGCATCGAGTGTAAGCGAATCCCGCCGCGCGGCAAGCCGCGCCCGCGGCGGTGGCCGGCGAGGCCGGCCCCGAGGGCCGGCCCGCGCGGCTAGTCCGGGATGGGCGGCGCCGGCGCGCCGGGCGTGCCCAGGCCGCCGTGGAGCCCCAGCAGGTGGCCCAGGCGGGCCCGCTTGGTGAACAGGTAGCGCGCGTTGGCGATGCTCGGGCGCACCTCGATGGGCTCGCGCGAGACCACCGTCACGCCATACTTCTCCAGCCCCTCGATCTTGCTCGGGTTGTTGCTCAACAGGCGCACCTTGCGGATGCCCAAATCGGCCAGGATGCCGGCGGCCGGGCCGTAGTCGCGGGCGTCGGCCGGGAAGCCCAGCCGCTCGTTGGCGTCCACGGTGTCCAGCCCCCGCTCCTGCAGCGCGTAGGCACGCAGCTTGTTCAGCAGCCCGATGCCGCGCCCCTCCTGCTGCAGGTACACCACCACCCCGCGGCCCTCGGCCTCGATGCGGCGCAGCGCCATCTCCAACTGCGGGCCGCAGTCGCAGCGGCGGGAGCGCAGCGCATCCCCGGTCAGGCACTCCGAGTGGATGCGCACCAGCCACGGCGCGTTCTTCACCGGCCGGGTGGGCTCCTTGACGATCGCCAGGTGCTCCTTGCCGTCGCGCGGAGACTCGTAGCCGTACAGCCGGAAGTCTCCGAAGTCGGAAGGGAGGTGCACCCGGGCCGCGCGAACCATCGGCCAGGGGGCCAGGATCGGGGCTTCCAGGGCTGCTCTCATGGGTTGACCTCACCGAAGTATGGCAACCGGCTGACCGGACGGAGGACCGAGCGTGGGTCTGGGGAAGGGACCGGGAACGGGGCCCGCGGCAGCCGGCGCTCGCCAAAGCGTGCTGCGGTTCGGGGCGCGCTCTGTCGCGCCCAACGGATTAGATGCGCCGGCGGCGGCGGGAGGTTCGGGGGATCCGGCGGGCGCGGGCAGGGGCCTCAGTAGGCGAGCAGCCGCCGCAGCGCCGCCAAGATGTCCTGGGTCTGCGGCAGGATCGCGGCCTCCAGGTCGGGCGCGTAGGCCACCGGGCAGTCGAGCGCCCCGACGCGCAGCACCGGCGCGTCGAGGAACTCGAACAGCTCGGCCGAGGCCCGGGCCGCGATCTCCGCGCCCACCCCGAAGCTGAGCGCGTCCTCGTGCACCACCAGCAGCCGGTGCGTCTTGCGCACCGAGCGCGCGATCGCCTCCCAGTCGTACGGGACCAGCGTGCGGAGGTCCAGAAGATCCAGCTGCACCCCCTCCGCCTGCAGGGTGCGCGCCGCCTGCCAGCTGCGGTGCACCGTGGACCCGTAGGTGACCACCGTGGCGTCCCCGCCCTCCAGCACCTGCCGGGCGCACCCGAACGGGATGCGGTAGTCCGGCCCGGGGTAGCGGCCCTTGTTGTGCACCTGGCGGTAGAGATGCTTGGGCTCACAGAAGATCACCGGGTCGTCGCACCGGATGGCGGTGCGCAGGAGCCCGTTGGCGTCCAGCGCGGTGGACGGCATCACCACCCGCAGCCCCGGACAGTGCGCGAACAGGGCCTCGCCCGACTGGCTGTGGTAGGGCGCGCCGCCGTGCAGGTAGCCGCCCGAAGGCACCCGCACCACCACCGGGCACTTCCAGTGGTTGGCGGAGCGGTAGCGCAGGAAGCCCAGCTCGTTCCGCAGCTGCATCATCGCGGGCCAGATGTAGTCCATGAACTGGATCTCCACCACCGGCTTGAGCCCGCGCAGCGCCATGCCCACGGCCCGGCCGACGATGTTGGCCTCGGCCAGCGGGGAGTTGAACACCCGCCGGCTGCCGAACTCCTTCTGCAGTTTGTGGGTGACCCGGAACACCCCGCCCTTGCCCGGCACCTCCCCGAGGCTCTCCTCGCGCGTGGCGTCGGCCACGTCCTCGCCGAACACCACGATGCGGGGGTCGCGGCGCATCTCGTCGCGCAGGCACCGGTTCAGCAGGTCCACCATGGTGCCCTCGGCGGCGCCGGCCTCGAACTCCGGCTCGCTGCGGAAGGCCGCCGAGGTGGGGTCCACGTCCGGCGAGAACACCGCCCAGTCGGCCTTGTCGCGGGGCGGCTGGGGGGAGCCCAGCGCCTCCTCCGCGGCCCGGCCCACCTCCGCGTCCACCGCGGCGTGCAGCGCCTCCAGCTCCTCGGGGGTGGCCAGGCCCTCCTGCAGCAGGTGGGCGCGCAGCCGCTGGATCGGGTCGCGCGCGGCGTCCGCCTCGCGCTCGGCGCGGGTGCGGTACATGGCCTCGTCGTCGGACAGGGAGTGCGAGTATGGCCGGATCACGTGCGCGTGCACCAGCGCCGGGCCCTGGCGCCGCCGCACGTAGTCGGCCGCGCCGCGCAGCGCCTCCAGGCTGGCGAAGAAGTCGGTGCCGTCCACCTCCGCCAGGTGCAGGCCCACGCGGCGGAACCCCTCCAGCAGCCGCGACAGGTTCCCGCCCGCGTACTGCACCTCGCTGGGCACCGAGATGGCGTAGCCGTTGTCCTCGACCAGGATCAGCACCGGCAGCCGGCGGCTGGTGGCGGCGTTGAGGGCCTCCCAGAACTCGCCCTCGGAGCAGGCCCCCTCGCCCGCCGAGACGTACACCAGCTCGTCCTTCTGGAACTGGGTCAC
>DATKKS010000105.1:0-2667 GCA_035542815.1 Saccharimonadales bacterium (SeqCode) | reverse complement strand
AGAAGAAGGCCCTCGGCATTGAACGTCTGTAGAGGCGCACGGCAGCGCGCCCTCGTGGGCCGTAGGGGCGCATGGCAATGCGCCCGTTCGTGGGGCGCACGGCAGTGCGCCCGCCCGCCGGCCCGCCCGTGATCCTGCCCTCCCCGCTGCTGCTGGCCACCCGCAACCCGGGCAAGCTGCGTGAGATCGAGGCCATCCTGGGCCGCGCCGCGCCCGCGGAGCTGCGCTCGCTGCGCGACCACCCGGACTACCAGCCGCCGCCCGAGACCGCGGCCGACTACCTGGGCAACGCGCGCCTCAAGGCCCACCATGCGGCCGCGCGGCTGGGCCTGCCGGCGCTGGCCGACGACTCCGGCATCGAGGTGGACGCCCTGGGCGGCGCGCCGGGCCCGCGCTCGGCGCGGTTCGCCGGGCCGGCGGCCGACGACGCCGCCAACAACGCCCGGCTGCTGCGCGAGCTGGAGGGCGCGGCCACCCGGGCCGCCCGCTACCGCTGTGCGGTGGTGCTGGCCTGGCCCGACGGGCGGGAGGCGAGCGCCGAGGGCGCGTGCGAGGGCGCCATCGGCTTCGAGCCGCTCGGCCACGGCGGCTTCGGCTACGATCCCTACTTCCGGCTGCCGGACGGCCGGACCATGGCCGAGCTCCCCGCCGCGGAGAAGAACCGCATCAGCCACCGGGCGCGCGCGCTGGAAGCGCTGCTGGCGCTGTAGGGTTCCCCCCGGCGGCCCCCCGCAGCGCGCGGCCCGCAAAGCCGCCGCCCGCCCGGCTCAGGGCCGGGCGGGCGGGGCGGGGAAGTTGGGGTGGACGATGGGACTCGAACCCACAACCACCGGAGCCACAGTCCGATGCTCCACCATTGAGCTACGTCCACCAACTGTCGTGCTGGCTGCGGCGCCCGACGGCGCCCGGAGGTAGAGCGCGCCTGGAGGGAGTCGAACCCCCGACCGGCGGATTAGAAATCCGCTGCTCTATCCACCTGAGCTACAGGCGCCCAGAAGAGGCTCGCCGCGGCTGGGCCGGCCCGCGGGCTGCCGGTCCCGGCCCCGCCGGGCACCTAGGTAAGTGTAAGTCGGGGCGAGAGGATTTGAACCTCCGACAACCTGCTCCCAAAGCAGGTGCGCTACCGGACTGCGCCACGCCCCGAAACTCGGGCCGGGCGGGCCCTCCCGCAGCGGCGCGCCCGGTAAAGCTATGGGATGCCGGCCCCCGGTGTCAACCGAACCGGGTTGGCGCCAGCCCCGCCCCCCGGAGGCGCGCCGGCCCGGCCCTCAGACCGCCCGGCTGGCCGAGCCGCGGGCCCGGCGGTGCTTCTCCAGCTGTTCCGGCGAGACGCCCCGCGCGCGGGCCTGCTCGGCCAGCTCCCGGGGCAGGGTGAAGGTGAGGTCCTCCCGCGGGGCCTCGCTCTCCCGGGGCTCCGAACCGCCCCACTCGCGCAGCCGCGCCACCACTTCCTCCACCAGCACCTCGGGGGCCGACGCGCCGGCGGTCACCCCCACCGTCCGCGCCCCCGCGAGCCACTCGCGCCGCAGGTCGGCCGCCCCGTCCACCAGGTAGGCGCGCGCGCCGGCCTGGGTCGCCACCTCCACCAGCCGGTTGGAGTTGGAGCTGGTGGGCGAGCCGATCACCAGGACCACTTCGCACTCCGCCGCCAGGCCCTTCACCGCCCGCTGCCGGTTGGTGGTGGCGTAGCAGATGTCCCCCCGCGGCGGGGCCGCCAGGGCCGGGAAGCGCTCCCGCAGCGCCGCCACGATCTCCTCGGCCTCGTCCACCGACAGCGTGGTCTGCGTGAGGTAGGCCACCCGGTCCGGGTCGGGCACCTCGACCGCGCGCGCGGCGGCCACGCTGTCCACCAGCCGGGTGACCTCGGGGGCCTCGCCCAGGGTGCCCTCCACCTCGATGTGCCCCAGGTGGCCGATGAGCAGGATGGAGTACCCCAGCCGCGCGTAGCGCAGCGCCTCCAGGTGCACCTTGGTGACCAGCGGGCAGGTGGCGTCCACCACCCGCAGCTTCCGGGCCGCCGCCTCCGCGCGCACCGCGGGCGACACCCCGTGGGCGCTGAACACCAGCGGCGCGCCCTCCGGGACGCCCGCGAGGTCGTCCACGAAGACCGCGCCCTTGGCCCGCAGCCCGTCCACCACGAACGAGTTGTGGACGATCTCGTGGCGCACGTAGACCGGCGCGCCGAACACTTCCAGGGCCATCTCCACGACGTCCACGGCGCGGTCCACGCCGGCGCAGAAGCCCCGCGGTCGGGCCAGGCGGATCTCCATGGCGGAAGTATACCGGGGGGGCGGGAGGGGCGCCACGCCGCCCACATACTGCTTGACCGCGCCGGCCCGCGCCGATAGCGTATGCGTACTGAGCCTCACAACCGATTCCCCCCGGAGACCTGACCATGGCGTCTGTCAACAAAGTCATCCTGGTCGGCAACGTCGGCCGCGACCCCGAAGTGCGCACCACTCCCTCGGGCCAGACGGTGGCCAAATTCTCGCTGGCCACCAGCGAGAACTTCGGCAGCCGCAGCGGGGAGCGGACCGAGCGCACCGAGTGGCACAACATCGTGGCCTGGGGCAAGCAGGCCGACCTGTGCAAGCAGTACGTGACCAAGGGGCGCCAGCTGTACGTCGAGGGCCGGCTCCAGACCAGCAACTGGACCGACCCGCAGGG
>DATKKS010000104.1:0-48630 GCA_035542815.1 Saccharimonadales bacterium (SeqCode) | reverse complement strand
CGCCAACGCCACGGCCCAGGCACCATAGGAGTCATACAGTGCTCGAGGGCCAAACGTCCCATCCCCGTTCCCCAGGAATACCCCGACCTGGTCCCATCCACCCCCGAGCCCCTCGCTGTGATAGCCCACCACCAGATCCTGCTTCCCATCGCCGTCTAGGTCTCCAGCGGCAACGCACCTCGGGTGGGTTCCGCCGGTGCTCGCTGGAGTGTCAACCCTCCGTGGGAAAGCGCCGGTGCCATCGTTCAGCAACACTGTCAAGGAGTGCGCCGTGAAATTCGCGGTCACAATGTCCAGGTACCCATCCCCATTCACGTCGGCCAATGTCACCCAAGAAGGCCCTAATCCAGTTCTGTACCTCACGGCCGGAGTGAACGTTCGATTGCCGAGATTCAAGAAGACCGAAACCGATCCAGAGTCATCCGCTCCGTTAGCGACCACGATGTCCGGACGCCCATCGTGGTTCAGGTCACCAACCCGGACTGAGCTCGGCCCATTCCCCACCCGCAAGTAGGTCCTGCCGGGATACCCCCCATTACCGTCCCCCCACAGAATCGACAGGGTGTCCGTAGACAGTCCCGGACAAACCAAGTCAACTGCGGAATCGCCGTCAAGATCAGTCGCCGCAATGTCCCAGGGGCTCGCGCTCACTCTCGGCGTGGTCACAGGTGCGAAGACGGTTCCCGAGTCAGGAGCAGCGGCCCCTTCCGCAGCGGAGCAGAAGACCAAGACCAAGATCACTGCCAAGGCCATCTCGGAAGGCGTCCTCCAGGACGGACAACTGCGCGGATCCAACAGCTGTCTCATCGCTCGATCCTCCCGTTCCGCCACACACCAACGGTGCGCCTGATGCTTCATAATGAGTGTACCATGCTCAAGGCCTAGTCCGGCCGTCTGTGGTTCGCACTCAACGCTGGAGCGCTCAGGCTCGTTCATGGGGAGCTTCCCGGATCTGTGTAGAAGTGCGGACGTGCGTTAACGGGCAGCAGCCGCGTCCCTGCCGTGATCTGCGTCGGCGTGGAGAGGCCGCCGAGGGTGACCACGCCGCCTGCCCCCGTGCTATCTTCCGGCCATGAATGTGCGCGAGAACGTCGCGCTGGCCGCGTACACCACGCTGGGCGTGGGCGGGCCCGCGCGGTGGCTGGCCGAGGCGGCCACCGAGGAGGAGGTGCGCGAGGCGCTGAGCTTCGCCGCCTTGCACGAACTGCCGCTGCTGGTGCTGGGCGGCGGCAGCAACGTGCTGGTGGCCGACTCGGGCTTCCCCGGCGTGGTGCTGCGCGTGGCGCTCCGGGGCGTGCGCACCACCACCGAGGGGCCGGTCGAGGTGCTGGAAGCCGGCGCCGGTGAGAGCTGGGACGAGTTCGTCGCCCTGTGCGTGCGCGGCGGCCTGGGCGGCCTGGAGTGCCTCAGCGGCATCCCCGGCACGGTGGGCGGCACCCCGGTGCAGAACGTGGGAGCCTACGGCCAGGAGGTGGCCGCGGTCCTGCGGTGCGTCCGGGTGCTGGACCGCGCCACCGGCGAGGCGCGCACCCTCACCCGCTACGAGTGCGGCTTCGGCTACCGCGCCAGCGTCTTCAACACCGCCGCCCGCGACCGCTACGTCGTGCTCCGGGTGGCCTTCGCCCTGCCCCGCGACGCGGCCCCCCACCTGCAGTACCGCGACGTGCGCGAGTACTTCGCGGCGCGCTCCGGGCCGGCCGCCGGCCCGCCCACGCTGGCCGAGGCGCGCGAGGCGGTGCTGGCCATCCGGCGGCGCAAGGCGATGCTGCTGGAGCCGGGGGACCCCGACAGCCGCAGCGCGGGCTCGTTCTTCAAGAACCCGGTGGTGAGCGCGGCCGACTGCGCGCGCATCGAGAGCGCGGCCGGCCCGGGGCTGCCGCGCTACGCGGTGAACGGCACCACGTCAGAAGCGCCCGCAGGGGCGCACGGCACTGCGCCCGCCGCGGGCGCGCCGACGCCTTCCGCCCCGTCCCCTTCGCTCTTCAAGCTCCCCGCCGCCTGGCTGATCGAGCGCTCCGGCTTCGCGCGGGGCCACACCCGCGGCCGCGCCGGCATCTCGAGCAAGCACGCCCTGGCGATCGTGAACCGCGGCGGCGCGACCGCCGCCGAGATCCTGGAGCTGGCCCGCGAGATCCGCGGCGGCGTCGAGGCGAAGTTCGGGGTGCGCCTGGAGCCGGAGCCGATCCTGGTCGGGTGCGAGCTGTAGAAGGACCGGGCGGCCCCACGGGAGGGGCCGCGTGACCGCCCGGTCGAGCAGCCTCCCAGGCTACCTCATCCGCGTCACCTTGTAGGTCCGGTGGTAGCTGCCCGCCTCGAACCGCGCGAAGTAGATCCCCGCCGAGACGAGCGCCCCCGACTGCGCCCGGCCATCCCAGGTGGCCTCCCAGTATCCGGCGTCCTGCTCCGCGTCTCGGACCTGCGCCACCACCGCGCCGGACACGTTCAGGATGCTGAGCCTGACGTGGGCCTTCTTCGGAAGCGCGTAGCGTAGCGTCAGGCCGGTCCGGAACGGGTTCGGGCCTGGACGCGAGAACGCAACCTCCCGAGGCAGCGGCCGCGCGGGCTGCGTGCCGCTGGTGTAGGTGCCCTTGGCGACCAACAGGAAGTCGCGGCTGAGCCCTGAGCCGAGCGGCGGCGCGGCGAAGGCCAGCTCCAGCGTGCCCCCGGGCGAGAGCACCGTGCCACCCAAGGCCGTCTGGGGGCCGAGCACCCGCTGGCCGATCTCGCCCGGGCCCTCGGAGCACCAGGTGACGTCCGCCAGGCGGTGGGTGGCATAGAAGCGATACCGGATGACCGAGGATCCCCGCAGCGTCGTACGGCTCACGCCGAAACCGCTTCCCAGCTCCCGCGGGTGGATCCGGCACACCTCCACCCAGCGAGTGGCGTCGGCGCCGTCGGGCACCTCGATGCCGATGCCCTCCAGATCGCGGGCGGTCTCGGCGGTCCGCGGCCCGATGCGCGCGGGCGCGCCAGGCAGCTTGATGTAGGAGTAACCCTGCATCCCGCCGCCGCCCGAGTTGCTCGCGGCCGCCGCAGCGGGCGCCGGAGCGGTCCGCGCCGGGTCGAAGCGCAGCGTGATCGTTTCGCCGGCGTTGGCCAGCACCCCGCCGCCGCCGGGGATCAGCTCCGCCAGACGGTCCTGCCCGGCTCCGTCAACGGCCGACTGCGGCAGGATCTTCTCGCCCACCACGAACGGCTCGCCGGTGTCCCACACCCCGACCGTGGTCCCGGCCGCGTGGTCCAGGACCACCAGCTGCACCGCGTCCAGGATCGAGGTCTCCCGCTCCCGCTCCAGGATGCGCAGCCGGTACGCCCCCGCCTGCGGCGCCGGAGCGTGGCGCAGCAGGTAGCGGTCCACGTCCGAGCCGGGCCGGGCGGCGTCCTTGAGGATAGTGTTGTCCTCGACCCACTGGCTCCCGGTCCACGCGGCTACCAGCGGACAGCCCGGGATCCCGATCTCGAACTGGTTGCTGAACAGCGTGTCCGGGGTCCCGCCCGGCTTGTAGGAAACCAGCATGAACTGCGCGTAGCACGGATCGGTGATCGAACTCCACGGGGTCCAGTGGAACAGCGTGTCGCAGATCGAGATCTCGGTGCTGTCCTTCACCACCGAGGGCCACGACGTCGGCGCGCCCTCCGGGTCGGTGCCGAGGTAGACCCGGATCTTGGTCGCCCCCACCGCGCCCGGCCCCGCGTTCCACACCGCGATGCTGTCCCGGCCCACCACCCAGGCCGCGTTCGTCGGCGGAGCCGGGAAGTTCGCCGGGTTGCGCCGCACCAGCTTGTACACCGGCCCCAGCGCCACGGCGGAGTCGCCACTCCAGTAGCGGTACGCGACCCGGAACTGGCCGTACTGTGGGGCGCAGCCGCTCACGTGCCAGGTCTTGCTGCGCGTGCCGGGAGCCAGGGTGGTGTCGATCACCTGGGGCCACGCCGAGATCGTGGAGCTGCTGGATCGGCCGAGATACACACCGATCCGCCGGCTCCCGGTGGTGTCGCACGGCGGCACCCACTGCACGGTCGAGTCCTTCCCCGTCGCCCAGATGGCGTCCGCCAGCGGCAGGGTGACCCGATAGTGCGACAGGATGAACTTGTTGTTGCTGGACTCCTGGGAGCCCGCCAGAACCACCTGGATGTCGGTGTTGCTCACCCGGGTCTGCGAGGTCGCGCCGGTCCCCACCAGCGCGGCCAGGGCGCAGTCGTCACCCGGGACGGTCATCACCACATCGAGGGTCTCAGGGTCCAGGTAGATGAACTGGTATTGGCCCAGGCTGTCGGTCGTGGTGGTCGCCCGGGTGGTGGAGCCCTTCTTGAGCGCCACCGAGACGCCGGCGAGCGCGGTCTGGTCGCCGGTGGTGCTGGTGTCGCCGTCGGCGTCGAAGCGCACCACGCCGGAGATCTGCCCGTAGCCGAAGCTGAGCTTCCTCGCCCAGGTCCCGCACGTTCCGCCGGTCTTGGCCCACTCACCGGCGTACCAGGCCGAGGTCCCGGAGGAGGAGGAGGCGCTCTCGTCGGTGCTGATGCCGGTGTAGTCGCCCCAGAACACGTTGACGTTGCAGACGCCCGCCTTCAGGAGAACGCTCGGCTCGATCGTCGCGTCCGACCGTCTCTTGCCGGTGGCCCGGACGGAGGCGTACTCGCTGGTGCTCGACCGAGTGAAACCCAGGTAGACCGAGCCCGCCGAGTCCGTGCAGACCGCCGGGTAGTAGTAGTCCGACTCGCTTGAGCCGTAGGTCTCATCCGTCAGGACCGCCTTGTCGCTGGTCCGGATCTGGAGCAGCCGGATCGCGCTGGCGAGGCCACCCCCTTCGATGGTGGCCCCCACGTGCCACGCGGTGGTGATGACGCCGTTGCGCACGTAGAAGTCCATCGTGGCGAGATGGTCCCGGTCGATGTTGACCTGTCCCTGGGACGGCGCGCGAGCATAGGCCGGAGGCCGCAGGTAGTTGTCCGTGGTGATCCGGGCCAGGCTGAAGTTCGAGGTGGAATCCGCACACACGTTCTGCGCGGCCACGGTTCCGGTGAGCTTCCGGAACGCCACCTCGTGCGCCAGGGTGTCCACCGGCACTTCGTGGAGCGCCAGCAGATAGACGTCGGTTCCGGCGCTCAGGCTCCGGCTGGGCTTGGTGGTCCAGATCGCGCAGACGCCGCTGGCGCCGCCTGGACACACCGGCCAGGAACCCCCGCTGTGGTTGTCTGCATCCTGCCAGGGGTCGGACAGATCTACGTCAATGTACCGCGGGGGCCGCCCGGCATAGACGCTGTCCCGGTCGAACACACGCATCCGGGCCGTGGCGAAGTCGGTGTAGTCGGGCGGCGCGTCCATGTCCCAGCTCACCACGACCTTGTTGTCGCTGAAGCCCAAACCGGGGTAGTCCACCAGCCCGAGGGACCCGGCGGCCGGGTCGTACCCACTGCCGCCGAACAGCCGCCCGCGGGTCTTGTAGCGCCACCAGCCGGCGTGGGGATTCGAGGTCTTGGAGATCGCGAGGTAGACGGTGTCGCTCCCGGTCTCCACCGCCACCACCAGGAACCGGCCTCCCCGCGGGTCGTAGGCGCACTTGTGGTCGAACGGTACGCCCCGCGTCGTGTCGAGCCCAAAGAAGTCCCGGCTGTCAACCTCTCTTCGGTTCGAGCCGTCCTTGTCCACCACCGCGATCACCGCGTTCTCGGTGATGACCATGTGGTCGGGGCCAACCCCGATCTCCGGCTCGGGCGGGTTGCGCCCGGAGGACACGATCGCCTCGAAGCCGGTGCCCGTGTCCGGCGCCTGAATGGAGAACGGAAGCGCCGGGCCGCGGTCGAGGGTCAGGCGGTGGAGCAGCGGCGCCGGCAGTGCCGGAACCCCGCGGGACCGAGCCCGACCCACGAAATAGCCCCCGGGCTCCGCGTAGCCGGCGGGCTGGGGCTTCACCAGGCGGCGCAGCGAGTCGAAGTCGAAGCTGCTGACGCTGCCGGCGGTGCCCACGATGGAACAGTACGTGTGGGTGGTCAGGATGAGCGGGGCGGCCCACTGGAAGATCGCCGGCGGGGTGGCGGCCCAACAGGCGGAGCTGCCGCACAGCAGGCAGAGCGCGACGCTCAGGATCGAAACGCAGGTCAGATGTCCGGGGAACCGTGCGGCCCGTGTGAGCCGAAGAGTGGGGTACTCGTGCATGGCGCCCTCCGGGAACAGTCGGAGGCTTCTGTCCCTGGACCCGTCGCGGGCCCTCCTGGAACCCAGCGAGGGTCACGAATGCGCCGCGCGGCTCCGGGCGCCGCCGGCTTCTGAGAAGGCATCGCCTTCCAGAGTCGGAGTGGAGCGATCCGACCGCTCCGGCATGCGCAGGCAGTTCATGCCTGGCAGCGAGCGATGCGGATGCAGTTGCGGCCTAGGGAGGTCGGCACTCCCAGGCGCATCGGGAGGGGCCTGCAATGGACATGCTCTTCGTGCCTCCAGCGCGGGAGTGCTCGAATGTCGCATGTACCGGGGAATGCGGCTGTGCGCGAGTGAATGTAGCTCAATCGCTGCGTACTGCACAAGGTATTCATTGGTATTGGATGCGTGCGCGGCACTATGTACATAATCGCAGCATCAATAGCCGCATTGATAACCTGGCCAATGCGAGTATTCCGCATGGCGTATCGAATAGCGTTGTGGAGAGATGTTACGTAGCGCCACGAGTCAGCTGCTGACTGCTGGAGGCCGCTTCGCGGGGCGGCGGGCGCACTGCCGTGCGCCCCTACGCCGTGCGCCCCTACTCGCTGAACTCCTTCGAGACGGCGGTGACGGCGTCCTTGAGGGCGATCAGGCCCTTGAGGTGGGCGCCCTCGTCCACCACCGGCAGGGCCACGAAGTCGTACTTGGCGAACGCCGCGGCGACCTCGTGCCGCGAGGCCTCCAGCGGCACGGTCTTGGGGTGGGTCTCCATGACTTCGACCACCGGCGTGTCGGGGCCCGCGTGCAGCAGGTCCAAGAGGCTCAGCGTCCCCCGCAGGGTCTCGTCGGCCTCCACCACGAACACGTAGGCGCTCGACTCGAACGGCAGGTCCATGGAGCGCACCGCCTCCAGCGCCTTGGCGCAGGTGTCGGTGGGCAGCACCGCCACGTACTCGGTGGTCATCAGCGCGCCGGCGGAGCCCTCGTCGTAGCTGAGCAGCTCCTGCAGCTCCTCGCGCTTCTCGACCTCCATGTCCTGCATCAGGTTCTCGGCCTCCTTCTCGGGCAGCTCCTGGAGCAGGTCCACGGCCTCGTCGGGCGCCATCTCCTCCAGGATGTCCGCGGCCTTCTCCTCGCCCACCGACTCCAGGAGCTGGATCTGCAGCTTCTCGTCCACCTCCTCCAGGGCCTCCGCCGCGGTCTCCACGTCCAGGGAGCGGAACATGACCTCGCGCTGGTGCACGTCCAGCTCCTCCATGATGTCCGCGAGGTCCGAGGGGTGGATGTCCGCGAGGCTGCGCTGGGTGAGGTTGAGCTTGAGCGCCTTGACGCTGGGGTCGCTGGCCAGGGGCTGCACGTACTTCCAGCTCACCAGGTGGTCGGCCAGCTGGTAGCTGAACAGCCAGTCGGTCGTGGCGTCCATCAGCGAGATGAACCCCAGCCGGCGCACCAGCCCGCGGAAGCCCACGTCCACGTGCACCACGCGCAGCTCGCCGTCGGAGACCAGCAGGTGCAGGTCGTTCACCCGCTCCAGCTTGGCGCCGTGGGTGTCCACGATCTGCTTGTCCAGGATCTCCCGGCGCAGCTGCACGTGGTGCGGCTGCGGGCGGAACGGGAGGACCAGGTCCTCGGCCCCGATGCGCAGCTTCATCTCCCGCCCGTCCAGGCCGTCCACCCCGCTCCATTCGAGCTGCTGGCGGCCGCGCCGGTTCTTCAGCACCAGCGTGGTGACCCGCGGGAACATCTCCCCCAGCACGATCAGCAGGTCGTCCACGCGGCCCCAGCTGCGCCCGTCCGGGGTGACGGCGCGCGCGTCCAGGATCTCGCTCAGGAACACGAACATCCGCAGGACGGAGTCGGGGTAGGTGACGGTGCTCATGGGCTCCCCGAGGTCAGCGCGGATACGTGGGCGGGTGCAGCCACCCGTAGATGCGCCCCAGCAGCGGGCGCGAGAAGATCACCAGCACGCGGCGCAGTTCGACAGTGTCCGGCCGGGCCACCGCGCGGGGCACCTCCAGCGAGTCCGAGCCGCGCACGCACGCCCCGGGCTCCACCGAGAAGATCAGGGTGTATCCGGCGCGCCGGGCGCGCTCGCGGAGCGCGTGAGTGTGCGTCCCCCAGGGCCAGGCCAGCGCGCTGACGGGGCGCGCCAGCAAGTCTTCCAGCCGGTCCCGCGAACCCGCCAGCTCGCGCCCCAGCCGGGCCTCGTACTCCGCGGCGGATTCCATGCGGCCGGCCCGCCCGGCAGCGCTGAATGTTCGCACGATCGCCCCGAGCGAATCAACCGGCAGCGGCCCGGGGTGCCTCTCCGCGGCGCGGATCAGCGCCCGCAGCATGGCCGGATCGGGCCGGAACTCCGGGTGCAGCAGCGAGCCGCCGCCCGGGAACAGCGGCGCCCCCCGCCCGGCCACGCCCCCCAGCGCGTCCACCTGGCGCCAGGTCGGCTGGCCGGTGAAGCCCAGCAGGCGGCTGCTGGCGAAGGCGAAGTGGTGGGTGGCGGTGTGCGAGGCGATGTCGTGGCCCGCGGCCGCCAGTCTCCGCACCTCGCTCCAGCGCAGGCTCCACGGGTCGGGCCGGCCGGGGTGCAGCGCCGCCCACAGGTCGGCGTCCGGGGGCGCGTCGCGCACGGTGTCCGCCGGGGCCTGCGGGTCTCCGGCGGCGGTGCGCAGCTCGCGGGGCGGTCCGGCCCCCAGGCGGTCGGTCAGCACGAAGAACACCCCGCGCAGGCCGTGCCGCCGCAGCGGCTCCGCGGCGCCCAGGAAGTTGGTGGCGTCGGCGTCGTCGAAGGTCAGCACCACGCTGCGCGGCGGCACGCGCAGCCGCCCGCGCAGGAACTCGCGCAGCTGCTCCAGGCTCAGCGTGGTGTAGCCGCGGTGTTCGAGGTAGGCGGCGACGGGCTCGAAATCCGGGGTCCGGTGGAACAGCAGCACCACCACCGAGGGGCGGAGCACCGGCTCGGCCAGGAGATAGCCGAAGAAGGCCGCCACCGCGACCGCGCCGGCCGCCACCACCCGCCGCATGCGGCTCAGGAGCGGGCGGCCACGGTGCGGGGAACCGGCTCGCTCGGGGTGGCCCGGACGGCGCCGGCCCCGGTCACGGCCTGCTCCTCCCCGTCCGTGAAGAGGTAGCGCTTCACCTTGCCGATGGTGGTGCGGGGCAGCTCCTCGTGGCGCACCTTGATGTCCCGCACCCGCTTGTACTCGGCCAGCTGGGCGCACACCCGCGCCACTTCGGCCTTGAGCAGCGCGCGCACCACCGCCTCCTCCGGGACCGCGGCGGACCCGGCCGGGGCGGCGCCGCGGGCGGCGGCCTCGGGGGCCGCGGCATGGGCGGCGGCGGTGGCAGCGGCCTCCGGAGCCGGCCCGCGGCGGGCCCCGAGCCACGCGGACTGGCGCGCGTCCGGCGGGCCGGGGCGGGGCGCGGCCGGGTGCGCGCCGCGGTGGCCGCCGTGATGCGCCGCCTCCGCCCGCAGCCGGGCGGCCACCGCCTCCAGGTCCGGCACGATCACCGCGGCGACGTCCTCGTTGTGGCCGCGGGCGTCCTTCCGCCCGTACACCAGGGCGTCGGCAATGAGCGGGCTGCCGCACAGCACCGCCTCCACCTCCTCGGGGAAGATCTTCTTGCCGCCCCCGGTGGCGATCATGCTCTTGCGCCGGCCGCGCAGGTAGAGATAGCCGTCGTCGTCCAGGCGCCCCAGGTCGCCGGTGCGCAGCCAGTCGCCGTCCATGGCCTCGGTGGTGAGGGCCGGCTCGCCGTAGTAGCCCTCCATCACGTTCTCGCCGCGCACCAGCACCTCGCCTACGCCGTCCGCCCCGGGGGAGTCGACGCGGATCTCCACGCCGGCGATGGGCGGGCCCACTGCGCCGGCGCGGGCGCGCCCGATGGGGTTCACCGCGATCACCGGGGCCGCCTCGGTCAGGCCGTAGCCCTGCAGCACCTCCACCCCCAGCGCCCGGAACCCCAGGCACACCCCGTGGGGCATGGCCGCCGCCCCGGAGACCAGGAAGCGGGAGCGGGCCAGGCCGGCGCGGGCGCGCACCGGCGCCAGCAGCAGCCGCCCGAAGCCCAGTGGGGCGCGCACCGCGCGCAGCGCCCGGAACGCCGGCAGGAAGAAGCCCCGCGCCAGCAGGTTCCCCTCCTCCAGCCGCCGCTCCAGCCCGGCCAGCATCTTCTCGAACAGCAGCGGCACGCCCAGCATGATGGTGGGCTGGCTCTCGCGCAGGTCCTCCGCCAGCTCCTTCGACTTGAGGCTCCGCGCGTAGTAGACCGTGACCCCCGCGGCCAGCGGCATGAGCATCCCGGCGGTGCACTCGAACGTGTGGTGCAGGGGCAGCACCGACAGCATCCGGTCCGCCGGGCCCACCGGGATGGTCTCGAGCACCGAGTGGACGTTGGCCGCGAGGTTGCGGTGGGACAGGGCCACGCCCTTGGGGCGGCCGGTGGTGCCGGAGGTGAAGATGATCGCCGCCAGCTGGCCGGCCGAGACCGACCGCTCCAGCATCTGCTCCTGGCGCAGCGAGGTCCGCCCGCGCCGCAGCAGCTCGGGGTAGGACACGAACGCGGTGGCCGAGCCGTCCAGGCTGAGCAGCCGGGCGCGCGGCAGGGCCGCCCGCGCCACCGGCTCCAGCTTCTCGCTCACCAGCACGAAGCGCAGCTCGGCGGCGCGCCCGATCTCGCCCACCTCGCGCTCCCGCAGCAGCGCGTCGATGGGCACCGCGATGGCGCCCGCCTTGTGGATCGCGAAGTAGGCCGCCCCCCACCGCGGGCGGTTCTCGCTCAGCAGCCCGACCCGCTCCTCGGCCACCACCCCGAGTTCCAGGAGCGCCAGCGCCAGCTCGTCCGACTCCCGCTCCAGCTCGGCGAACGTGAAGGACTCCCCGGCGCGGCCGGCGGACACCAGCGCCGGCCGGTCCGGGTACTGGGCGGCGGCGCGCGCGAGGACCTCGGGGACGGTGCGCGGCGGCGCAGGGTCGCGCATCTCGGGCTGGGGCATGGCGGGCTCCCTCATCCTGGGCATGGACACCCCGTTCGGGCCAGTAACCGAGTATAGGCAGCCCCCGCACCCCGGTCAACGCGTGGCATAAACACGCAACCTGGGGTGGGCGAAGGGGTTCCGGGGCCCCGCCGGGGGCCCCGGCCGCCGGGGGTGCGCGCCCCGGCGCCTAAGGGTAAGAACGCCCGGGGCCGATACCTACACTGCTGAGATGCATTCGCGGCGCGCCCCGCAGCGCCGCGGCGGTAGGCGCGCACCCGTTCCGCGCTGGAGGCTGGATGCCCTCGGAGACCCGGAAATCGCTAGGTCAGTACCTGCTGGAGCGCGAGCTGCTGAGCCGCGAGCAGCTGCAGATGGCGCTCAACGAGGCCCGCCGCCAGGGCATCTTCCTGCGCCAGGCGCTGTGCCGGCTCAAGCTGGTGCCCGAGGAACGGCTGCTGGACTACGTCGAGAGCGAGCTGGGCATCCCGCGCATCGACCTCACCTCCTACCAGAGCGACCCCGAACTGCGCCGGCTGGTGCCGGAGCGCCTGGCGCGCAAGCACCGGCTGGTGCCGGTGTTCAAGATCGGCGCGGTGCTCACCGTCGCCATGGCCGATCCCATGGACGTGCTGGCCCTGGACGAGGTGAAGACCACCTCCGGCTGCGCGGTGGAGCCGGTGGCGGCGCTGGACTCGCAGCTCCAGGAGGCGATCGAGAAGTACTACCCCATCGGCACCACGCTGGGGCCCGCGCCGGGCCAGGACTTCGGCCCGGGCGGCCGCCTGGACGAGAGCGACGAGGGGCCGGCGGTGCGCCTGGTGAACTCGCTCCTGGCGCTGGCGATGCGCGAGGGCGCCAGCGACCTGCACCTGGAGGCCGAAGAGGGCTGCCTGCGGGTGCGGCTGCGGGTGGACGGGGTGCTGCGGGACTCCGGGACCCAGCCGCGGGAGATGCACGGACAGGTGGTGTCGCGCATCAAGGTGATGTCGGACATGGACATCTCCGAGCGCCGCGTGCCCCAGGACGGCCGCTGCCGGATCCACGTCGAGGGCGCCGAGGCCGACCTGCGGGTGTCCACCTGCCCCACCATCCACGGCGAGAGCGTGGTGATCCGGCTGTTGCGCAAGGACGCCCTGGTGATGTCGCTGGACAAGCTGGGCATGGTGCCGCGCGACCTGGCCGCGGTGCGCCAGATGATCACCCGGCCCCACGGCATGGTGCTGGTGACCGGCCCCACGGGCTCCGGCAAGACCACCACCCTGTACTCGTGCCTCAACGCCATCGCCAGCCCCGAGTGCAACGTGCTGACCCTCGAGGACCCGGTGGAGTACCACCTCCCGTACGTGCGCCAGACCCAGGTGGACCCCGACTCCGGGCTCAGCTTCGCGCGCGGCCTGCGGTCCTTCCTGCGCCAGGACCCGGACGTGATCATGGTGGGCGAGGTGCGCGACAGCGAGACCGCCGAAATCGCCGTGCGCTCGGCGCTGACCGGCCACCTGGTGCTGTCCACGCTGCACACCAACGACGCCCCCAGCGCGCTCGCCCGGCTGCTGGACATGGACATCGACCCGTTCCTGATCTCCTCGTCGGTGATCGGCGTGGTGGCCCAGCGGCTGCTGCGCGCCCTGTGCCCGGAGTGCAAGAGCGCCCAGCCCGCCGACCCGGTGCGGGCGGCGCTGGCCGGCGACGCCGCCGAGGCCGCGGTATTCTACGCGGGCGCGGGCTGCAGGAACTGCGGCCAGTCGGGCTACAAGGGGCGCATCGCGGTGTTCGAGGTGCTGACCCTGGATGACGAGATGCGCGCGCTGGTGGCGCGCCGCGCGCCGTTCGAGGCCATCGCCGCGGCCGCCCGCCGGCGCGGCGGCACGCTGCGCGAGGACGCGCTGTCCAAGGCCTGCCAGGGGCTCACCTCGCTCCAGGAGGTGACCCGGGTGACCGGCGGCGAGACGGCGCTGGACCTGGAGGCGGCGGCGTAGCGTGGCCACCTACGAGTTCCGGGCCCGCGAGCGCTCCGGCGCCTTCCGGGCCGGGGTGCTGGAGGCGGGGGACGAGGCCGAGGTGCTGCGGCTCCTGGAGGAGCAGGCGCTGCTGCCGGTGCGGGTGGCCCGCGTCCAGGCGGCGGCGGCCGGGGCGCCCCGCGCGGGCCTGTTCCGCCGGCGCGCCCGCCCCAAGGACCTCATCACCTACACCCGCCAGCTCGAGACCCTGCTGGAGTCCGGCATCTCGCTCACCCAGAGCCTGGGCATCCTGGCCGACCAGACCTCCAGCGAGCCGCTGCGCCAGGCCACCCTGCGGGTGCAGCAGGCGGTGGAGCAGGGCAACTCCTTCGCGGAGGCCCTGGCCCGCGAGCCGGCGGCCTTCCCCCAGCTGTACGTGGACATGCTGCGCGCGGGCGAGGAAGGCGGCGTGCTGGTGGACATGCTGGAGCGCACCGCCACGCTGCTGGAGCAGGACGCCGAGACCGCCGAGCGCATCCGCTCCGCCACCTTCTACCCCAACCTGGTGCTGGTGGAGCTGATGCTGGCGTTCGCGGTGCTGGTGCGCTTCGTGCTGCCCCGCTACGCGGCCTTCTTCCGCACCCTGGGGGCGGACCTGCCGCTGCCCACCCGGATGATGATCCGCCTGAGCGACTTCACCGGCAGGTATGGCGCGGCGCTGGTGGCGGCGGCGCTGCTGGTGGCGGTCGGGGCGGTGCTGTACGTCCGCACCCCGGCGGGCCGCGCGCGCTACCACGGGGTGCAGATCCACCTGCCCATCTTCGGCGAGATCGTCCTCAAGAGCATCATGTCGCGCTTCGCGCGGGTGCTGGCGGCCCTGCTGCGCTCCGGCACGCCCATCACCGCGGCCCTCGACATCGCCCGGCGCACCGTCCACAACGTGGTCGTGGAGCGGGAAATCGCGGCCATGAAGGAGGGCATCCTGGGCGGGCGGGGGGTGACCGGCACGCTGCGCCACAGCCGGGTGTTCCCGCCGCTGATCGTGAAGATGCTGGCGGTGGGCGAGGAGACCGGCTCGCTGGACAAGATGCTCAACAAGGTCAGCACCTATTACGACCGGGACGTGGCCTACCTGGTCAAGAACCTGGCCACCGCGATCGAGCCGGTGCTGCTGGTGGTGATGGGGCTGTCGGTCCTGTTCATCGCGCTGGCGGTGTTCCTGCCCATGTGGAGCCTGATGGGCGCCTTCCGCCACTAGGCCCACCCGCGTATTTCCTTTTGACACAAAGAATTACCTGGCCGCTGGCCCTCCCGCCCCGGCCCCGCTGGCCCCTCCGGCGCCGAAGCCGCCGCCGCGGGCCCATCTAAAGGTGCCTGTGCCGCAGGCCGATAGGCCAGACCAGGCGCAAGCTCCGGCGCCTGCCCGCCCCACCGGCGGGCGGGGCGGCGGGACGGGACACCGCGCGCCTCGTGAGGTAGTCCCGCGCGCCGGGCCGGATGGCCAGGCGCGCCGCGCACACCACCCCCAACAGGAGGAGTTTCGGTGAAAGCTCTCCGTAGCCAGCGTGGTTTCACGCTGATCGAGCTGGTGATCGTGATCGTGATCCTGGGCATCCTGGCCTCGGTCGCGCTCCCCAAGTACGAGGACATGCGCGAGCAGGCCCGTTCGGCGGCCATCAAGGGCCAGCTGGGCGCCATCCGCGCGGCGGTCGCCATCCAGTACGCCAAGAGCTCGCTGTCGTCGGGCACGGCGGCCTTCCCGACCCTGACCGGCGCCATCTTCGCCGACGGCAACGTGCCGCTGGAGCCGGTGGACAACGTGCGCACCGTCAAGACCACCGCGGGCGTGGACAACACCGGCGGCTGGCAGTACCTGCAGGCCACCGGCATGGTGAAGTGCAACCTGAACGCGTACTCGTCCTACTAGCCGCGGGAGACCCCACGTGAGCGGCGCATCCACCGGCGCGGCCGGCCGTGCGCCGGCCCGCCCCGCGTTCGAGGGGCGGGAGTGGCTGGTGGCTGCCGCCCTGGGCGCGGCCGCCGCGCTGCTGTATGGCGCGACCGCGGCCCGGGACCTGGCCGCCGGCGACGCCGGCGAGCTGCTGCTGGCCGCGCGCTGCTTCGGCATCCCGCACCCGCCCGGCTACCCGGTGTGGGTGTGGCTGGCGGGGCTGTGCGGGCGGGCGCTGCCCGGCCCGTTCGCGTGGCGGGTGGCGCTGCTGTCGGCCGCCTCCGCGGGCGCGGGGCTGGCGCTGCTGTACCGGCTGGCCCGGCGCTGCGACGTGGGCCGGGTGGCGGCCGCGGTGGCGGTGCTGGCGCTCGGGGTGACCCCGGCGTTCTGGAGTTCCGCCGCGGCGGTGGAGGTGTACGCGCTGGCGTTCGCGGCGGATGCCGCGGCCGCCTGGGCGGTGTGCGAGTACGCCCGGCGCGGCGGGCGGGGCCGGCTGTTCGCGGCCGCGGCGCTGGCCGGGCTGGCGCTGACCTGCCACCAGAGCGCGGTGGTGTTCCTGCCGCTGGCGGCGCTGGCGCTGGCGCGCCGGTTCCGCGCCGAGCGGCGCCCGTGGCGCCCGCTGCTGCTGGGGCTGGGCGCGGGGCTCGCGCCGTTCCTGTGGCTCCCGCTGCGCTCGGCGCAGCGCCCCCTGCTGGACTGGGGGCACGACGCCAGCGCGGCGCGCTGGATCGCCAACCTGAGCCGGGCGTGCTACGGAGGCCTGGCCCAGAACCCGCTGGAGGGATCGCGAGTGCTGCGGGAGCTGGCGTTCTTCGGCTCGTTCCAGGTGGCCCAGTGGGGGCTGGCGGCGGCGCTGCTGGCGGCCGTGGGCCTGGCGGTGTGGGCGTGGCGCGCCCCGCGCGCGGCGGTCTGGGCGGCCCTGGCGAGCGTGGCGCTGCCCGCGGGGCTGTGCCTGCTGCTGCGGTTCGAGACCGACCCGGTGCACGCCTACCAGGTGGGGCAGTTCCTGATGCCGGTGACGGCGGTGGCGGCCCTGTGCGCGGCACAGGCCCTCGACGCGCTGTTCCGCACCCGGGCGCGCGCCCCGGCCCTGGCGCTGGCCATCGCGTGGCTGGCGGGCTCGGCCCTGTGGCACGCGGCGCCCGCCGACTCCCACGGCCTGGCGCGCCGCTACGGACAGGACCTGCTGCGGGGTCTCCCGCCGGGAGCCACGCTGTTCGTGGAGGGCGACAACGAGACGTTCACCCTGGCGTGGCTGCAGAAGGGCGAGGGGGTGCGCCCCGACGTCCGGGTGATCCACCGCAAGGGCTACGTGTTCGAGGACCCGTACGGCTTGGCGGCGCTGCCCCGCCGGGCGTGGGCGGCGCGCCAGCGGGCGGTGGAGGCGCACCTCCTGGCCGCCGGCCGGGGGCCGTTCTACTGCGTCGGTGACATGCCCCTGCCGGAAGGCTACGCGCGCGCCTCCCGGGGCCTGGTGAACCTCATCCAGCGGGCGCCGGCGGCCCCTTCCGCCGAGCCGGTGCCGCCGCTGCCGGTGTCCCTGCTGCAGGCGCGCGAGGCGGACTTCGTGACCCGCAAGATCGCCGCCGCCTACCTGGAGGGCGCCGCGCGGGAGGCGCTGCGCAGCGGCTCGGTGGGGCGCGCGGTGCTGGCCTACCGGCGGCTGGCCTTCGTGGCCTACGACTTCCCCGAGGCCCGCTACGACCTCAGCCGGGTGCTGTCCCTGGCGGGCGAGTCCGGCGCGGCGCTGGACGAGCTGCGGGCCGCGCTGCAGCTGGCGCCGCACGAGGAGTGGCTGCGCCGCGCCGGGCGCGAGATGGGAGTGCGGACTTCATGAGCGACGTGCCGCAGCCGCGCCGGCCGGCGCTCCTGCGCCGCCTGCTGCTGGCCGCCACCCGCCCGCTGGGCGTGGGCGGGAGCCAGCCCGGGCGCGGCGAAGTCGTGACCGTGGACGTGGGCGGCAGCGGGATCCGCCTGGCCCGCGTGCGCCGCGCCGGCGAGCAGCTGGAGCTGCTGGACTCCTTCGCCATCCGGATCCCGCCGCCCGACCAGGAGGGCGCGCCCCCCCGCGGGCCGGCGGTGGAGGCTGCGCTCCGGGAGGCGGTCCGCGCGCGCCGGCTGCGCGGGAAGCCCGCGGTCGGCCTGGTCCCCGGCCTGGACGTGGTGCTGCGGCGCACCACCATGCCGGACATGACCGGCGCGGACCTGCTCTCGGCCCTGAGCCTGGAGGCCCAGAAGTACGTGTCCTTCCCCGCCGACCACATCGCCATCGACGCGGAGCGCCTGGGGCCGGCCCCCGAGCCGGGCCACTCCGAGCTGCTGGTGGCGGCCTGCGACCGGCCGCGGGTGGCCGAGGTGCACCGGCTGCTGACCCAGGCGGGGCTCAAGGTGCTGGCGCTGACCGCCCCGCCCCTGGCGTTCCGCAGCGTCATGCGCCACACCCGGCTGGGCGAGGACGGCGAGGTCACCGCGCTGTTCGACATCGGCCTGCACACCACCACCCTGTGCATCTTCAAGCGCGACGAGCTGCGCTTCTCGCGCGAGCTGTCCATCGGCAGCCAGACGCTCACCGAGGCGCTGCGCACCATCATCGTGCCGGGCCAGCCCACGGTGCAGCTCAGCCAGGAGGAGGCCGAGCGGCTGAAGCTGGAGCACGGCATCCCGATGGGCGAGGACGAGAAGAGGCAGGCCGGGGGGATCCCGCTGGCGCACGTGGCGATCATGCTGCGGCCCACGCTGGAGCGCCTGGTGCGGGAGATCTGGAGTTCGTTCGACTACTGCAACGAGGAGTTCTTCGGAGAGTCGGTGCAGCGCGTGTTCCTGGCGGGCCGCGGGGCCCAGCTGCGCAACCTGGGCCCGTACCTGGAAGGCGTGCTCAAGGTCCCGGTTACGGTCCTGGACGTGGGGCGCGACGTGCTGTCCGCCGGCCGGGCGCCGCAGGCGGCGGCCGGGGAGCTGGGGTTCGCCCCGGCGCTGGCCCTGGAGGACTTCTCCGGGATCAACCTGCTGCGGGCGCTGGAGCCGCCTCCCAGCGGCGCCCGCGAGCGGCTGGCCGCGGTGGTCACGGTGCCGCGCCTGGTTACCGCCGCGGCGCTGGTGCTGGCGCTGGACGGCGGCCTCACCTGGCTTCACCACGCCGAGGCCGAGAGCCGGGTGCGGGCGCTGGCCCGGGCCCGGGCCGCGGCCGTGGTCCACCAGCCCGAGCTGCAGGCGCTGGAGGCCCGCATGCAGGCGCTGCGCGCGCACCAGACCCTGCTGGCCCGCCTGTCCGACGGCCGGCCGGAGTGGCCGCTGCTGCTCAAGGACCTGTCGCTGCGCATCGGGCCCGCGGTGCGCCTGAGCGAGCTGTCCCCGGACGAGGCGCGCCCCGACCCGGCGGCGCCCGCCGGCACGCCGGCCCAGCGCCTGGTGGTGCTGCGGGCCTCGCTGCAGCCGGCGGCCGGGCGGCCGGAGGAGGAGATCGCGGCCACCCTGCGCGCGCTGATGGCCTCGCCGTTCTTCAAGGAGGTGCGCCTGGTGGAGCTGACCCCGGCGTCCGACGGCCGCACCCAGGCGGTGATCTCGTGCACCCTGCGGGGGACGCCGTGACCGCCCGGCAGCTCCTGGGGCTGGCGCCGCGCCGCACGCTGGTGGCGCTGCTGGCCGCCGCGGGGACGGTGGCCGGGATCCACTTCGCGGCCCTGGCGCCGCTGGCCCGGCACAGCGCCGCGCTGGACGCCCGCGCCCGCCGCCTGGCCGCGGACGTGGCGCAGGTCACGCTGGCGGCCCAGGAACTGACCCAGTGGCTGGGCCAGGGGGCGGCCGCCGGCCAGGAGGACCCGCGGATCGCGGACTCCATGACCCCCGACCTGGCGGTGCCGGCGCTGCTGCAGCAGCTTTCGGAGCTGGGCGCGCGGCACTCGGTGGAGCTGCTGTCCATCCGCCCGGGCCCGCCCGAGGCCCCGGTCACGGTGGAGACCGGCGACGGCGCGCCGCGCACCTACGTGCGGATCCCGGTGCACCTCACCGCCCGCGCCCAGTACCGGCAGCTGGGGGCGCTGCTGGAGGACCTGCAGCGCCAGGGCAGCCTGTCGCTGGTGCGCGACGTGCACCTGACCGCCGACAGCCGCCGCGGGCTGCTGACGGTGGACCTGTGGGTGGACGCGTTCGGGAGGCTCCCGTGAACGCCCCGAAGCTGAGGATGACCCGCGGCAGCTACCTGCTGCTGGCGGTGCTGGCCGGAGTCCTGCTCTGGACCCACGCGATGGACAGCCGGGTGAAGCAGATGCGCGCGCAGGCCGCGGCCCAGGCCGCGGCGGCCGCGATGCCCGGCGCGGCCGGAGCGGCGGCGGGCCCGCCGGGCGAGGCCGGCGGCGGACCGGCGGCGACGCAGCTGGCGGCGATGCGCGTCGCCCCCTGGGGCGAGGACCCGTTCTGGAAGGAAGAGGCCGCCCCCCGGCCGCAGGCGGTGCGCGGGCACGGGCCGTGGAAGCCCACCGGCCGGGGCCTCAAGCTCAAGGGCATCCTGTGGGCCGGCACGGAGGCCGCCTCCTCGGCCCAGATCTGCGACGAGGTGGTCCGGGTGGGCGAGACCGCCTACCGCTGGACCGTCCTTCGGATCACGCCCAACTCGGTGACCCTCGCGGATCGAGGCGCGGTCATCACCCTTCACCTGCACGAGGACGAGCCATGAGACGGTTGGTGTGGCTAGGCTGGGCCGTTGCCGCCCTGGCGCTGGGCGCGGCCGGGGCCGCGGCCGACGAGGCGCGATTCACGCTGGACTACAAGGGCGCCCGGGTGGAGGACGTGGTGCGGGCCCTCACCGCGCAGGCAGGTCTCGGGATGGTGACTTCGGGGTCGCTGCCCGGCACGGTCTCGCTGCACCTGCGCGACGTCACCTTCGAGGAGGCCATGCGGCACCTGGCCGACGCCACCGGCATCTGCTGGGCGCGCCACGGCGAGGTGGTGACCATCAACCCGCAGAGCCTGCAGGCGCGCACCTTCCCGCTGCGCTACGTGAACGCGGCGGCCGCCCGGGAGGCCATCCTCAAGCTGCTCGGCCCCCAGGGCACCGCGGACGTGTTCACCGGCACGGTCAAGGACGACCCCAGCCACACCGTCTCGCTGAGCCCGAGCAACGCCCTCTTGGTGCGCGACAACGAGGACCGGCTGGCGGAGATCGCGCGGGTGCTGGCCGAGCTGGACCGCAAGCCGCGCCAGGTGAGCATCGAGGCGCGCCTGGTGGAGGTGACCCTGGGCCGCGACGAGAAGATGGGCCTCGACTGGCAGATCGCCGCCCACGCCAGCGGCGCGGCCATGCCGTTCACCTTCCCGTTCGACAAGAAGGCCGCCGGGGGCAACTTCACCCCGACGCCCAACACCAATGCCGTCACCGGGGGGGCCACGCCGCAGTTCCCGCAGGGGGAGGTGTTCCCGTACGCCAACCCCAGCGACTTCACCTTCGGGCGCCTGTCCACCTCGGAGTTCCGGGTGGCCCTGGACTTCCTGTCCTCCCGCACCAACACCAACCTGGTCAGCACGCCCAAGATCACCACGCTCGAGAACCGGCCGGCGCAGATCCTGGTGGGCACCGTGGTCCCCATCGCGGTGTACCAGAACTCGCAGCAGACCGGGGTGCTGATGCTCTCGGGCTACGAGGAGAAGCAGATCGGCATCCGCCTCTCGGTCAACCCCCGCGTGTGCGGGGACAGCACCATCCTGATGACGGTGCACCCCGAGGTGAGCGAGATCCTGGAATACCGCGGCCAGTTCAACGAGCGCCCGGTGACCAGCACCCGCGAGGCCACCGCCGAGGTGATGGTGCGCGACGGCGAGACCATGGTGATCGGCGGGCTGGTGCGGGAGATGGACACCCAGACCGTGAGCAAGGTGCCGCTCCTGGGCGACATCCCGCTGCTGGGGGAGCTGTTCAAGCACCACACCATCTCCAAGGAGAAAGTGGACCTGGTGGTGTTCGTCACCCCCCACCTGATTCCGGAGTAATGCGCGGGCCGGGCCGGCCCCAGAGGCTCCCCGGCGGGCGCCGGCGGCCCCGGTCCGGGCCTCAAGGACCGGACGCCGCGTGCCGATAAGATCAAAGATCGGGGCCCCCCGGCCCTGCCGAGACACCTGGGAGGAGAGTGAGCATGGACCCGAAGGCCAGCGGACGCGTCCTGGTCGTGGATGACGAGGAGGATCTCGGGCGGATCCTCAAGTTCGCCCTGGCGGCCGCCGGGCACGAGGTGCTGCTGGCCCTCGACGGCTCCGAGGGCCTGCGCATGGCCCGCGAGGAGAGCCCCGATCTCATCCTGCTGGACCTGATGCTGCCCAAGATCGACGGCTACAAGGTGTGCCGGATGCTCAAGTTCGACGAGCGCTACAGGCACATCCCGGTGGTGATCCTGAGCGCGCGCACCCAGGAGGTGGACAAGAAGATGGCGCAGGAGACCGGCGCCGACCTGTTCATCACCAAGCCGTACAACCTGAACGAGATCCTGGGGGCCATCCACCAGCTGCTGCAGACCTCTCCCACGTATCTGAAGAAGGCGAGCTAGGGACGGCCGTCGTGGGCGCGCGGGACGCGCCGCATAGAACGGAGCCCCTCCGCGACGGATCGCGGAGGGGTTTCACGTTCCGGGCGGGGCGCGCGCCGCGCGGCTACTTCGCCGGCTTCGGCGCCGGGCACACCACGTCCACCACGATGGACGCGCCCTTCCAGATCCGCGCGTAGTTGCCGTACGCGGTGGAGTCCGCCGGCCAGCCGGCGCCGCGGAAGGTGCAGGTGCCGTAGACGTAGGCCAGGTCGCCCGCGGCCGAGGCGTGGGCCCGAAGCGGCTGCCAGGTCCAAGCGCCCGGGCGGGCCGCCACCACCGCGTGCGCGCCGGCCGCGCCGGCCACCGGCGGCAGGCCCTCGCGCAGGAACACCGCGTCGCGCGCCAGGAACGCCGCGTACGCCCCGTCCGGGCCGCTGGCCTGGAACGCGTTCGCGAACTGCGCCTCGCGCGCCATCCAGTAGCCCGGCGCCGCAGCCTCCGCGGGCGGCGCCGCCACCGGCGCGCCCGCCGGCCCGGCGGGCAGGGGCACGCTGTCCAGGGGCACGGCCGGCGCCGGGCCCTCCACGCCCAGGTCCAGCACCACCTGCCAGCCGCCGTTGGCCCCGGGCCGCCACAGGGTGACGTAGGTGCCGAAGCCGGTCGCCGGGTCGGTGGGCTTCGCCGCCCGGTACTCCCACGGACCGGTGGTGTAGCCCAGGTCGCCCGAGGCGGCGATGTCGGCCACGCGCGGCCGCCAGCTCAGCACCCCGGGCCGGGGCGGGGCGGCGGTGAAGGCCGCCTTGCCGTTCACCGGGCCGGGCCGGAAGACGATCGAGCTGTCCGCGAGCCACGCCAGGAACGCCGCCCGGATGCCCTTCTCGCCCGCCAGCCTGCAGAAGGCCTGCTCGGCGGCCACCAGCGGCCGCACCGTGGGCGCGGCCGAAGTCGCGGCCGCCCGCGCCGGGGGCGCCCCGCCGGGCCCGGCCGCCACCGCGCAGGCCGCCGCCAGCAGCAGCCCCGCCACCGCGGCCGCCGTCGGCCGCCAGTTCCTTGCCAGCATCGAGTTCTCCTTTCTGTCTCCGGCCTCTCCCGAGAGGCGCGGCGCCGGGCGGCGCTACCGCCCCAGGGCGCGACGGCCGTCGCGCAGCGCCTCGTCGTAGGCGCGTTCCAGCTCCGGGTTCACCCCGCGGCACCCGGCCACCACCTGCTCCGTCCAGTCCAGGTACTCCCTCCGGCGCTCCAGGTCCCAGCGCGCCGGCGGGGAATGCGCCACGTCGCGCACATTGCAGATCTTGTCCCCCAGCTTGATCAGCTTGGCCGCGCCCGAGGCCCCCGCGGCGTGCACGATCTGCAGCCGCTTGCGCTCGGCCCGCGGCAGCCGCTGGTCGTCGGTCACCTCTTCCACCAGCCGCCGCACCTCGGGCCCGAAGTGCGCTTCCAGCTCCTCGGGCGTGGTCAGGGTGTCCTCCAGGGTGTCGTGCAGCACCGCCGCCGCCAGGGTGACCCCGTCGGCCACCCGCCCCACGTCGGCCAGCACGCAGGCCACGTCAATGGGGTGGTTGATGTACGGCGCGGCGCTGGCGTCCTTGCGCCGCTGGTCGCGGTGCTTGCGGGCCGAGAACTGCAGCGCCCGCAACAGCAGCGGCAGGTCGGAGCGGGGTTCGGTCATGCGGGTCGGGTCCCGGTTGGGGTCCGTGCGGCGCGGCGTGGCCCGTTCCCCGGCGCGCCGGGTCGGGCTATAGTCCGGTCCAGCCGGCCGGCTCTGCCGGCGCCCGGCGCGGACGACATGCTACGTAACCAAGGAGGCGACCGTGCCTGCGCTCCTGGTCCGCTGGATCATCCTGACGGTCTCGGTGATGCTCGCCGGGGTGGTCATCCACGGCTTCCAAGTGAACAACGTGTTCAAGGCGTTCCTGGCGGCGGTGGTGCTGAGCCTCCTGAACGCCATCCTGCGCCCGGTCCTGATCCTGCTGACGCTGCCGATCAACGTGCTGACGCTGGGCCTGTTCGTGCTGGTGATCAACGCCTTCCTGCTGTGGCTCACCTCGGTGATCCTGCCCGGGGCGTTCCGGATCGACGGCCTGTGGCCGCTGTTCCTGGCCTCGCTGCTGATCTCGGTGCTGAGCGGGCTGCTGAACTGGCTGGTGAAGAAGGAGTCGCGGAAGTAGGGCCGGGAGGGCATCGGCGCCTACCTCTTGTACCCGATCTTCCTCAGGAAGTCCTTCCGCCAGGCCACCCCCGCGGCGTCCTCGACGCCCACCGGCGGCTGGCCGTCCACCACCCCCACCACCCCGCGCCCCGCCGGGGTCTCGGCGACCACGATCTCGGTGGGGTTGGCGGTGGCGCAGTGCACCGTGCACACCTCCGCGCACTGCTTGACCGCGTTGAGCACGTTGATCGGGAAGGCCTGGCCCAGGAAGATCACGAAGGTGTGGCCCGCGCCGATGCGGCGGGCGGTCTCGTTGGCCGCCGCGCGCAGCGCGTCGTCGTTGCCCTCCGAGCGCACCAGCCGGGCGCCGGAGGCCTCGCAGAAGGCGATGCCGTAGCGGCCCCCGGGCAGGGTGGTGGCGCACACCTCGTACAGGTCCTCCACCGTCTTGATGAAGTGGGCGTGGCCCACGATGACGTTGGTGTCGGGCGGAAACTCGATCGGGACCGCTTCCAGCTTCATGGGCCCTCCTTTCAGGGGGACGCCCGCGGGCGCGCCGGCGGGGGCGGGCCGGCGGCCCCGGCCCCCGCCCTGGTTGTACCACACCCGGTGCGCCCAGGGCGAGGCGGCCGGCGCCCGGCCGCATCCAACTCGTTGCGGCGGGCGCGGTGATCTCCGATACTCGCCGTGCGCCGGCACCCCCAGAACGACCTGTCCGCAAGACCGGAGGCCGCTCCATGAACTCGCGTTCCGTGCTGCTGCTCACCTACGGCGAGCCCCCCACGCCCGCCTTCGGCGACCAGCTCCGCTACTCCTGGCGCATCCTGCTGGGCCTCACCCGCTCGGTGGCGCCGATCCCGGCGCCGCTCCTGCCGGTCATCGCCCTCAAGCGCGGCTGGACCCGCAACCGGATGTGGAGCGCCGAGAAGTACGGCTCGCCGCTGGAGGCGATCACCGGGCGGCAGGCGGCCCTGGTGCGGGCGGAGCTGGAGCGGCTGGAGCCCGGCACCCGGTGGGAGGTGCGGCCGGCGTACGAGTTCCGCGACCCGCTGCTGGTGGACGCCATCCGCGCGCTGCCCGACGGGGCGCCCGTGGACGTGGTGCCCATGTACGCCG
The DNA here is from genome assembly GCA_035542815.1 of Saccharimonadales bacterium (SeqCode). GTDB lineage: Bacteria > Eisenbacteria > RBG-16-71-46 > RBG-16-71-46 > JACRLI01 > JACRLI01. The sequence continues at coordinate 23,851 of DATKKS010000104.1, read as the reverse complement.
CGTGCTCCGCGTTCACCCACGACCTGTCCCGCCGGCTGCTGGCGGGCCTGCCGGTGGGCGCCCTGGGCCGGCGCGCGGTGGAGGTGCTGCCGCCGCTGCCGGAGCCACAGCTCGCGGCGGTGATGGTGAATCACCTGCTGGTGGCGATGGACCGGCTGAAGCTGCGCGGCGGGGCCGACTGCGCCCTGGTGCTCGCGGCGCACGGCACGCTGCTCCGGCCGCCGCGGCCCTTCGAGACCGGGCGCGCCGCCACCGAGCGGCTGTACGGGCTCGTCCGCGACAAGCTCCACGGCCACTTCGGCCGGGTCCAGAACTGCTGGCTCAACCACGTGTACGGCGGCGAGTGGACCCGCCCGGCGGCCGACGAGGCGCTGGCGGACCTGGCCCGGGAGGGCTTCCGCCGGGTGGTGTACTTCCCCTACGGCTTCCTGGCGGACAACGCGGAGAGCGAGCTGGAAGGGCGGCAGGTGCTGCGCACCCAGCCCGGGATGGAAGCCCACCACCTCCCCTGCCTCAACGAGGATCCGGCGCTGGCGAAGCTGATCGCGCGACAGGTGACCGGCAGGCTGGCGCTCGCGGCGCCGCCCGCGGGGTGAGGGCGGACGGGCCGGCGCACTGCCGTGCGGCGGGCGCACTGCCGTGCGCCCCTACACGGTGCGCGAGTACACCGGCTTGTCCGGGGTGGACTCCTTGAGATAGCGGTCGAAGTGCATGGCCACCAGGCGCACGAACAGCCGGCCGTCCTCGGTGCACTCGAGCACGCCCGGCGCCACGCGCACCAGGCCGTCCGCGCCCGGGCCCTCCCGGAGCGCCTGCAGCTCGCGGGCGAAGGTGGACTCGAAGTCCACCCCCCAGCGGCGCTCCACCGCCGGGATGTCCACGCGGAAGTTGCACATGATCTGCATGATCACGTCGCGCCGCAGGGCGTCGTCGCCCACCAGCGCGTAGCCCCGCTCCACCGGCGGGCGGCCGGCGTCCACCGCGCCGTAGTAGGCCGGCAGCTTCTTGGTGTTCTGGGCGAACGCGCCGCGCACGTCGCTGATCGAGGACACCCCCAGCCCCACCTGGTCGGCCGCGGGCATCACCGTGTAGCCCATGAAGTTCCGGTACAGCCGGCCCGCGCGCATGGCCACCGCCAGCTCGTCGGTCTCGAGCGCGAAGTGGTCCATGCCCACCTGGACGTACCCCGAGGAGAGGAAGCCCTCGATGGCGGTGGCGAGCAGCTCGAACTTCACCTCGCGCGTGGGCAGCTCCTCCGGGTTGATGCCCTTCTGGTTGTGCTTGATCCACGGCACGTAGGCGTACGAGTAGCACGCCACGCGGTCGGGCCTGAGCCCCACCACCTGCTCCACCGTGTGCCGGAAGGTCTCGGGCCGCTGGTTGGGCAGGCCGTAGATGAGGTCCAGGTTGATGGACCCGAAGCCCGCGTCGCGGCACTGCCGGAACAGGTCGCGGGTCGTCTCGAACGGCTGCACCCGGTTCACCGCCTCCTGCACCGTGGGATCGAAGTCCTGCACCCCCATCGAAATCCGGTTCCAGCCCAGCCGCCGCAGCAGCTCCACCTGCTCGCCGGTGGTCACCCGCGGATCCACCTCGATGGCGATCTCGGCGTCCGGGGTGAACTCGAACTCCTCGGCCACCACCGCGTGCAGCCGCGCCATCTGGTCGGGCGAGAGGTAGGTCGGCGTGCCGCCGCCCCAGTGGTACTGGTTCACCTTGCGGCGCCGGCCCAGGAGCTTGGCGATCAGGCGCACCTCGCGGTGCAGGCCCTCGAGGTAGCGCACCGACACCTCGGGCTTGCGGGTGATGATCACGTTGCACCCGCAGAAGTAGCAGCGCTCCTCGCAGAACGGCAGGTGGAGGTACAGCGAGAGCGGCTCGTCCGGCAGCTCGGAGGCCTGCAGCAGGCGGTCCACGTACAGGTCCGCGGTGAAGCGCTCGTTGAACTCCACCGCGGTGGGATAGGAGGTGTAGCGCGGCCCGGGCCGGTCGAAGCGGGCCAGCCGCTCGGCGGTGACGCGCACCGAGGATGTGCCGCTCACGCGGAGTCCCTCCATTCGCGCACGGTGTCCACCAGGGCCTGCACCACCTCGGGCGAGGTGGTGGGCAGGATGCCGTGCCCCAGGTTCATGATGTGCCCCGGGCGCCCGCCGTTGGCGGCCAGGATGGCCCGCGCCCGCCGGCCGACCTCCTCGGGCGGCCCCAGCAGCGCGGCCGGGTCCAGGTTCCCCTGCACCGCCAGCTCGGGGCCCAGCACGTCCCGCGCGAGCCCCAGGTCCACCCGGAAGTCCAGCCCCACCACCTGCACCGGGAGCCGGCCGATGCGCCGCAGCGAGCCGGCCGTCCCCTGAGAGTAGTAGATGCGCGGGACCCCCGGGCGGAGCCGCGCCAGCACCGCTTCCACCGGCCGCGCGGCGAAGCGCTCGAACTCCTCCGGCCCCAGCAGCCCGGCATGGGTGTCAAACAGCATGACCGCGTCCGCGCCGGCCTCGATCTGGGCGCCCAGGTACTCGGCGGTGGCCGCCGCGACCTTCGCCAGCAGCTCCTCGGCGCACCCGGGGTCGCGGAACAGCAGCGACTTGACCCGCTCGAAGTTGCGCGAGCCCCCGCCCTCCACCAGGTAGGTGGCGACGGTGAAGGGGGCCCCGGCGAACCCGATCAGCGGCGTCCGGCCGGCCAGCCGCTGGCGCGCCTCGCGCACCGCCAGCGGCACGAACTCGGTGGCCTCGCGCACCCCCGCGGTGTGCAGCTGCCGCACCGCCTCCGGGCCGTCCACGCTGGTGCGGAACACCGGGCCGGGCCGGAACTCCACCTCCACCCCCATGGCCTGGGCCACCACCAGGATGTCGCTGAAGACGATGGCCGCGTCCAGCCCGTAGCGCTGGATCGGCTGCAGGGTGGCCTCGGCCGCCAGCGCCGGGGTGCGGCAGATCTCCATGAACTCGTGCTTCTCGCGGAGCGCCCGGTACTCCGGCAGGTAACGCCCCGCCTGGCGCATGATCCACAGCGGGGTGCGCCCCGCCGGCTGGCAGCGGCACGCCAGGAGGAACGGCGAGGCCTCCAGCGCGGTGCTCACGCCCCCTCCCGGACCTCGGCCAGCGCGGCGCGCGCGGCGCCCACGGTGGCCTGGATGTCCTTTTCGGTGTGCGCCGCCGAGAGGAACGCCGCCTCGAACGGCGAGGGCGGCAGGTACACCCCGCGCGCCAGCATGGCCGCGTGGAAGCGGGCGAACTTCGCGCGGTCGGCCCGGCCCACCCCGGCCAGGTCGTCCACCGGCCCGGAGGCGAAGAACAGCGACCACATGGAGCCCACCTGGTTCACGGTGGCCTCCACCCCCGCCCCCGCCGCGGCCTCCCTGAGCCCCTCGGCCAGCTCCGCCGCCAGCGCCGCGGCCCGCTCGCACACCGGCTCGCGCTCCACCCGGGCCAGCGCGGCGAGGCCGGCAGCCACCGCCACCGGATTGCCGGAGTTGGTGCCGGCCTGGTACACCGGCCCGCTCGGGGCGACCCGGTCCATGAGATCCGCGCGCCCGCCGTAGGCCCCGATGGGCAGCCCCCCGCCGATCACCTTGCCCAGCAGCGTGAGGTCGGGCCGGATGCGGTAGTGGGCCTGCGCCCCGCCGCGCGCCACGCGGAAGCCGGTCATCACCTCGTCGAACACCAGCAGCGCCCCCTCCCGGTCGCACGCCGCCCGCAGCCCCTCCAGGAAGCCGGGCCGCGGCGGCAGCACCCCGTAGTTGCCCACCACCGGCTCCACGAACACCGCGGCGATCTGCCCCGGGCGGGCCGCGAAGGCGGCCTCCACCGAGCCGAGGTCGTTGTAGCGGGCCACCCGGGTCATGGCCGCGAGCGCCGCAGGCACGCCCGGGGAGTCGGGCACGTCCAGGGTCGCGGCGCCGCTGCCGGCGCGCACCAGGAAGGAGTCCCCGTGGCCGTGGTAGCAGCCGTCGAACTTGAGCACCAGGTCGCGCCCGGTGGCGGCGCGCGCCAGGCGCAGCGCGCTGATGGCCGCCTCGGTGCCCGAGTTCACCAGCCGCACCCGCTCCAGCGAGGGCACCAGGCGCCGGAGGGCCGCGGCCAGCTGCACCTCGCCCTCGGTGGGCGCCCCGAAGACCACCCCGCGGGCCGCCTGCTCCGCCACCGCCCGCACCACGCCGGGGTCCCCGTGGCCCAGCAGCAGCGGGCCCCAGGCCAGCACGTAGTCGGTGTAGCGGTGCCCGTCCACGTCGAACAGGTACGGCCCCTCGCCGCGCTCCATGAACCGCGGCGTGCCGCCCACCGCGCGGAAGGCGCGCACCGGCGAGTTCACCCCGCCGGGCATGAGGCCGGTGGCCCGGGCGAACAGGTCCTCGCTGCGCGGGATGGACGGGTTCATCCGAGCTTCTCCGCCAGCTCCAGGGCGTGGTAGGTGAGGATGATGTCGGCGCCGGCGCGCCGGATGGCGGTGAGCACCTCCAGCGCCGCCCGCTCCGCGTCCAGCCAGCCCCGCTCCCCGGCGGCCTTCAGGATGGAGTACTCGCCGGAGACGTTGTACGCGGCCACCGGCAGGCCGAAGCGCTCCTTCACCCGCCAGATGACGTCCAGGTACGCCAGCGCCGGCTTCACCATCACCGCGTCGGCGCCCTCCTCGATGTCCAAGGCCACCTCGCGCAGCGCCTCCTCCACGTTGGGCGGGTCCATCTGGTAGCCGCGGCGGTCACCGCTCTGCGGGGTGGACTCGGCCGCCTCGCGGAACGGCCCGTAGAACGCGGAGGCGTACTTGGCGGCGTAGGAGACGATGGGGGTCAGGGCCCGGTCGGCCTGGTCCAGCGCGGCCCGGATGGCCGCGATGCGGCCGTCCATCATGTCCGAGGGGGCGATCACGTCCGCGCCGGCCCGCGCGTAGGCCACCGCCGCCCGCGACAGCAGCGGAAGGGTGGCGTCGTTGTCCACGTAGCCCTCGCGCAGCACGCCGCAGTGGCCGTGGCTGGTGTACTCGCACAGGCACACGTCGGCCCACACCACCAGCGACGGGTGCGCGCTCTTCAGCGCGCGCACCGCGCGCGGCACGATGCCGTCGTCGGCGTAGCCCTCGGAGCCCAGGGGGTCCTTGTGCGCGGGGATCCCGAACAGGATCACCGAGCCCACGCCGCGCCGGGCCGCCTGGCCGGCGGTGGCCACCAGCCGGTCCACCGACTGCTGGGCGCACCCGGGCATGGACGCCACCGGGCGCTCCACGTTCTCGCCGTGGCACACGAACAGCGGCAGCACCAGCTGGGCGGGCGTGAGCCGCGCCTCGCGCACCAGGGCCCGGAGTTCCGGGGTGCGCCGGAAGCGCCGCATGCGGGTGATCGGGAAGCTCATTGGGTCTCTCCCAGGGTGCGGGCGCACGGTCGTGCGCGCATAACCTCGGGCGCATTGCCATGCGCCCCTACGTTGCGGGCGCGTCGCCATGCGCCCCTACGGGTCCTTGGCTCTCGGGAGCAGCGCGTGGGCCAGGGCGGCGGCGATGCCGCCCTCGCCCGCCTCGGCGGCGCGCTCGATGCGCCGCGCCCCCGCTTCCAGCAGTGCGCCGGCGGTGGCATCCCCAGGGGCCACCGCCGGCAGCTCCATGAGGCGGTCCCAGGCCTCCGCCGGCACCAGGGAGTGGAGCGCCTCCACCCCCGACGGCGAGGTGAACACCGCCGCCGCCACGCGCCCCTGCTCCAGCGCCTCGAGCACCCCCGCGACTTCGGGCGCGGCGGCGGTGGTGCGGTACACCTCCAGCTCCTCCACCTCCACCCCGCGGGCCCGGAGCGCCCCGGGCAGCACCTCCAGCGACAGATTCCCGCGGGCGAACAGCACCCGCGAGCCGTTCGCCAGGCGCTTGAGCACGTGCGCGGCCAGCGCCGCGGCCCCCGTCCGGCTCCGGTCCGAGGCCGGCGGCACGTCCACCTCCACCCCCGCCTCGCGCAGCGGGCGGGCGGTAGCGTCCCCCACCGCCGCGCACCGGGGGCGGGCGGCCGGAGAGAGGCCGCGCAGCACTCGGGCCAGGGCCTCGGCCGCGTGCCGGCTGGTGACCAGCACCAGGTCCAGCGGCGGCGCCTCGCGCAGCCGCGGCCCCAGGCGCGCCAGCTCGCCGCCGGGCTCGAAGCGCAGCACCGGGACGGACAGCGCGGCGCACCCGGCCGCGGCCAGCACCCGCTCCTCGGGCCCGCCCGGGCGCGGGGCGCGGGTGAACAGCACCCTCCGGGGCGCGCCGTTCATCGCACCATCCTCAGCAGCTCCTCCGCCCCCTGGGCCCGCAGCGCCGCGCCCACCGCGCGGCCGAGGGCCTCGGGGTCGTCCGCGGACCCCTCGGCCGCGGCCCGCACCACCCGGCTGCCGTCGGGCGCGCAGGCGCACCCGTCCAGCCGGAGCTTGCCGGCCTCGATGCGGCCCCACGCCCCCAGCGGCAGGCGGCAGCCGCCGCCCAGGTCGCGCAGCAGCTCCCGCTCCGCGCGCACCGCGGTCCAGGAGGCCACGTCGTTGAGCCCCGACACCGGCTCCCGCGTGGCCGCGTCGGCCGCGCGCACCTCGAGGCCCAGCGCCCCCTGGGCCACCGCGGGCAGCATCACCGACGGCTCCAGGATCTCGGTGACCCGCCCAGCCAGCCCCAGGCGCTTGAGCCCGGCCAGCGCCAGCACCACCGCCTCGCACCGGCCCTCCTCCACCCGGCGCAGCCGGGTCGGGACGTTGCCGCGCACCTCCACGCACGCGAGGTCGGGCCGCGCCGCCAGCACCTGCGCGCTGCGGCGCAGCGAGGAGGTGGCCACGCGGCTGCCCGCGGGCAGCTCCGCCAGGTGCGCCCCGGAGCGGGAGACCAGCACGTCGCGCACGTCCTCGCGCGCGGGCACCGCGGCCAGGGCCAGCCCCGGGGGCAGCGCGGTGGGCAGGTCCTTGAGCGAGTGCACCGCCAGGTCCACCTGCTCCCGCAGCAGCGCCTCCTCCAGCTCGCGGGTGAACGCCCCGAGCCCGGCGATCTCCGCCAGCGGCCGGTCCACGTGCCGGTCCCCGGAGGTCTTCAGCTCCACCAGCTCCACCTGCGGCACGCCGGCGGCGCGCAGCAGCGAGGCCACCTGGCGGGCCTGCGCCAGCGCCAGGGCGCTACCCCTCGTTCCGATCTTCATCCGACGGCTCCGCGGGCGGGGCGCTTTCCAGGTCGAACAGGTGGCGCACCGCGTCGGCCAGTTCCGTGCCCCGGCGCGGGTCCTGCTGCGCCTTCACCAGGCGCATGGTGGGACCGCGCAGGATCTTGGTCACCAGGCTGCGGGTCAGCTCCTCCAGCTTGGGCAGGTCCTCCGGCGCGAACTTGCGCGCGTAGCGCGCGAGCTCGCGGGCCCGCAGCTCCTCCAGGTGCTCCCGCACCGTGGCCATGGTCGGCCCGATGGCCAGCCCGCGGTACCAGTCCAGGAACCGGCCGGCCTCCTCGACGGCGATGGCCTCGGCCCGGGGCGCCTCGCGGCTGCGGCGCTCCAGGTTGTCGTCCACGATGCTGCGCACCGACTCGGTGGAGTACACGAACACGTTGGCCAGGCGGTTGACGTCGGGGTGCACGTCGCGCGGCACCGCCAGGTCCACCACCACCATGCTCCGCCCGCGGCGCGCCCGCAGCGCCTCGCGCATCACCTCCACGCCGATCAGCGGCTCGGGCGAGGAGGTGGCGGCGAACACCAGGTCGGCCTCCGGCAGCAGCCGCGCCAGCGCGTCCAGCCCGTGCGCCCGCCCCCCCACGCGCTCCGCCAGCTCCTGGCCCCGCGAGAGGGTGCGGTTGACGATCCGGAAGTCCCGTGCCCCGGCGTCCCGGAGCTGCAGCGCCGCGATGCGGCAGGTGTCGCCGGCGCCCACGATCAGCACCTTCTTGCTGGCCAGGGAGCCCAGCACCTTGCCCGCCAGGCCCACCGCCACCGACGCCATGGACACCGAGCCGGCGGTCATGGCGGTCTCGCTGCGGATGCGCCGCGCGCAGTGCATGGCCGAATCCACCATGCGCCGCAGCACCGCGCCGGTCATGCCCCGGCGCGCGGACAGGTCGGCCGCCGCCCGCACCTGCCCGGCGATCTCGGTCTCGCCGATCACCATGGAGTCCAGCCCCGAGGTCACCCGGAACAGGTGGTGCACCGACTCCTCGGTGCGCCACACGTAGGTGGAGTCGGCGTGCAGGAGCAGGTCCACGCCCTTGAGCCCGCGCACGATCTGGGCCACCGAGACCAGCGGGTCGTCCTCGGCCTCGCCGCGGGTGTAGAACTCGGTGCGGTTGCAGGTGGACAGGATCAGGGCCTCGCGCTGCCGGCCCCGGCGCAGCGCCTCCAGCGCGGCCCCGGCCTCCTCGGGGGTGAGGGCCACGGATTCCCGGAAGTTCGCCGGGGAAGTCCGGTAGTTGAGCCCGACACACAGAATCATCGCCGCACCCGCCTCAGCGGAACAGGAAGATGTGGAACGAGCTGGCGAGCGGTCCGATCACGAGGGTGGTGAGCAGCAGCAGCGCGAACCCGGCCAGGGACAGCAGCACCGGCGCCCGGGTGCTGCGCGTCCAGCGGGCGTGGGCCACGATGGACAGCCCGAAGATCACCCACACCACGAAGGTCGCCAGCACCTTGGCGTCCAGCAGGTACTCCGGCTTCTTCCGCACCAGGACCAGCATGGCGATGGCGATGGCCCCGCTCAGCAGCACGAAGGCCGCCTGGGTGGAGCGCACGTTGAGCTGCTTCAGCTCCTCCAGCGGGGGCAGGCGGTGGTAGATGAGCGTCAGGCGTCCCAGCTTCAGCTCGTGGTACAGCATCAGGTACAGCCCGCCGTACACCGCGGCCAGCGCGGCGGCGCAGTAGCCGGTGAACGCGCACAGCATGTGCAGCGGGAAGAAGCGCAGCTCGAGCAGCTTCAGCAGCTCGCGCTCGGACTTGAGCGGCGGGAACGGCAGCCCGGCCGCGAACGCCAGCACCATCACCACCGGCACCACGAACACGCCGGTCATGGGCGTGCCCTGGCGGACTTCGAGGTAGAGGTACACCGCCGCCAGGCTGCATGAGACGGTGGAGAGCATGTCCGGGAGGGTGGTGATCGGCAGGGTGTGGAGGCGCACCGCCCGCGCCACCAGGCTGGCCAGGTGGAGCACCAGCGCCAGGACCAGGAGCGGCCGGGCGGCCCGCCCCAGGGCCGGCGCGCGGCCGGCGAACAGGGCTCCGTAGCCCAGCCCGGCCAGCGCGTACAAGGCGAAGAGCCCCAACTGAATAGGCGACAAAGCGGTCCCGTGGTTGCGGTGCGTGCGGGGAGGGCCGGGGAGCGCCCGGCCGCGACAGGCTCAACCTCCGGCAGTATAGATGCAGGGAGCAAGCGTTTGCAAACCGGGCCGGTCCGGGCGGGGGCCGCCCGCGCGGCTCGACTCACGCCTCCGGGCCGGCCCGCGCCTGCGGCGGCGCATTCGGCGGGCGGCGCCCGCGGCCTCAGGCGCTCCGGGCGAACACCACCAGGCCGTTCGCGGGGATGGTGACCGCGGCGGAGCTGGGCAGCCCGTGGAGCGGCGGCCCGTCGGCGGTCACCGCTCCGCCGTTGCCGGCCACCTCGGGGTTCACCCAGTTGTCGTAGACGTCGCTGTTGAACACCTCCAGCCAGGTGCCGCCCTCGGGGAAGCCGATCTCGTACCCGTACCAGGTGTCTTCGTTGAGGCTCGCGACCACCACGACGTCCCGGCCGACCCCTTCCACCCAGCGCTGGAACGCCAGCACCCGGTTCTCGTCGTGCACGTGGATGATGTGGCAGCCCTCGCCGCGCAGCGCCGGCTGGCTGCGGCGCAGCCCGATCAGCTCGCGGGTGAAGCGCAGGAAGTCCCCCATGACCTTGTCCCCGCCCTCCAGCCCGGCCCACCAGATGAGGTACTGCGGCAGCGGGTCGTCGCTCCACTGCTTGTCCTCGAGGAACTCCTGGCCCATGAACAGCAGCGGGATTCCGGGGGAGGTCAGCACCAGCCCCAGCGCCACCCGGCTGCGGCTGCGCGCGTACCAGGACCGCGCGTCCGAGCCGCCCGCGAGCGCCGCGATCCGGGGCTGGCGCCCGGCGTACACCAGGTCGTGGTTCTCCACCATCTGGACCGCCCGCCAGCGCTGGTCCAGCCCGGGGTTCTCGATCGCGTCGGCCACCGCCTGCAGGTCCACCGGCGCCGCGGCGCCGGCCGTGGCGGCGCCGATCGCCGCGCGCACCGCGCCGCGCAGCCCGTCGTGCCAGGTGGCGTCGAAGCCCGCGCCGCCGCCGGCGGGGTCCTTGACCACCCAGTCGTTGACCGGCCAGTACTCGGCGATCTGGACCGAGTCCGGCTTCGCCTGGCGCACCCCGGCGGTCACCTGCTGGCAGGTGGACCAGCCGCCGAAGCGGTCCATGACGCTCACCTCGTCGAAGCGGAAGCCGTCCACCCGGTACTCCTCGGCGAAGAAGCGCGCGTTGTCGGCCAGGAACTGGCGCACGTCGCCGTTCCAGTACGCGAACAGCTCGCCCCCGGCCCAGCCCTGGTCGGTGAAGTACAGGCTGTCGTTGGCGTTGCCGTAGGGCATGCGGTCCAGGAACCACATGCTGTTGGCGTCGAACCCGCCGCCCGCGTGGTTGTAGACCAGGTCGAGGATCACCGCGATGCCGTGGACGTGGGCGACGTCCACCAACGCCCGGAGCTGCCGGTCGCTGCCGCGCAGCACGCTGACGTCCGCGTAGCCCGGCTGCCCCGCCTGCGCCAGGACGGCGTTCACGCGGGCCAGGTGCTGCCCGAGCTGCGCGTCGCCCGCCACTCCGTAGTCGTTCTCCGGGCTGAAGTAGTCGGTCCCGTTGTAGCCCAGGCTGAACGAAGTGGGGAACTCCTGGATGGGCAGCGGCTCGATCGCGTTCACCCCCAGGGCGGCGAGGTACGGCAGGCGCGCGAGGACGTCCAGGAAGGTCCCGTTGGCGCCGCCCGGGGCGATGTCGAAGGTCCCGACGTGCAGCTGGTAGATGATCAGGTCGGCCGCGGCCGGAGTGCGGTACCCGGTCTCGTGCCAGGGGAAGGAGGCCGGGTCCCGCAGCAGGCAGTTGGCCAGCGGGAACGCAGGCTGCAGCGTCAGCAGGCGGGCGCGCGGGTCGCGCTTGTAGCCCTGCGTGCCGATGCCGTCCACATAGAAGAGGTAGGGGTCGCCGTCCTGGAGGCCGGGCACGAAGGCCGCCCAGTGGCCGCCCCCGAGGGGCTGGAGCCGGGACCCGGAGTCCTGCTTCCAGCCGTTGAAGTCGCCCGAGATGTAGACGGCGTGCGCGCGCGGCGCCCAGATGCGGAAGGTCGCCCCGCCCGGCACCAGCGTGCCTCCGAGCGGCGCGGCGGCGAGGTTCAGCGTCGTGCTCATGGTTGGATCCAGGCCCTCCCGCGCCGGGCAGCCCGGCGCGCTGCGGATCGTCGTTCCGGCGGGCCAGAGCGCCAAGCTAGCACACCGCGGCGCAGCCCGCACCCGCGAAGCGCCTCGGGCGGCGCTCGCGCAGGGCGGATTCCGCGACCGGCCGGGTGATGTAGAATTCGGCCCATGAAGCCAGGCCCCCGGCGGCGTCCTCCCGCGGCGGCGCGGCGCGAGGCTGCGACCCGCAGCCCCGCGGATGCGATCTACCTCGGCCTGTGGCTGGCCGCGCTGGTCTGGGGCCTGTGGGCGGCCGGCCGCCTGAGCTGGACCTGCGACGACGCCTTCATCTCCTTCCGCTACGCCGACCACCTCGTCCGCGGCGCGGGGCTGGTGTTCAACCCGGGCGAGCGGGTGGAGGGGTTCACCAACCTCCTGTGGACCCTGTGGACGGCCCTGGGTATGCGCCTGGGCGCGGACCCCGAGCAGTGGTCGGTCGTCTGGGGGCTCGCCTTCTACTCCGGCTGCATCGTGCTCCTGGCGCTGCTGGGCCGCCGGCTGCGCCGGCGCCTGGGCCCGGCGGCCCTGCCCGTGCCCCTGGCGGCCCTCATGGCGGCCGCGCTGCCCGACTGGAACCGCTTCGCCACCAGCGGGCTGGAAACCTCGATGTTCACGTTCTTCGTCCTGCTGGGGTTCACCTGGCTGCCCGGCGGCGGAGGCCCGCGCCGGGCGGCCGCGGCGGCGCTGGCCCTGGCGCTCGCGACCCTCACCCGGCCCGACGGGCTGATCTTCGCCGGGATCGGGGGGCTCTTCCTGCTGTGGCGCGGCGCGCCCCGGGCCCGCTCGGTGGCCGCCTTCGCGCTGGTCCTCGCGGCGATCTGCGTCCCGGTGCAGGCCTGGCGGTGGTGGTACTACGGCGACTTCTTCCCCAACACCTACTACGCCAAGTCGGCCTACCTGGCCTGGTACTCGCAGGGCTGGACCTACCTGCGGCTGTTCCTGACCCAGTACTGGATCCTGGGCGTGGGCGTGCTGCTGGGTGCCGCGGCGCCGTGGGCGGCCCGGCGCGCGCGCGGGCAGCCGGGCGGGAGGTCCGACGGGATGGGGGACGAGATCGCCCTGGCCCTGGCGTTCTCGCTGGCCTACACGGGGTACGTGGTGCGGGTGGGCGGGGATTTCATGTTCGCGCGCATGCTCGTCCCGGTGATGCCGTTCTGCCTGATCCTGCTCGAGCGCGGGCTCGCGCGCCTGCTCCCGCCGGGGCGGCGTGCGTGGCTGGCGGCGTCGGCCGCCGCGCTGGTGGCCGCGGCGGCCATGCCCTCGCCCATCCGCGGCGAACAGACGGTGGCGGGCATCGTCAACGAGTGGGTGTTCTACACCCCCGAGCGGGCCGAGGAGGCGCGCCGGCACGGCGAGATCCTGCGCGCGTACTTCGAGGGCCTGCCGGTGTGCGTGGCGTTCCTGGGCGGCGAGGCCCGGCTGGTGTACTACTCCCGGCCGCGGGTGGCGATCGAGTGCGCGACCGGCCTGACCGACCGCTACGTGGCCCACCAGCCGCTGCTGCGCCGGGCCCGGGTGGGGCACGAGAAGATCGCCCCGCTTGACTACCTCATCCGGCGGCGCCGGGCCCACTTCGTCCTGGGCGCCTCGGACGCCAAGGTGCTCCACGTGTACGGGTCGGTGCCGATCGAGGAGATCCGGTTCGGCGAGACCGCCGGGCTGCTGCTGCATTGGGACCCCGCGCTGATGCCCCGGCTGCGCCAGCGCGGCGCGCTGTTCGGGGACTTCCCGGCGATCCTGGACGGCTACCTCGCCGAGATGCCGGGGCTCCCCGACTCCACCGTGCGGCTCGACTACGCCGGGGCCAGGCTCTTCTACTTCGACCACGTCGCGGACCCGGCCCGCGAGAAACCCTTCCTGGACCGCCTGCACCTGCCGCCGTCCGGGCGCGCCCGGCCCATCGCCGGCGGTTGAACCCCCATCCAGCCTGCCGGATGCAAGAGGCTATTGCCTGACGCATTTGACTTAAGTTGCAGTTGTCCCGCAAGAAGAGTGATCTGGTCCATGCGTTATCCAACCTGAGAATCGGCCCTCGGCGCAGCGGCGAGCTTCCCCCCGGAGGACCCCTCAGTTCGCCCCAACCATGAGGTGCCGCATGAAGCTGCTGTACATCCTGGTGCTCGTCTCCGCTTGGTGTGTGGCTCTGGCCGCCGCGCCCCGCTCCGCCGCCGCTCCCCCCCGCCTTGCGGCTCCGCGGCCGCTCGGATAGCATCGTCCCTGAATTGAGGTTCGGTTCCGCGGCGGGCCGCGGCGGCGCGAGGGCGCTCCGGGCCAGGGACGCGGGGTACGGGTGGAAACCAGGAGCGACGCCATGACTTTCGGATTCGGGCCCAGACGCGGGGTGTACGTCGATATCGCCGAGGAGCTGAAGCGGGGCCAGGCGCCGCTGTCGGCCGAGGAGGTCGGCCAGTTCGAATCGCTGGACCAGGTGTACCGCTGCCTGTGCGCGCTGATGTACAACTACGTGCCCATGTCGGGACACCCCGGCGGCTCCATCTCCTCGGGCCGCTTCGTGGCGGGGATCCTCTACGACGCGCTGGACTACGACCTCTCCGACCCCGACCGCGAGGGCGCCGACATCATCTCCTACGCCGCCGGGCACAAGGCCCTGGGGCTGTACGCCACCTGGGCGCTGCGGGACGAGGTGGCCCGCATCGGCGCCCCGCAGCTCCTGCCCAAGAGCGAGCGCTGCCGGCTGCGGTTGGAGGACCTGCTGGGCTTCCGCCGCAACCCGGCCACCTCCACCCCGCTGTTCAAGAAGTTCAACGCCAAGCCGCTGGACGGCCACCCCACGCCGGCCACGCCGTTCATCAAGCTCTCCACCGGGGCCTCGGGGGTGGGCGTGCCCACCTCGCTGGGGCTGGCCTTCGGCGCGATGGACCGCTACGGCACGGCAGCGCCGCGGGTGCACATCGTGGAGGGCGAGGGCGGCATGACGCCGGGCCGGGTGTCCGAGGCGCTGGCCGCCGCGGGCACCGCCTCGCTGGGCAACGCGGTGCTGCACGTGGACTGGAACCAGGCCTCCATCGACTCCAACAAGGTGTGCCGCGACGGCGCCCAGCCCGGCGACTACGTGCAGTGGGACCCGATGGAGATGTGCTACCTGCACGACTGGAACGTGATCGCGGTGCCCGACGGGCGCGACCTGCAGCAGGTGATCGCCGCCCAGCGCCGCGCGGCCGCGCTGGACAACGGCCAGCCCACCGCCATCGTGTACCGCACCACCAAGGGCTGGCAGTACGGGATCGAGGGCCGCGCCTCGCACGGCGCGGGCCACAAGCTGTGCTCGGAGGGCTTCTACACCGCGGTGGCGCCGCTGTTGGAGAAGACCGGCGCCCGGCTGCAGAAGTGCGAGGCCAACGCGCAGCGCTGCCAGGGCGGGGCCAAGGCCGAGGTGATGGAGGAGTGCTACTGGGAGGCGCTGGGCGTGGTGCGCCAGGCCCTGGAGCGGGACGCGGCCACGGTGAAGGCCCTGGCCGCGAGGCTGGTGGAGGCCCGCGGCCGGCTGGAGAAGCGGGCGCGCCGGCCGCGCGCCGGGGCGCCCGAGCTGGGCCCGGTGTACGAGCTGGCCCGGCACGCCGGCGGCGAGCCGCCCGCCGACGTGGCCCTCAAGCCCGGCGAGAGCACCACCCTGCGCAACGAGCTGGGCCGGGTGCTCAACCACTACAGCAAGGCCGGCGGCGGCGCGCTCATGGCGGCCGCGGCGGACCTGCTGGGCTCCACCAGCGTGAACGTGGTGGCCAAGGGCTTCCCCGAGGGCTACTTCAACGCCCGGACCAACCCCGGCGCGCGGCTGCTCTCCATCGGGGGCATCTGCGAGGACGCCATGTGCAGCGTCCTGGCGGGGATCTCGACGTACGGCCACCACATCGGCGTCGGCTCCTCGTACGGCGCGTTCATCGCCCCGCTGGGCCACATCGGCGCCCGGCTGCACTGCATCGGGCAGCAGTCGCGGCAGGCCATCGCGCGGGAGCCCTACAAGCCGTTCTTCCTGGTGTGCGCGCACGCCGGGCTCAAGACCGGCGAGGACGGCCCCACCCACGCCGACCCGCAGGCGCTGCAGCTGCTGGAGGGCAACTTCCCGCCCGGCACCTTCATCACCCTGACGCCGTGGGACCCGCTGGAGATGTGGCCGCTGGTGTCGGCCGCGCTGGCGCGGCGCCCCGCGGTGATCGCGCCGTTCGTGACCCGACCCAACGAGAAGGTGCCCGACCGCGCGAAGCTGGGGCTGGCGCCGGCGGCGGACTCGGCCGCCGGGGTGTACCGGCTGCGCGCGGCCAAGGGCCGGAACGGGGACGGCACGGTGGTGCTGCAGGAGAGCGGCGTGACCTACGCGTTCGTGGAGCAGGCGCTGCCGCTGCTGGAGAAGGAGGGCCTGGACCTGGACGTGTACTACGTCTCCAGCGCCGAGCTGTTCGACGCGCTGCCGCGGGCCGAGCAGGAGAAGATCTTCCCGGCGGCCCGGGCGGCCGAGGCCATGGGGATCACCGGCTTCACCCTTCCCACCATGTACCGCTGGGTGGCGTCCGAGCGCGGCCGGGCGGCCACGCTGCACCCGTTCCAGAAGGGCCATTTCCTGGGCAGCGGCCAGGCCGACAAGGTGCTGGCCGAGGCCGGCCTCGACGGCGAGAGCCAGTTCCGGGCCATCCTCAAGTTCGTGAAGGAGAAGGCCAAGGTGTAGGGGCGCCGTAGGGGCGCACGGCAGTGCGCCCTCCGCCCAGCAGGATGTAGGGGCGCACGGCAGTGCGCCCGGGCGCGCGCCGGGCGCGCCGCAGGAGGCAACATGAACCGGAGACAGTTCATCAACAGCGCGGGCCAGTTCGGCCTGGGCGCCTGCATGTGCGCGGCCGCCGGCGGCATGAGCGCCGCGCTGGCCGAGGAGGCGCCACCGAAGAAACCCGAGGCCCAGGCGGCGCCCGAGCCGCAGCCGGAGACCCAGCCCGGCGACAAGACCGTGGCGCGCGCCGCGAAGCGGATGGAGTTCGCCGACGGGTGGGTGAAGCGGTTCTTCGACGCGGTGGACCAGAACCTGGACGAGCCGACGCGCAAGCGGCTGATGGAGGCGAACGGCAGGTCCTGCTTCACCGCCTACGCCGGGCCCCGCCGGCACCCGCCCGCAGCCGACGCGGTGGAGCGCTTCTCCAAGTGGGTGGCCGAGGAGGGAGCGAAGCACGGCTACTCCATGGAGGGCCGGGTGATCCACTTCGAGTACCTGGGGAGCGCCGAGACCGGCAAGGCCTCGCCGGAGTGCATCTGCCTGTGCCCGCTGGTCGAGGCCCAGGTCGCCGGGCAGATCTCGCCCACCTACTGCCACTGCTCCGTGGGCTACGTGAAGGAGATGCACGAGCGCCGGCTGGGCCGGCCGGTGCAGGTCGAGCTGGTGGACTCGATCCTGCGCGGCGGGAGGCGCTGCAAGTTCCAGATCATGGTGTCGTGAGGGCGCGGGCGGCGGGCGGAACGCGATGGGCGGCCGGAAGGCCGCCCATCGCATTTCGGTGTCCCGGGGTGCCCTCGGCCGGCGCTCCGGCCGGCCTCAGAGTTCAGCTCCCCGGCGGCCTCGAGCCCGGCGGGCCTCCCGGCGGCGGCGCGGTGGGAGGCGGCGGAGGCGGAGGCGCGTAGCCCGGAGGCGCGGTGGGATAGCCGGGCGGCGCCCCCGGCGGGTAGGGCTGCGTGCCGGGCGCGGGCGGCGCGTAGGGCGGTGCGTAGGGCGGCGCACCCGGGGCGCCCGCGTAAGCCGGATAGGCCGCGGCGCCCAGCTGGCCGGAGTAGCCCGCGATCTTCACCCAGTACATGATCCAGCACACCAGGCCGGCCAGGGCGGTGAGAATCCCCACGAACGGGATGATCCCGCACACCGACAGGATGCAGTAGGCCAGGCCCAGGTCCTGGCCGGGCTTCGGCTCGACCTGCAGGCTGCGGCTGCGGAACTCGTGGGCCAGCGACTCGGCCATCCGCAGCACCACGATGAACTGCCACACCAGTCCGAACAGCGGGATCAGCGTGAGCCACACCATGCCTGGCTCCATGGTGCGGTTGGCGGGGGCGCAGCGCGCCAGCGTCCGGTGCAGCGTCAGCAGGTACAGGATGGCGGGGATCAGGAGCACGAGGCACAGCAGCGGCAGCAGCGACAGCAGGAACAGGCCTCCGAATCTGCCGGGCGCGTACATGGGCACCTCCCAGGGCTGCTACACTTCCGTGTCCACGTGGTCCACCACGCCCACGATCAGGGTCCGCACCGGCTCGCGGTGCCCGCCCAGGATCTGGGAGGCGGCGTTGCCCTCGTCCACCACCAGCACCTTCTCGCCGGGGCCGGCGTCCACGCAGTCCACGGCGATCAGGGGCTGCCCCTTGGGCCGGTCCTTCTCGTCCACCAGTTGGACCAGGAGCAGCTTGTGGTTGCAGATGGGGCAGATCTTGACGGTGGCCACCACCTCGCCGACTACGTAACCCAGCCTCATGGAATCTCCAGGGAGCGCCGCCCCGCCGCGTCTAGGGCCGCCGGCGGCGCGCGGCGCCGCCGCGCGGTCGCCTGCGCCTTCAGCCTTCCGTGCCGCTGCGGGTCTTGACCGAGCCGGTCTCGCGGCACAGCAGGTCCAGGACCTCCTCCACCTCTTCGGAGCCCGCCAGGTCCTTGAGCTTGTTGGTGTCGATGCAGTGCACCCGCACGGTGGAGGAGATCTCCTCGGCCCAGCGCTCGTAGCTCTGCTCCAGCCGGCCCAGGTACTCGGCGGTGATGGAGCGCTCGCACTCGCGCCCGCGCTGGGCGATGCGCCGCAGGAGCGTCTCGGGGTGGGCGCGCAGGTAGATGACCATGTCGGGGGGCCGGAACTCGGCCAGGATGCGCTGGTACTCGGCGCGGTACTCGAGGTGCTCGGCCTCGGTGAGCAGGCCCATGTGGTACAGGCCGCGCTCGAACACCTCGGCGTCCTCGTAGATGGTGCGGTCCTGGATGAAGTGATCCTCGGAGCGCATCATCCGCCGCTGGAAGTCGGCGCGGTGCTCGAGGAAGTACATCTGGGAGCGCAGCGCCCAGGTCTTCATGTCGGCGTAGAACTTCGCGAGGAAGGGATTCTCGATGGCGGGCTCGAGGTAGGCGATCCAGCCGAGGCGGCGGTGGATGAGACGCGTGAGGTACGTCTTGCCGACGCCGATGTTGCCTGCGATCGCCAGGAAGAAGGGCTGTCCCATGGCCGGGATTATGGCACCGCGCGCGCGGCGCGTTCAAGGATCGCGACCTCCGCGCCAGAAAAAAACTCGCCGGCCGCTTCGCCGCGGGGAGCGGGTCCCGCGCGGGCGTTGCAGCCGGCGGAGTTTTCCACCGCGCCGGGCGGCCCGGGTTATCCACACGCCCGGGCGCCCTTGGCGCGGACATCCCTACCGGTCGCGCCGGGCCTCGCGGCGATCCTCGCGCGCTTGGCGCCGGTTCCCGCGCGCCTCGCGGCGATCCTCCCGCCACACGGTCTTCCAGGTCCGGTCGTCCCAGTTGTGGTTGCGACGCCACTCGGCCGCCGGCACGTGGTGGTAACGGTAGTAGCTGGGCCCCACGCCGATGAGCGCGCGCGGCACCCGCCCGAACTCCACCGCCGCCCACGGACCCCGCCAGCCCCGGGAGCGGTACCAGAAGCCGGCCCGGAACGCGTACCACCACGGGCCCACGCAGTAGACGTCGGCGTCGTCGAAGTCGTTCGCGTACCCGACGCTGCCGCCGGGCACCACCACCACGGCGGGCCGGGAGCTGAAGGCGATGTTGAAGGGCGGGGCGTTGATCCCGACGGAGACGCGCACTGCGGCGCGGGCGGCGGCCGGAACCACCAGGAAGCCCAACCCGATCAGGGCGGCCAGGGCGGCGATGCCGGCCCATCGGTACCAGCTTCGATTCTGTTCCATCTTGGAACCTCCTAATTGATGGGAAGTGGGGTCCTACTTCCGGGCTTCACACACGCCCAGGACGATAGGCATAGGCCGTGCCGCCGCCTGCCCGAGCTGGCCGTTCGACATAGTCATGTTGTCGTCAAATGAGTTACGCCTGAGGGCTGGCCGCAGCGGGGGCCGCCACGGCCTGTCCCCTGCCCCTTTGGGAACAGCCGGCGGCGCACCCGGGCCACACCCGGTTGCGCCCGGACCACACTGGGGAGGGCATCCCACCCGAGATGCTCACCCGGGAACACCTCATGGGCGGCCGGGGTGATAGGATGGGATCGGAACGCGAGGCCGGCGCCGGCTGGGGCGCCGGGAAGCCGGACTCGCACCCCACGAGAGGAGCCCCGATGCGGGCCTGGTGGATGGCCGCCCTCCTCGCCCTGGCGACCCAAGGCTCTCCGGCACCCGCCCGCGCCGGCGAGCCGAGCTGCCTGGCCCTCCGCGCGGGGGCCATCCCCTCGGGCGCGCCGGTCCGGCTGATGTTGGGCGACAGCACGGAGCTGGCCGGCCAGATGCACTCGGTGACGCTGGGCCGCACCCGGCTGTGGCTCGAGCCCCAGCCGCCCGCCGGCGGCCCCCGGTCGAGTTGCGCATTCGAGGACATCCAGGAGATCCGCCCGCTCACCCACCGGTCCGCCGGGGCGGCGGCCGGGATGGCGGGCGCATTCGTCGGCGCCAGCCTGGTCGCGCTGGCGCACGGCTCCCACCCGCCCTCGCTCACTTCGCTCGTGCTGGGGGCCGCGGCGGGCGGGGCCACCGGCCTCATCGCGTTCGGCCGGGGCACCCTCGGTTCGCCGCCCAAGGTGCCCACCGACCCACTCGAGGCGGTGCCCCGGCTGCAGCCGGGAGAGCCGCTTCGCCTCACCCTGCGCGACGGGAGCACCCTCGCCGGCCTGTACCGGTCGGTGGATTTCGACTCGGTGCTGCTGCGCGTGGCCACCGGGCAGGCCGATTCCGCGGAGATCCACAGCCTGCCGTTTCGCGACGTGGCGCGGATCCAGTACCGGCAGCGCAACGGACTGCCGATGGTGCCGATGCTGGTCTGCACCGTGTTCGGCGCTGGCATGGGCGCCGTGATCGGCGGTTCGGTGGGCGTCCAAGACGGATCCGCTCATCCCGGGGCGTACCCGGCGATCTGGGCAGCCTCGCTGCGGAGCGCCGCGATCGGTGCGGCGACCGGGTTGTGGCTGGGCGCCGTTGCCAGCTTCACCCTGGCCGCGCTCGCGGCGCCGCGCTCCTACTCGACCGTCACCCTCGAGGGCCCCTGACTTGGCAGCGCTCGGCCCCGTCCGCCCGCCGGTTTTAGCTTGACCTAACTTTTCATTTAGCACACCCTGAACTCATGCCCACCGCCACCGTCGAGGACTACCTCAAGGCCCTGCTCCAGCTCGCCGAGCCGGGGCGCGGCGTGGGCACCTCCGAGCTGGCCGCGCGCCTCAAGGTGCGGGCGGCCTCCGTGACGCACATGCTGCAGCGCCTGTCGCAACGGCGCCTGGTGCGCTACCGGCGCTACCAGGGCGCCTCGCTCACCGCCGCAGGCCGGCGCGCCGCCACCTCGGTGCTGCGGCGCCACCGCCTGCTGGAGGTGTTCCTGCACCGGGTGTGCCGCTTCCCGCTGCACCAGGTGCACCGCGAGGCGGACGCGCTGGAGCACGCCGCCTCCGACTCCCTCGCGGACGCGCTGGACCGGCTGCTGGACTTCCCGCGCCGGGATCCGCACGGGGATCCCATCCCCGACCGCCACGGCCGCCTGCGCGAGGACGTCTCGCGCCCGCTGGCCGACCTGCTGCCGGGCGCCCGCGCCGTGGTGAGCCGGCTGGAGGACTCCCGGCCCGAGGCGCTCCAGCACCTGACCGGGCTGGGGCTGGCTCCGGGGCGCCGGGTCACGCTGCTCCGGCGGCTGCAGTTCGACGGCTCGGCGGAGCTGCGCGTGGGCCGGCGCCGGGTGCTGCTGAGCCCGGAGCTGGCCCGGGCGGTGCGGGTGCTCCCGGCTCCGCCCGCGGCCCCGGGCGCGCGCGCCGGCAGGCCGCCGCGCCGCACGTTCCGCCCGGCCGGCCGGGCGCCGAGGGCCCGGCCGTGACGCCCGCGCGCTCCTCCGGTCCTCCCCGACAGAGGCGCGGGAAGCACTCTCCCTCGCTCGAGGGGCTGCACGGCTCGGTGGCGGTGCCGCGGCCCACGGCGGGGTTCTTCCGCCAGTGGCGGGCGTTCGCCGGCCCGGCGCTGCTGGTGAGCGTCGGCTACATGGACCCCGGCAACTGGGGCACCGACCTCCTGGGCGGGGCGCAGTTCAAGTACGCCCTGCTGTGGGTGGTGGCCCTGGCGAGCCTGATGGCCATCTTCATGCAGGCCATCGCCGCCCGACTGGGCGTGGTCTCGGGGCGGGATCTGGCCCAGGCGTGCCGCGATTGGTACCCGAAGTGGACCCGCTGGCCCAACTGGCTGCTCACCGAGCTGGCCATCGGCGCGTGCGACCTGGCGGAGGTGCTGGGCAGCGCGGTCGCGCTCAACCTGATGTTCCACATCCCGCTCCTGTGGGCGGTCATCATCACCGCCTTCGACGTGCTGCTGCTGCTGGGGCTGCAGCGCGCCGGCGTGCGGACCATCGAGGCCGTGGTGGCGATCCTGGTGGGCACCATCGCCGCCTGCTACTACATCGAGCTGTTCGTCCTGCCCCAGACGCGGCCCGCCCTGGCGGAGATGGCCCATGCCCTGGCCACGCCCGGCTTCCGCCAGCCGGGGATGCTGTACGTGGCGATCGGGATCATCGGCGCCACGGTCATGCCCCACAACCTCTACCTGCACTCGGCGCTGGTGCAGTCGCGCAAGCTCCAGCGGGACGAGCCCTCGATGCGCATGGCCATCCGCTTCAACACCTTCGACTCGGCGGCGGCGCTGACCGTGGCGTTCTTCATCAACGCCGCCATCCTGGTGCTGGCGGCGCTGGTCTTCTACGGCAAGAGTGGCGTGGCCGTGCCGGGCGCCGGGACGGTGACCTTCGGGCCCGACAGCGACTGGATCCGCATCGCCTACCTCACGCTGGCGCCGCTGCTCGGGAGCGCCCTGGCCAGCACCCTGTTCGCGGTGGCGCTGTTCGCCAGCGGCCAGAGCAGCACCATCACCGGGACGCTGGCCGGGCAGGTGGTGATGGAAGGCTTCATGCACTGGCGGATCCGGCCATGGGTGCGCCGGCTCATCACCCGGATGCTGGCGATCCTGCCCGCGGTTCTGATCATCGCCCTGCGGGGGGACAGCAGCGTCACCGAGCTGCTGATCCTGAGCCAGGTGGTCCTGGCGCTGCAGCTCCCGCTGGCCATGTTCCCTCTGCTACACTTCACCAGCTCCCGCAGGCGGATGGGCAAGTGGCGGCTGGGCTGGTTCCTGCTGGTGGCGGGCTGGGGCAGCGCGATCCTGATCACGTTGATGGACGTGCTCGGCCTGCCGGAATCGGTCCGAACGGCCTGGCACGTCCTCACCGGGGGCTAGCCGGCGGCCCGGCGCGGAGGTCAGCGTGTACGAGCGGATCCTGATCACCCTGGATGCCACCCCGACCGATCGGGCGATCCTGGAGCACGTGAAGCCGCTGGCCCGGCTCATGGGCAGCCGGGTGGTGCTGCTGCACGTGGCCGACGGGTGGGCCGCCCGCTGGTACGGGCCCGACGCGGTGAGCGAGGAGGTGCGGTCGGACACCGCGTACCTGGAGAAGGTGCGTGCGGAGTTCGTGGCCGAGGGGATCGCGGTGGAGGCGGAGCTGGCCTACGGCGACCCGGTGCGGGAGATCGTGAAGTGGGTGCGCGAGAAGGGGTGCGACCTGGTGGCCATGAGCACCCACGGGCACCGGTTCCTGGCTGACATCGTGTTCGGCTCCACCGCCAGCCGCGTGCAGCACGACATCGGAGTCCCGGTCCTGCTGCTGCGGGCCGTGTAGCGCGAGGGCGCCGCCGGGGCGGCCCGCCGCGGCGTCGCGGGGCGCGCTCCCCGGCCCGGGACCGCATCCAAGGGAGAGAGGATGCCCGAGCTGATCGTCACGCCCGCCGACATCCAGGGGCTGTTCCTGGTGGATCTGGCGGTGCACGCCGACGCCCGGGGCTCGTTCCGCGAGGCCTTCCAGCAGGAGAAGCTGGCGGCCGCCGGCCTGCCCCCGCTCGGCCCGGTGCAGTGGAACATCTCCGAGAACCTGCGGCGCGGCATCCTGCGCGGCATCCACGCCGAGCCCTGGGACAAGTACATCCACGTGATCGCGGGCGAGGTGTTCTCGGCGATCGCCGACCTGCGTCCGGACTCGGCGACCTTCAAGCAGGTGCGCACCTTCACCCTGGACCGAACCAAGGCGCTGTACGTGGCCAAGGGGCTGGGGAACTCCTACCAGGTGCTCTCGGAGGGCGCGATCTACGGCTATCTCGTGAACGCCCACTTCCGGCCCGGCGCGGTGTACCTGGGGATCGCGTGGAACGACCCCGAGCTGGGGATCCGGTGGCCGCTGCCGGCGGGGCCGGAGGATCTGTCGGCCAAGGACCGGGGCCTGCCGTCGCTGCGGCA
>DATKKS010000103.1:0-5663 GCA_035542815.1 Saccharimonadales bacterium (SeqCode) | reverse complement strand
GGTCACCAGGATGCGCAAGGGGATCTCCGGCGAGGGGGGTTCACCCGCGGGCCCCGCGGATCGGGCTCGCGGTCAGCTCTTGAATCGGCGGCCCGCGGCCGCATCCTGAGCCAGATCTTCATCGGTGTGGCCGGCCCCGAGGGGCCCGGCGCCCGCGGCCGGCGCGGCCCCCGGAGGACCTAGGCGGCCCGGGGGCGGGCGGCCCGGCCGGCTTCGGCCGAGTCGCATGGGGCGGCGGCGCGGCCGGGGCCGCCGGCTTCGGTTCCGGCGCCGCGGCCGGCCGGCCTGCCCGGGCCTCGGACAGCCCCGGCACTCGCTGGAGCAGGAGCCGCGGCTCGGTCATCTCGAGCATCCCCGAGCGCACCCCTTCGCGGCCCTGGCCGGAGGCCTTCACCCCGCCGTAGGGCAGGTGGTCGAAGCGCAGCGTGGGGTAGTCGTTCACCACCACTCCGCCCACGTCCAACGTCCGGAACGCCCGCTCGATGCGCCCGGCGTCCTGGGTGAACACGCCGGCCTGCAGCCCGTAGCGGGAGCGGTTCACCTGTTCCAGGGCCTGCTCGAAGGTGTCGTAACCACTCAGCACCGCCACCGGCCCGAACACCTCCTCGGCGCACACCCGGGCGTCCTCGGGGGCGTCCTCCAGCAGCACCGGCAGCAGCACCGCGCCGCGGCGGCCCCCAGCCACCAGCGGCGTGGCGCCCCGTCCGAGGGCCTCGCGCACCCACTCCTCCACCCGCTCCCGGGCGCCGGAATCGATCATCGGCCCCACCACCGTGGCCGGGTCCCACGGGTCGCCCGCCGGCAGGTCCTCGGCGGCGTGGGCCAGCAGCCGCGCGAAGCGCCGCAGCACGCTGCGCTCGGCCACCACCCGCTGCACCGCGATGCACACCTGTCCGGCGTACAAATAGGCCCCCAGGGCCAGCCGCCGCGCGGCCCACTCGAGGTCCGCGTCCGAGTGCACCACCGCGGCGGCGTTGCCGCCCAGCTCCATCACGCAGCGCTTCTCGGCGGCCAGCGCCCGCAGCCGCCAGCCCACCTCGGCGCTGCCGGTGAAGGACAACATCCTGACCCGCGGATCGGTGGCCAGGGCCTGGGCCACGTCGGGGCGGCAGGGCACCACGTTCACCGCCCCCGGCGGCGCCCCCGCCTCCACCAGCAGGCGGCCCAGGTGCAGCGCCGCCGAGGGCGCCTGGGTGGGCGGCTTGATCACCACCGGGTTGCCCACCGCCAGCGCCGGGGCGACCTTGTGGGCCACCAGGTTGAGCGGGAAGTTGAACGGCGCGATGGCCGCCACCGTGCCCAGCGGGAAGCGCTCGCTGCGCGCCACGTAGTCCTCGCCGCCGGGCTCCGAGTCCACCGCGTGCAGCTCGCCCAGCGGCTGGATCGCCTCCGCCGCGGCCACGGTGAAGGTGCGGACCGCGCGGTCCACCTCCAGGCGCGCCAGGCGGATGGGCTTGCCCGCCTCGCGGGTGACGAGGCCGGCCAGGTGCTCGTGGTCGCGCTGCAGGAGCCGCGCGGCCTCGGCCAAGAGCGCGGCCCGGCGGTGGCGGGTCCAGCCGGCCAGCACCGGCTCGGCGGCGCGGGCGGCGGCCAGGGCCTGGTCCAGCTCGCGCGGGCCGGCGTGCTCCACCTCGGCGGCCACCTGCCCGGTGAACGGATCGGTCACCGCGGCCCGGTCGCGCCCGCGGACCCACTGGTTGGCGATGAGCAGCAGGCCGGAGGCGGCCGGCGCATGGCTCTTGGGCGACGCGGGGGATGCCGGTGCCGGGGGCGGGGCCGGCGCCGGCGCAGCAGTCTGAACGCGCGCCGCCGCAGGCGTCGCTCCCGAAGCCCGCCGGGGCGCCGCCGGGCGCGCCCCACCGCCGCCGGCCCGCCGGCGGCGCCGCGAAGACCTAGCCACGGACGCGCAGGTCCTTGCCGGTCATCTCGGCCGGCACCGGCAGGCCCATGAGGCCCAGGAAGGTGGGCGCCACGTCCGCCAGGATGCCGCCCGCGCGCAGCGGCGGACGCCCGGCGGCGTCGGCCAGGATGAACGGCACCGGGTTGGTGCTGTGGGCGGTGTGCGGGCCGCCGGTGGTGTCGTCCCACATCTGCTCGCAGTTGCCGTGGTCGGCGGTCACCATGGCCGCCCCGCCCTGGGCCAGGATGGCATCCACCACCGGCCCGATCCCGGAGTCCACCGTCTCGACCGCACGGATGGCCGCCTCCAGCACCCCGGTGTGCCCCACCATGTCGGGGTTGGCGTAGTTCACCACCAGCGCGTCGAACTTCCGCGAGGCGATCAGCTCCAGCAGCCGGCGGGTCAGCTCCGGCGCGCTCATCTCGGGCTGGAGGTCGTAGGTCGCCACCTTGGGCGAGGGGATCAGGACGCGCTCCTCGCCCGGGAAGGGCGGCTCCTGGCCGCCGTTGAAGAAGTAGGTGACGTGGGCGTACTTCTCGGTCTCGGCGATGCGCAGGTTGGTGAGGCCGTGCTCCGCCCACACGTCGGCCAGGATCTGCACCAGCCGCTCGCTGTCGAAGGCCACCGGGAACGGGAAGTCTGCCCGGTAGCGGGCCAGGGTCACCAGCTCGACGCCCGGGAGCGTCCGCGGGAAGCCCTGGAAGGCGGGGTCGGCCAGCGCCTGGCAGATCTCCCGCGCCCGGTCGGCTCGGAAGTTGAAGAAGATCACCCCGTCACCGGGGCGCATCGGCCCAACGGGGGCCTCCGCCCCGATCACCACCGGCAGCACGAACTCGTCGGTCTTGCCCGCCGCGTACGAGTCGCGCACCGCCTGCACCGGGTCGGCGGCGCGCGGGCCCTCGCCCTGCGCGATGGCGTCGAAGGCCCGCTTCACGCGCTCCCAGCGCTGGTCGCGGTCCATGGCGTAGTAGCGGCCGCCCACGCTGGCCACGTCGCCCACTCCGACGCGCCGCATCTGGGCCAGCAGCTCCCCGACGAAGCCCGCGCCGCTCTCGGGCGGGGTGTCGCGGCCGTCCAGGATCGCGTGCACGTGGACCCGCTCCAGGCCCTCGCGCCGGGCCAGCTCCAGCAGCGCCCACAGGTGCCGCTGGTGGCTGTGCACCCCGCCGTCGGAGACCAGGCCCACCAGGTGCAGCGCCGTGCCGCGCGCCCGCACCGCGCGCATCAGGTCCACGAACGCCGGGATGCGGAAGAACTCCCCGGAACTCACCGAGCGGTCCACGCGCACCAGGTCCTGGTACACGACGCGCCCGGCCCCCAGGTTGAGGTGCCCGACCTCCGAGTTGCCCATCTGCCCCGCGGGCAGGCCCACCGCCTCGCCCGAGGTCAGGAGCTGGGTGTTCGGAAAGTCGCGCCGCAGCCGGTTGAAGCTGGGGGTGCGCGCCAGGGCGACCGCGTTGTAGCGGGAGTCCTCGCGGGCTCCCCAGCCGTCCATGACGACCAGAGCAACGGGCCGGCGGCCAGGCATCAGTGCTTGATCTTCTCCCAGTACTTGGCGAAATCGAACTGCGGGCTCTGGTCCGGCGTGTGGCAGGTGCGGCAGGTCTTCTCGTCCGGCTTGCCCACGATGGTCTGCTTGCGGTTCGCGTCGCTGGCGATGGAGTGCTGCACGCCCGGGCCGTGGCAGCTCTCGCACTGCACGCCGGCCATGATCGGCTGCGGGTTGGCAGGGTCGAAGCCGCCCGGGGTCTTGAGCCCCAGCACGTGGCAGCTCAGGCACTTCTCGTCCTTCTGGTTGCCGGACTTGACCAGGGTGGCGTAGGCCTGCGCGTGCGGGGTGTGGCTCCACGAGTCCACCGGCGCCTGGTGGCAGTTCACGCACACCTGGAACGTGGCCCACTGCGTGGGCGCGACGACGGAGGACGACGGCGAGGGCTTCTTCGCCCGCTCGGTGTCCAGCTTCAGGTGGAACTCGGCCACCAGCCCCTTGGCCAGGCTGTCCTCGCCCACCTGCTGGTCCAGGGTCACCTGCCGCGGGGCCGGGTCGGAGAACTTCCGCTCCCGGTCCACGTTGAAGCGCAGCTCGCCCACGAAGCGGCCGCGGTCGCCGTTGGACACCACCCAGGTGGAACCTTCGCGGCGCGGCGGGTCAATGATCTCCTCGGCGGTGTGGCCGGTCACGATCACGTCCATGCCCGGCACCTGGGTCGCCAGCTTGACCGCCTCGGTGGAGTTGATGTGCACCAGGGCGACCACCAGGTCGGCCTTCTTGCGCGCCTTGGGCACCCACTCCTGGGCGGCGGCCAGCAGCGGCTGGATGACCACCTTGGGCTCGGACTTGTCCAGGTAGAAGTCCATCGGCCCCTGCAAGCGCTCGTCCATGAAGGACAACACCGCCACCCGGAACTCGGCGTGCGGATCGTTCTCCGAGGGGATGCCCTCGAACCTCTTGACGATCATGGGCTCGCCCACCGGCTTGTGGGAGTCGCTCCAGACCAGGTTGGTGGTCACCACCGGCAGGCCCTCGATGCTCTCCTGCAAGGTTTTCAGGCCGTGCGAGAAATCGAAGTCCGCCAGGCCGATGGCGTCGTACTTCATGTACCGGAAGGCTTTCAGCGAGTACACGCCCTTGAGCCGCTCCTCGGTGGAGCCGGGGGAGAAGAAATCTCCGCCGGCCACCAGCAGCCGGTGTCCGGGTTCCTTCTGCGCCTTCTTCAGATAGGCGGCCCGCCGGGCCACCCCGCCGTATTGGCCGGCGTGTCAGCCACAGGGCTCGAGGTTGCCCTTCAGGTCCGACACGAAATCCAGCGTGAAGTCCGCGGGAGCGTTGCCCCCGGCGGGCGTGCCGGCCGCCAGCAGCCCGAACGACAGGGCCATCAGCAGCCGCCTGCCCACCGAGACGAAGCGCGAGTCTGGCATGGACGTTCTTCCTCCGGTCGGGGCGGCGGGCCGGCCCGCGCCCCGGGACGGGATTCCGGTTCCGGCCGCGGCGGCCCTACAGCTGCCGCTTGACGGCCGCCTCAAGGTTGCCCTCGTCGGCGTAGCCGATGAACTTCTGCACCACCTGCCCGGTGCGGTTGATCACGAACACCGTGGGGTAGCCTACCACCCCGCCGAAGCTGTCGGCGGTGTTCTCGGCGCTGAAGGCCACCGTGTAGGGGATCTTCTGGCGGGCCACGAACGGCGCCACCTGGGCGTGGTCCCGCGGGTCGTCGGCCAGCCCCACCACCTCCAGGCCCTGGTCCTTGTACTTCTGGTACAGGGTCACCAGGTGGGGGATCTCCTTGCGGCACGGCGGGCACCAGGTGGCCCAGAAGTCCACCAGCACCACCTTGCCCTTGAGGTCGGCCAGCCGCACCGTGCCGCCACCGACCGTGGCCAGCGCGAAGTCCGGGGCCGGCCAGGGCTTCTCCGCGCCCGCGGCGCCGGCCTCAGCGCCCGTGCCGGCGGCCCCGCCCGAGGTCGCCGCCTGCTGGCCCGGGGCCCCGGCGGCGCTCTTCTCGCGCTGCGGGCTGCAGCCCGCCGCCAGGCACAACCCCGCAAGCGCCAGGAGCGCCAGCGCAGCGCGGCCGGGGAACGTCGTCTTGGTCATGCGTCTCACCCCACGTTGGGCAGCCATTGGCTGAACCAGTTGGACAGGATGGTCAGACTTCCGGTGAGGATCAGGAGCCCGGCGGCGATCATCACCACCCCGCTCACCACCTCGACCGTGTGCAGGTGCTTCTTGAAGCCCTTGAAGAACCGGTAGAAGCCATTGATCGCG
>DATKKS010000102.1:0-27566 GCA_035542815.1 Saccharimonadales bacterium (SeqCode) | reverse complement strand
GACTGGAACCCCAGCGGGTACATCCCGAGCGGCTACATCCCGTATCTCCGCCGCTATGCCGACCTGCACTCCGGCCCGTTCCAGGGGACCTACTTCTACTCCCTGAACGTGACCCGCAAGCCGCTGGACGACCCGCGGGTGCGCCTGGCCTTGAACCTGGCCCTGGACCGGCGGGCCATCGCCGAGAAGCTCCTGCGCGGGACGCGCGCGCCGTGGGGCGGGATCACCCCGCGGGGCTACCCCGGCTACGTGAATCCCCCGGGCTACCCGTGGGACCCGGCCCGCGCGCGCGCCCTGCTGGCCGAGGCCGGCTACCCCGGCGGGCGCGGCATGCGCCGCCTGGACATCCTCATCACCACCAGCGAGGACCACCGCCGGATCGCGGAGGCCATCCAGAGCATGTGGCGCCGCGAGCTGGGGGTGGACGTGGGCATCTCCAACATGGAGTTCGGCTCGTACCTGGAGGCCACCACCTCGCTGCACTACGACATCGCCCGCCGCACCTGGCTGGCGGACTACCTCGACCCGTACACCTTCTTGTCCACCCTGCGCGGCGGCGACGGCAACAACCGGACCGGGTGGGCCGACCCGGAGTACGACTCGCTGCTGGCCGCAGCCGCCGCGGAACCGGACACCGCGCGGCGGCTGCGCCTGCTGCGCCGGGCCGAGGACGTGGCGCTGGCCCGCGGGCCCATCGTGCCCATCTACCACCTGCAGGTGTACGAGCTGATCAAGCCTTACGTCCGCGGCCTGGAGACCAACGCGCTGGACGTGCAGGAGCTGAAGTACGTGTGGCTCGACCGCGGCGCGCGGCCGGGAGGCGTGGAGCGATGACCCGCTTCGTGGCGCGCCGGCTGCTGCTCATGGTGCCCACCCTGTGGGCGGTGGCCACCCTGACCTTCTTCATGCTGCGCCTGGCGCCGGGCGGCCCGTTCCTGGCCGAGCGGGACATCCCGGCCCCGGCCCGCGCGGCGCTGGCCGCCCGCTACGGCCTGGACCGGCCACTGGCGGTGCAATACGTGCGCTTCCTGGGCAACGCCGCGCGGCTCGACTTCGGCCCCTCCTACCGGCGGCCGTCGCTGCAGGTGCGGGAGATCATCGCCCAGGCGTTCCCGGTGTCGCTGGCGCTGGGCGGCCTGGCGCTGGGCTGGGCGCTGGTGGTGGGCGGCGCGCTGGGCGTGCTGGCGGCGTGGCGCCGGAACCGGTGGGCCGACTACCTGTCCATGTCCGTGGCGCTCCTGGGGGTGTCGGTCCCCAACTTCGTGCTCGGGCCGATGCTGGGGCTGGTGTTCTCGCTCCACCTGTACTGGCTGCCACCGGCGCTGTGGGCCGGCTGGCCCCACCCGGTGCTGCCGGTGGTGACGCTTTCGGCGCTCTACGCGGCCTACATCGCCCGGCTCACCCGCGCCGGGATGGCCGAGACGCTGGGGCAGGACTTTATCCGCACCGCCCGCGCCAAGGGGCTCCCGGAGGCCCGGGTGCTGGGCGTCCACGCCCTGCGCGCCGGGGCGCTGCCGGTGGTCTCCTACCTGGGGCCCGCCGCGGCGGGCCTGGTGACCGGCTCGGTGGCGGTGGAGAGCATCTTCGCGGTCCCGGGCCTGGGCCGGCAGCTGTACGCCGCCGCGCTCAACCGCGACTACACCGTGGTGCTGGGCACGGTGCTGTTCTACGCGGCACTGCTGCTGGTGCTGAACCTGGTGGTGGACATCCTGTACGCGCGGCTGGACCCGCGGGTGGAGCTGTCGTGAGTGGCGTTCCGGGGAGGCGGGGGCCGGGGGCCGGCGGGCGCGCCCGGGAGCGGCTGTCGGGGCCGTGGCGGGACGCCTGGCACCGCCTGCGGCGCAACCGCATGGCGGTGGCCTCCGGGGTGTTCCTGGCGCTCCTCGCGGCACTGGCCTTCGGGGCGCCCTGGATCCCGGGGCTGCCCTCGCCCACCGCCCAGGACCTGGCGCTGGGGGCCACGCCGCCCGCGCCCCAGCACCCGCTGGGCACCGACCTCCTGGGCCGGGACGTGCTCAGCCGCACCCTGCACGGCGGGCGGATCTCCCTGGCGGTGGGGTTGCTGGGGATGCTGGTGAGCCTCGTCATCGGGGTGCTCTACGGGGCGCTCGCCGGCTACCGCGGCGGGCGCACCGACGAGCTCATGATGCGCTTCGTGGACGTGCTGTACTCGCTGCCGTACCTGTTCCTGGTGATCCTGCTGCTGGTGTTCTTCAGCCGCAGCCTGCTGATGCTGTTCGTGGCCTTGGGCGCGGTCCAGTGGCTCACCATGGCCCGGATCGTGCGCGCCCAGGTGCTGTCGCTGAAGCAGCAGGCCTTCGTGGAGGCCGCCCGGGCCCTGGGCTCCGGGGACGGGGCGATCCTGCTGCGCCACTTGGTGCCGAATACGCTGGGACCGGTGATCGTGTAC
This sequence comes from Saccharimonadales bacterium (SeqCode), assembly GCA_035542815.1. GTDB lineage: Bacteria > Eisenbacteria > RBG-16-71-46 > RBG-16-71-46 > JACRLI01 > JACRLI01. Next base: position 25,156 of record DATKKS010000102.1, on the reverse strand, counting down.
GCCACCCTCACCGTGCCGGCGGTGATGCTGCAGGAAGCGTTCCTGTCGTTCCTGGGGCTGGGGGTGGAGCCTCCGGCGGCCTCCTGGGGCACGCTGGTGGCCGACGGGGCCAGCGTGATCTCGCTGTTCCCCTGGCTGGTGGCCGCCCCCGGCGTGGTCCTGTCGCTGGCCCTGTTCTGCTTCAACTTCCTGGGGGACGGACTGCGCGACGCCCTGGACCCCCGGGACTCCCGGCCGGTGGCCTGAACCCCCGGCACCCTTCAGATAGGTACTTGACACTTTATCCCATTGCGTCTATACTCTCTGCGTTCTTGAAGAGACCAGCGAAAGCCCCGCGACCGGATCCTCTGTAACCGGAGCGACACGAGACTGCGCCTGTGAGACGTGGGTCTGGTCCGCGGGCTTTTTTGGAAGGGGCACGGCGCCGCCGTGCCCCTGCTTCATTTTGCGGGCGCCGGGGCGCGGGCGGAATCCGGGTCGGCCAGCGGGAAGCCGGCCTTGAACCACCGCTCCACGGTGCGCTCGGCCGGCTTGCCGCGGATGGAATAGCCAGGGTCGCCAGCGTCGCCTTCGCGCGCCGACCACAGGTACACGAACGCCCCGGCCAGGCGCGGATCCCCGGCCCACGCCCGGAAGAAGGCCTCGAAGCACAAGTCTTGTAGATCCGGCCGGCTGGTGCGCGGGCCCAGGTAGTCCCACGGCCGGGCCGCGGCCCGCTCGGAGCTGGGGTAGCCCACCTCGGTGAACACGAACCGTCCCCCGAGCGCGCCCGCTCGGCGCTCGAGGCGGCGGCGGATCTGCGCCCATCGGCGCGCCAGCGCGGCCGCGGTGGGTTGTTGCCCGCCGACCAGCTCGAAGTAGGCGTTGAGACCCACCAAGTCGAGCTCGGCCCCGAACGCCAGCCCGCCAGTGCTGTCCCAGTTCCGCGAGTACATGAGGCACCCCGGAAACGCGGCGCGCACCGACCGGATGAGTTGCCGCCACCGGCCGGCGTGGGCCACGCTGGAGGCCAGCTCGGCCCCCACGCACAGCCAGTCGGCCTGGGCCACGCGCCCCACGCGCGCGCAGCGCAGCAGCTGCTCCCGGTAGGAAGCGAACCACGCGCCCCAGTCGGCCGGGCGGAGCGCTCCGCGCCACCGCCCGGGCCCGGTCTCGCGCAGGCTCAGCAGCGGGAACAGCACCACCCGGAGCCCGCGGGCGTGCGCCTCGCGCACCACGCGCGCCACCAGGGAGTCCGAAGGGGTGCGCCGCGGGTCCCAGTCCACCGTGGTCGTGGCCACCCCGTCCTGCCACAGCGGGATCGGCACCGAGACGTGGGTCGCCCCGAGCGCCGCGATGCGCTCGAGGCTGGCCGGCACCTGGGCGCGGTCCCGCGGGTAGAACAGGCTCAGGGTGATGCCCCGCATCACCTCGGGCCGCGGCCGCGGCGCGGGCGCGGGCGCCCGCGGGGCCGCGGCCACCCCCGTCGCCACCGCCACGGCCATCCAGGCCAGCAATCCGGCGCGCATGGTCCCACCCTAATGGCAATGCCCCCGGGCGGCAAATGCCCGGGGGCATCCGGTGCTGCAATCCGGCCGGCGCCGGCGCTATTCGGGTCCGGAGCCCGCCTCGGGATCCTCAGGCGGCGGCGGGAGGTCCGGCGGACCGTCCGGGGGCAGGCGGAACATCCTCATGTCCCCATCCGGACCGGGACCTGGCGGTCCCTCGTCCTCCAGCCAACCCGTGGGTCCCGCTCCATGCCCGCGGCGGGGTCCCATCCCGGGCATCCTGCGCATCCGGCCCGCCCCGCGTCCCGCTCCCAGGCCCGGGCGCAGCTCGCGGAGCGTCTCCCGCTGCTCGGCCGTCAAGACGCCGAGCATCCCCAGGCGGTTCTCGATCCGGGCCTGGACCATCTGGCCCTGCAGATCGCCCAAGGCCCGGGCCTGGGCCCGGACGGCGGTCTCGTCCAGCTTGTCGGCGGTCATCAGCTCGCGCAGGCGCAGCCGGGCATCGGCCAGCTTGGCGCCCAGCTCCACCCGGCGGTGGGCGGCGGCGAACCACTGCTGCCTCAACTGGGCCTTCTGCGCGTCGGTCAGGTGCAGCCGCTCGGCGAACGCCGCGCGCCCGGGGGGCGCCGCGCCTGCGGCGGGCCCGCCCTCGCGCTGCGCGCTGGCCGGCCCGGCCAGGGCCGCCAGCGCGAGCGCAACGGTCCACACGATTCTATGGCTCATTCCGCGAACTCCTTCTGAGGGGTGAGTCTGAGGCCCGCGGGTCGGAGCGAGGATGACGCAGCCCGGATACGGTCCACCTCGACCGGACATGAAGAAGAGGATGCCGGGCAGGCAAGCCCTGACGCACTGGCGATGGCGCCCGCCGTCCTGCCGGCTCATATTCTCGGACGCACGAACCCCCCGCCGGGTTCCCTGGAAGAACAAGATTCCTGAGCGGCGCGGGCCGCGGCCCGAACCGGTCCGGGCGACGGCCCCGGAGCCCTGCGCAGCCGTCCCGCATCGCCGGCCGGGCGGTCTCCGCAGCGCGTCCATAACTCATTTTCCAATATTGCCTTAGGATTTCACTCCCGGCGATCCCAGGCCCGGCAAACTCGCCCCCGGCCGCCCAACGAAATGCCCTCCGCGGATCCGGCCCACGGAGGGCACTTCGGCAACCAGGGGGTCTCGGCCGCCCGGCCTAGTCTCCGGACGGGTGCGGGCGCGGGCCCTTGATGGAGGCCTTCATGAGGTCCATGAAGCCGCCCTTCTTGAAGCCGGCGGGCACCTCCAGGGACTTCTCGTCCACGTGCCCGATCTTGACGTCCTTGTAGGTGAGCGTGGAGATGTTGTCGCTCTTCTCGTCGATGGGCTGGATCTTGACCGGGAACTCCTCGAGGTCCTTGGCCAGCCACATGTACGCGGCGTGCTCCTCGGCCTCGTCCCCCTCCTGCGACTTCCAGGTGGCCTTGACCTTGCGGCACGGGTGGCCGTCCACCGTCTCCGCGCCCACGTCCTCCAGAGTCATGTCGGGGTTGCGGAACCAGTCCTGGCGCGGGGCCTTGTTCATCTTGTTCGGCTTGCTCAGGTCCGACTCCATGTACATCTTGCTGTCCGGGTAGACCGTGTCCATCACCTTGCGGTCCATGTCGGTCAGCATCCACATCTTGCTCAGGCCCGGGGGCATGCCCTCCTTGTCCTTCTTCTTGCCGGTCTCCATCTTGCTGAGGTCCATGTCCACCCGCATGCGGTGCTTGAGCATGATCACCTGGGACTCGGAGTGGAGCACCAGCTTGCCGCCGTCCTTCTCCACCTCGTCCATCACCATGTTCGCGCTGAAGCCCTTGGTCATGAGCTTCTGCATGCCGGTCCAGGGGCTGGCGAGCACCCCGCCTGCCACCAGCAGGCCCAGGCACACCAGGGCGAGTACTCGTTTCATGCTGCCTCCTTGAGGTCCGAGGTCGGAGCGGTCCATCCGCCGCGCCCGACCAATTTGGCCCAAACCCCAGGCCGGTGCAAGCGCAAAAGGGGTGCGCGCCGGGTCCCGGCAGCGCGCGGCGCGGACGCGTAAGCCTTCCGGGCCGCCCGGCGCGCCGGTTGCGCCGGCCGCACCCGTGTGCCAGAATGGCGCCTCAGCTTGGAGCAATCCCGGCAAGGAGGACTCTGTGAGCGAGGTCAATCCCCTGGAAGTGTCGCCCTGGCGCGAGGTGGCGAAGGACCTGGCGGACCGCGTGGTGCGCCCGCTGGCGGCCAAGTACGACCAGCTGCAGGAGTACCCCTGGGAGATCAAGGACGAGCTGGCGAAGGCGGGCCTGCTGAAGGTCTGGGTGCCCAAGGAGTTCGGGGGCGTCGGGGGCCGGCTGATCGACCTGTGCGTGTGCGTCGAGGAGCTGTCGCGGGCGTGCGGCGGGGTGGGCGTCCTGTACGCGGTGAACGCCCTGGGCACCTTCCCGCTGCTGCTCGCGGGCACCGAGGAACAGAAGCAGACGTACCTGCCCAAGGTCTGCACCGGCGAGAACCTGGCGGCGTTTTGCCTGTCGGAGAAGTTCGCCGGGTCCGACGCCGGCTCGCTGCGGATGCGGGCGGTGAAGGACGGCGACAGCTACGTGCTCAACGGCGAGAAGAAGTGGACCACCAACGGCGGTGCGGCCAACATCTACTCGGTGTTCGCGGTGACCGACCCGGAGTCCAAGTCCCGCCGGGTCAGCGCGTTCATCGTGGAGAAGGGCACCCCGGGCCTGAGCTTCCCCAAGGTCGAGGACAAGCTGGGGGTGCGGGCCGCGCCGGTGACCGAGACCCGGTTCGAGAACGTGCGGGTGCCGGCGTCGAACCTCCTGGGCGGCACGCCCGGGCTGGGCTTCAAGCACGCCATGATGACCCTCGACCGCGCCCGCCCGGGGGTGGCCTCGCAGGCCATCGGGATCGCCCAGGGTGCGCTCGACTACGCCCTGGTGTACACCTCCGAGCGCTGCCAGTTCGGCCAGACCATCCTGAGCTTCCAGATGATCCAGGCGATGCTGGCCGAGATGGGCACCAAGCTCGAGGCGGCCCGACAGCTGGTGTACGCCGCGGCCCGCGCGGCCGAGGCCAACGCTCCGAACACCGGCAAGCTCGCCGCGCAGTGCAAGATGTTCGCCACCGACACCGCCATGGAGATCACCACGCAGGCGGTGCAGCTCTTCGGCGGATACGGCTTCATGCGGGACTACCCGATCGAGAAGTTCATGCGCGACGCCAAGATCACCCAGATCTACGAGGGCACCAACCAGGTCCAGCGCCTGGTGATCGCGCGCGCCATGATCAAGGAGCTGAGCAGCCTGAAGCACCTCTCGGCGTACATCCCCAAGGAGACGCAGATGGGGGTGGACGCCGCCTCGCTGGCGAAGGAGGAGGCCAAGGTGTAGGCCGCCCCAGGCGGATCGGGGCCCACCGAGCCGAGGGGGTGGCGGGACGTCCCGCCACCCCCTTCCGTTTTCGCCCATCCAGCGCGGGCCCGGCGCGCGGCGCCCCGCCGGGGTCCCGGGCGCCTAGGACCAGCGGCGCTTCAGGACGCCCGCGCCCACCAGGCCCAGCCCGGCCAGCAGCAGCGTGCGGGGCTCGGGAACCGTGCTCGGGCCGGTGAGGATGTCATCCAGGCCCAGGCCCACGTCCTTGAGCATCATCGGCGTGGGGGTCGCGGCATTCAGGTCCACATAGATGATCTCGCCCGAGTTGGCGGCCACGAACACGTTGCCGAACGCGTCGGAGGACACTTGGTCGGTGTGCCCCTGATCGGACGGGGACTCCGGGATCAACGCGCTCAGGTCCCAGTCGTACACCAGCGTCGGCGTGCCGCTGCTGATGTCAATGGCCTCCAGGTGCTTCATGCCGGTGGCCAGGAGCCAGCCGGTCTTCTGGTCCAGCCACAGGCCGTGGATGTCGTGGCTGCCGGTCACCCCCACGCCGGTGGCCGTGTTGGTCGCCAGGTTGAGCGTGAACAGCGACCCCCCCACACCATCGTCATTCGAGTTGGCCGCGTACAGCGTGGTGCCCTTGGACTGCAGCCCGGCCACCTCGCCGATGCCCGAGATGGTGTGCGCGGTGGCGACTCCGGTGATCAGGTCCACCACCGTCGCCGTGTTCGGAACCACCCCCGAGTAGCCCGGGCTGGTCACGATCTGCGCGCCCACGATCCCCGGCTCCGCGAGCCCCGCGACCATCGGCGAGGGCGCCCCCACGGGCGCGAAGTACTGGGTGAGGTGGTACGAGCCGTTGACGATCGAGGTGGTGTTCACGGGGCCGAAGCTGCCGCCGGTGGTGCCGATGTTGTAGACGTTGTTGGTGCCCTGGCCGCCCACCAGGATCTGGCTCGAGTTGAGCGGGTTGAACATCAGGCCGTCCGCGCCCGGCAGCGCCGCCAGGTCGGTGGTCGCGCCCGGCACGTTGCTCGTGACGTCCAGACGGTAGACGTGGTGGTTCGCGAAGTTGCTGTAGTAGAGGCTGCCCGTGAATGCGGCGAACGCAGGGCTCGCGGCCAGAGCCACCAGTGCAGCTGCAATCAGGATCCCGCGCATTGCTCTGCCTCCTGCCCCTCACGCGAGGGAATGGTCCTTCTGCGAGTCTCAGGCCCGGGCCCGCGCCCGCGACACATCGGGCCGCCCGGGGGTTCGGTTTCAAGCCGCACGCGATCTGCCTCGGCGGCGCGTGCGGGGGGGACGTGGCTGGAACCGCCCCGCGGTCACCAGGTCCGAAGTGTCATGCGCGCCCTCCCCACGCAGGCCGGCGGCGCCCCCCGATCCCGGGAGCCGCAGCCGGCCCACTCAGTGTCGAGCCTGTGGTCGGGCAGGATGCAGTCAGCTCGAGCTGGTGATGTTGTGCTGAACTCGAAATGTCGTTGTCGAACGCGCCGATTCCGTTCGGCGCTCCCAGTTTGGATGCATTCGGAAAACTCAGGACGCGGCGAGGTGTGCCGGGTCGCCCCGCGGCTGCGGACCGGCCGCACGGCGCTGGTGAGGGCGTCTTCTCAGGATGACAGCAACGCCTGAAGGGACAATGGCTGGTGGATTCGCCGGGGCGGGGGGCGCGGGGGCGTCCTGGCCCGCCGGACAGGCGGCCGCGGGACGGCCTTGCCGTCGTCAACGCAATCTATAGTGCATGGGCGTCAGCGGAACCCGCAGTGCTTCGGGAGACGCCGCGAGGACTCGTTCCGGGGCGGGCTACTTCCGGCCCCCGATGAACGCCTGGGCCTCCTCCACGTCCCGGGGGCTCCCCAGGACCAGCGGCGTGCGCTGGTGCAGGCGCTGCGGCTGGATGTCGAGGATCCGCTGCCGCCCGTCGCTGGCCGCCCCGCCGGCCTGCTCCAGCACCAGGGCCAGCGGGCTGGCCTCGTACAGCAGGCGCAGCTTGCCGTCCGGGTTCTTGCGATCGCCCGGGTACAGGTAGATCCCGCCGTACAGCAGGTTGCGGTGGAAGTCCGCCACCAGCGAGCCCACGTAGCGCCCGCTGTAGGGCCGGCCGTTGGCGTTGGTGTCGCCCTTGAGGTAGTCCACGTAGCGCCGGACGCCGTCCTCCCAGGCGTTGTAGTTCCCCTCGTTGCAGCTGTAGATGGCGCCCCGCTCGGGGGTGCGGATGTTCTCGTGCGAGAGCAGGAACTCGCCCACGCTGGGGTCGTAGGTGAAACCGTGCACCCCGTGCCGGTCGGTGTACACCAGCATCACGCTCGCCCCCCACAGGACGTAGCCCGCAGCCACCTGGCGCGAGCCCGGCTGCAGCACGTCGGCCTCGGTGCCCCGGCCGCTGGCGGTCACCCGGCGGTGCACCGAGAAGATGGAGCCGATCGCCCCGTTGGCGTCGATGTTCGAGGACCCGTCCAGCGGGTCGTAGTTCAGCACGTACTTCCCGCACGGGTACTGTGCCGGGATGTGGAGGATGCCCTCCTCCTCCTCGCTGGTGAGGGCGCACAGCTGGCCGGTGTGGTCGAGGCTGCGGTAGATGATGTCGTGGGCGAACACGTCCAGCTTCTGCACCTTCTCGCCGTGGACGTTCTCGGTGCCGGTGAAGCCCAGGATGTTCACCAGGCCGGCCTTGGTGACCTCGCGGGTGATGATCTTGGCGGCCAGCGTGAAGTCCAGCAGCAGCGAGGAGAACTCCCCACTGGCTCCCGGGTGCCGCCGCTCCTGTTCCATGATGAACCGCCCCAGCGTGAAAGTGTGGGGCCCGCGGAGTTCGGGGGCGGTGAAGCTCATTCTCCCTCCAGGCTCTCCTCCGCCCGCCCGGCCTGCGCCAGCGCGGCCTGCGCGCGGGGCTCGGCCTGCGGCCGGGTGACATGCCGGGCCACCAGCGGCGCGGTGCCGGGCAGCGCCAGCTTTCCGAACAGGTATTCAAACTTGGCCTGCAGCGCCGCGGCGATGGCCTCCCGGGTCGCCGGGGGCAGGTTCCACATCGGGCCCTTGAACGGGCCCAGCGCCTTCTTGCGGCTCTTGTAGTAGAACTGCTCGTCGGTGTCGCCGGCCTTGCGCTCGTCCGCCGCGTTCTGGCGCAGCCACTGGTACATCTCGGCCCGCAGCGCCGCCGGGAAGGCGGGGTGGTCGTACACCATGTTCTGGAACTCGGTGGCCAGGTGGATCTCCACCGTCTCCAGCTCCGGGAAGCGGTTGAACACCTCGGCCGGCAGGGTGCTGGCGCCGTGCTGCACCGCCCCGCCCAGCCCGAACTCCTCGCGGGCCAGGCGCGACAGCCGGCCCAGGGTGTCGAAGTCCAGCTTCACCTGCGCCACCGACCCGTCGGGCAGCGGCACCCCGCCGTGGGAGGTGCCGGTCTGGATGGAGATCTTGCTGATCCCCGCCAGCTGCCCGTACCTGCGCAGCGCGGTGCGGTACTCGCCCATGAACGCCCGCAGCTCGGTCTCGTTGCTGTTGTGGCCCCCCACCTCCCCGATCTCGCCGCCCACCGAGATGGTGGTGCCCGGCGGCTCCATCGCGCGCACGTGGGCGGTGATCTCGGCGCAGCGCTCGCCGTTGACGCGCTGCTGCTCGGGCACCGTGGGTTGGGAGAGATCCACCAGGGTGGAGGTGTCCACGTCGATGTTGTAGAAGCCCGCCGCGATGGCCTCGGTGGCGAGCTTCTTCACCTCCTGGATCTCGGCGTCGGGGTTGGCGGCGTACTTCTTGGAGTTGGCCTGGAAGTGGTCCCCCTGGATGAACACCGGGCCCTGCCAGCCCTCCTTCAGGGCGGCGCACAAGAGGCTCGCGGTGTACTCCGCCGGCCGCTGGAAGGTGTAGGCCATCTCCGACCGGGCGATCTCGAACAGGAACGCGCCCACCTCCAGCTTGCGCGCCGCGCGGAAGCAGGCGGCGGCAACGTCGAAGGTGAGGCAGCGCAGGTTCATCGCCGCCGCGGTGAACGGGCGCACCTGGCCCCGGCCGCGGGCCGCGTACAGCTCCTGGATGCTGGCGGGGTAGATCCCCGCCGCCGCGGCCGCCTGGAGCGCCAGGGCGCGGGCGCGGTTGCGGGTGGGCTCGTCGGGGGACAGCGCCGCGGCGCGGGCCAGCGCCTCCGCCCCGCGCGAGCGCAGCGCGGACGCGTCGGCCACGCGCGCCGGCCGGCCCTGAAGGTCCAGAATGCCCTGAAGCTGGGCCTCCAGCTCCTGTATCGAGTGTGCTTCCATCGCGACCTCCGCAGGACAGGGAACCGGCGGGCCGGCGGCCACCCCGGGGTCGCGCCCCGGCGGCCCGCCCCTCGCCGCACCATCTCAGGCACGCGATCTTACCAGAGCCCCGCGGGCGGCCACAACGCGGCCGGCGCGGGCCGGGCCGCGCCCGCCCGGCGGCCCACCCCGGCCGGCGCCGGTCGGAGCCGGCCAGAATCGGCCGGCAGGCCGGGGCGGGCGCGGCCGGGCGCGGTTCCGGCGCTTGCCCCGGGCGGGGCCAGCGGCTAGCCTCGGGGCCATGCTCAACCGCCCGCCGGGCCTCGAGCCCTTCGCCTACCGCGAGGGGCGCCTGCACGTCGAGGAGCTGCCCCTCGAGGCGCTCCACCGCGCCGTGGGCCCGTGCTACGTCTACAGCCGCGCGGCGGTGGAGCGGCGGGCGCGGGCGGTGCTGGAGGCCTTCGCCGGGCGGGCCGACCTGGTGGCCTACGCGGTCAAAGCCAACACCAACCCGGCGGTTCTGGGCTGCCTCCAGGCCCTGGGTCTGGGCGCGGAGGTGGTGTCCGAGGCGGAGCTGGACTGCGCCCGGCGGGCCGGCTTCGACGGCCCCCGGATCGTGTTCAACGGCAACGGCAAGATGGCCCGGGACCTGGATGCCGCGCTGGTCGCACAGGTGGCCTACGTCAACGTGGACGGGGCCTGGGAGCTGCCGCGCCTGGAGCGCGCCGCGGAGTCGGTCGGGCGCCGGCTGGAGCTGCTGCTGCGGGTCAACCCCGACCTCGACCCCGACACCCACCCCTACGTGGCCACCGCGCTGCGGACCTCCAAGTTCGGGATGGACTTCGAGGAGGCCGGCAGGGTGGTGGGCCGCGCGGCGGAGTTCCCGGGCCTGCGGTTCGTGGGGCTGCACTTCCACGTGGGCTCGCAGATCATGGATCCCGGCACCATCCAGGCGGGCTTCGAGCGGGTGCGCGACTTCGGCCTGGCGCTGGAGGGCCGGGGCTTCCGGATGGAAGTCCTGAACCTGGGCGGGGGCTTCGGCGTGGACTACGCCGGCGAGGGCCGCGACCTGGACCTGGCGCGCCTGGCCCAGGGCCTGGAGGACGCGGCCTTCTGGCGCGGGCGACGGTGCATCCTGGAGCCGGGGCGCTATCTGGTCGCCGATTCCGGCGTGCTGGTGGGCCAGGTGCTGGGGGTGAAGACCTCGCATGGGCGGCGCTTCGTCATCGTGGAGCTGGGGATGAACGACCTCATTCGCCCGGCCCTGTACGAGGCTTACCACGACATCGTGCCGGTGGTGCCGCGCGAGGGTCCGCAGCTGGTCGCGGACGTGGTGGGACCGATCTGCGAGAGCGGCGACTTCCTGGCCCAGGAACGCGAGCTGCCGCAGCTGCTGCCGGGCGACCTGGTGGCGGTGAGGCACGTCGGCGCCTACGGCTACAGCATGGCTTCCAATTACAACGGCCGGCCGCGCCTGCCCGAGGTGTGGGTGGACGGCCGGCGCGCCTGGGTGACCCGCCGGGGCGAGAACCTGGCCGACCTGGCGCGCCTGGAAGGGCACGGCGAGGTGGCGCTGTGAGCGGGCCGGCCGGAGCCGGCGCGGCCCCGCCCGGCGCCGGGGGATTCGACTCGGAGGCCCTCCGGCGGTGGCGGGACGACCGCTCCTCGGGCGGCACCGCCCTCGCGCGGGGCGCGGCCGCGCTGCTCCAGAAAGCCCTGGCGCACCCGCCGGCCGGCGCGCTGGCGGAGCTGGCCCCCGTGCTGCGGTCGCTGGGGGGCGCGCACCCGGCCGCTGGCGCGGTGTGGCGGCTGCTGGACCGCGTGGCCCGGGTGCACGACAAGGCCCGGAAGGAGTCGGCCTCGCCGGAGTGCGCCGCGGAGCGCATGCGCGAGGCCGTGGAGCGCTATGCGGCCGACCTGGGGGCCGCCGAGACGCGCGTGGGGGAAGCCGCGGCGGCGCTCATCCCGGATGGCGCGGTGGTGGCGACCTACGGCCGCAGCAGCGCGGTGGAGGCGGCGCTGCTGGAGGCGCGCCGGCGCGGGCGGCGCTTCCGGGTGCTGCTCTCGGAAGTCCGTCCGCACCAGGACGGCGTGGCGCTGGCGGCGGCGCTGGGCGCGGCCGGAGCGGGCTGCGTGCTCACCGCCGACGCCACGCTGCCCATGCTGCTGGCCCGCGCGCGGCTGGTGCTGGTGGGAGCCGAGGCGGTCACGCCGCGCGGGCTGGTGCTGCGGGCGGGCAGCTATCCCCTGCTGCTGGCGGCCCGCGAGCTGAGCCTGCCGGTGCACGCCCTGGCGCCCCGCGCGGCGTTCCTGGACCCACCCCCCGGCACGCTGGACCTGCCACTGGATCCCCCGGAGCCGCTGCTGGCCGATCCGCCGGCCGGGGTCGAGGCGATCAACGCCCGGTTCGAGGAGTGCCCCTTCGCGCTGGTGGCTGGCGTGCTGACCGAGGGCGGCTACTTCGGCGCCACGGAAGCCGTCGCCGCCGCGCGGATGGGGAAGCTGCACCCGAGCCTGGGGACGGAGCAGGACCGCGCCGGCTCCTAGACCCCGCCGCCCCCCGCCCCGCTCCCCACGTCTCCCACCAGCAGCCGGTAGAGGTCTCGGATGTGCCGCACGTCCTCCGGCAGCGGCCGCGGCGAGAGCAGCGCGCCGGCGGAGTCGGGATGGTCCGGGTGGAAGCCGTGCATGGCCTCGGGCGCCCCGCGGCCCATGTAGCTGGGCGCGATGAGGTGGCCCGGCTGCATCAGGAAGATGAGGTCCCCGTAGCGCCGGTCGGAGAAGTCCAGCCCCTGGCGCCGCAGCTCCCCGCGGTCCAGCAGCGCGCCCCACGGCAGACCCCGCAGGAGCCCGGCGATGGGCGCCTCGGCCGCCGGGCGCTCGATCCAGAAGCGGGCCATGGTGGAGTCGTAGAAGCCCAGGTAGTCGCGCCGCTCGCGCAGCCCCAGTCCGGCCACCTCGCCCATGAGGTCGTGGCTGGCGACGGTGTCGGTCATGCCGTGGTCGGAGAACACCCACAGCTCGGGCTCCTCCCCGCCCGCCGCCAGCGCGCGCACCAGCGCCGCGGTGCGGTCCTCGTAGCGGCGCAGCAGCGCGCCGACCTCGAGGTCGTGCGTGCCCACGCGGTGCATCAGCGCGTCCAGCTCGGTGGCGTAGACGAAGTAGGCGCGCACCGCGGGGTCCGCGGCCGTCCGCAGCGCCCGGGCGAACTTGTCCTCGTCGGGGCCCTCCCAGCCGGAGCTGAAGTAGGCGCGGCCCTGCTCGCGCCAGCGGTCGAACACGCCGCCCTCGGGGGCCAGCCCGCCGGGGGTCCACAGGTCGTGCCGCTCGGCGTAGTCCAGGCGCGCCAGCAGCCACACCGGCACGTCGTAGATCTGGAAGTAGCCGGTGATGTGCTCGCGCTGCCGGGTGGCCTCGCGGATGAACCGGCGCACCCGGTAGCGGTGCTGCCAGGAGCGCGGCAACAGCCGCAGCCAGGCGGTCCAGGCGAAGGGCGAGCGGCCCAGCGCCCGCGGGAAGAGGGCCCAGTGGCCGTGCTCCCGGGGCATCCGGCCGGAGAGGATGGTGGGGATGGCCCCCGAGCTGTAGCCCAGCACCGTCTCCAGCGGGCGGCGGTTGGGGGCCAGCGTCTCGAAGGCGTGGTGGCGGCACACCACCTCCCAACCCATGGCGTCGATCAGGACGAAGAGCTGGCGCTTCATGCCTCCTCCCGCCGGCCGGCGGCGCGGCTCGCGCGCCGGGCCGCGCCCCGGCGCTCCGCGCGCGGCCCGCACCGCGCGCTCACTTGCCCTCCAGCCACTTCTCGCACAGCCGCGCCGCGGCCTGGCTCCAGGGAGCGTCCGGGCTCACCTCGCCCGGCCACAGCGCCGCTAGCGGCGCCGGGTCCCACCCCGCCGGCTCGGCGAACCCGGCCATGAGCAGCGGCACGCCGGCCCCCAGGCGCGCCGCCGGCTCCAGCGCCCGCCCGCCGCCCCCGGCGAGGGCGCGGCGCAGCCGGCGCCGCCAGCTGCCCAGGCGGGCGGCCACGTAGCCCGGGTAGCCCGCGGCGTCCGTCCCGGCCAGGGCCAGCGGGCCGTGCGCAAGCCACAGCCGCGCGGCCGCGCGGGCCTCGGCCGGGACGTCCCGGGGGGCGCTGGCCCACGCCTCGGTGGGGCGCAGCTTCAGCTCCACCGCCCCGGCGTGCGCCGCCAGCACCTCCGCGGGGGCGCCCAGCGAGCGCAGCGCGGCCGGCCGCTCGGCGTATCGCAGCGGCAGCCGGCCCTGCGCCAGCAGGCGCGCGTCGCCCACCGCCAGGCGGGCCTTGAGCAGCGCGTTGAGGCGGAAGCTGGCCCCGGCGCGCTGCCCGGTGAGCAGGCCGGGCAGGCCCAGGAGCAGCAGCGCGAAGCCGCGGTTGGCCAGCAGCCAGTGCGCCTCGCGCAGCCGCTCGCCGCGCGCCAGCCCCGCGGGCAGCAGCTCCGCCGCCGCGCCCGAGCCCCACAGCACCCGGTGCCCGGCCCGCACCTCCACGTGAAACAGGCTGCTCGGCCGCCGGCGCCACTCCGCCGGGCCGGCCCACACCAGATCCACCGAGTCCAGGTCCCAGTGGGCCGCCCACGCGTCGGCCTGCCCGTGCCAGCCCGCCGGGGGCGCCTCTCCGGGGCGCCGGAGCAACACCAGGTCCACGTCGTTCCACGGTCGGTAGCCGCCGATCGAGGTGCGCAGCAGGCTGCCTTCCCCGCGCCCGTACCCGCCCACCACCAGCAACCCGTCCAGGAGCCGCCCCCAGGCCTTCAGCAAGTCCTGGGTCAGGCCCTCGAGCAGGTGACCGGCGACCTTCTCGGCGGCCGGATCGCCCCACGCGGTCCAGGGAGCGTTCACCGCCGCTCCCCCGCGGTCTCCGGCGCGGCCGCCGACGCCCGCGCCACGTCCTCATACCCCGCGCGCAGCGCCCGGTACATGCGCAGGTGGTAGCTCCACGGCGTGCCCAGCTCGCGCCAGCGCCCCGCGCGCAGCACCGCGGCGAGGTCGCCGGGCAGCCCGCGCAGCCAGGCGCCCGCGGGCGGGCCCGCGCCGAAGGGGTTCCGCCCCAGCTGCGCCAGGGCCCGCCCCTCGGCGCGGTAGCGTTCGTCCAGGCGGGATTCGTCGAAGCGGTGCGGGTGCTCCACCACGGACTCCGGCACGTACGCCACGCGCAGCCCCCGGGCCTGAGCCCACAGGCCCCATTCCAGATCCTCGGCCAGCGGCAGCGATTCGTCGAAGGGGTGCTCCGCCCACAGCGCACGGCGGAGCACCGAGGCAGCGTTGGAGAGCACCGTGGGCGAGGCGCCGCGGGGCGGGTAGGCGCGCTCGAGATCGCGCGCCTCCAGCGCCGGGGTGCGGGCGTCCGGCACCTGCCGGCTGAAGGCCGCGGCCACGGCCGGCTCCTCCAGAGGCGCCAGCAGGCGCGCCAGCCACCGGTCCGCCAGCGGCACGGCGTCCTGGGACAGGAACACCAGCAGCTCGCCGCGCGCCGCGCGGGCCGCGGCGTTGGAGCTGCGCGGGTGGGTGAACGGCCCCTCCAGGCCCACCCAGCGCACCCGGCCTCCGGCCAGCGCCGCGCTCACCCCGTCGGTGGAGCCGCTGTCCAGCAGCACCACCTCGAACTCCACCTCCCGCTGCGCCTCGACCTGCGCCACCACCCGCCGGAGCCGCTCGCCGCCGTCCCGCGTGCGGATGAGCACCGAGGCGCGCGGGCCGGGGCTCAATGCGCCTCCACCTCGCCGGGTGGCCAGGGCGCCACCCACACGTCCACCACGCCGGTCTCATCCCTGGAGCAGAACGCCAGGCGCTTGCCGTCGGGCGAGAAGGCCGGGTAGTAGGAGCTGGGCAGCCCGGTCTCCACCTTGTGGCCCGCCAGCGGCGCCGACAGCGGCGCCACCCAGAGCTCGTACACGGCGTGCTCGTTGGCGCGCGCGAACAGCACGTGGGTGCCGTCCGGGGTGAACGTGGGCGACATCTTGAAGCCCGGCATCTGGCACCACGGCTGCGGCTCGCCCCCGGTCACCGGCACGCGGTACAGGTCGAAGTACACGTGGGTCTTGCCCCAGGAGAAGAACACCTCCTTCTCGTCCGGGCTGAGCGTCGGGAAGTAGATCACCTGCGGGGACTGGAACAGGCAGGTCTCGCGGCCGGTGGCCAGATCGCGCACGTAGAGCCCCTGCAGGGTGTCGCGCTGGGACACGTACAGGATGCGCCGCCCGTCCTTGAACCACCTGGGGTAGAGGTTGACGTACTGGGGGTCGGCCACCGCCCAGGTGCTGTCCGGGTCGAACTGCTTCAGGTAGAGGCTGTAGTGTCCGGTGCGGTTGCTCATGAACACCACCGAGCGGCCGTCGGGGCTCACCGCCGGACAGTCCGCGTCCCAGGTGCCCCAGGTGATCTGCATCGCGGTGTCGGTGTCGGCCGAAGTGATCCACAGGCTCACGCGCTGCACCGAGGTCTCCCGCCCCGAGGGGAACACCAGGCGCCCGTCCGGGGTCCAGCTGGGCGCGCCGTTGAAGCCCACGTGGTAGGTGAGCGCACGGGGCTGGATCGCGGCCCCGGCCGGCTCCGGGCCCCACCCCAGTGCGGCCAGCGCCAGTGCGCCCAGCGACAGCGCCACCGCGGGGCCCCCGAGGATCCCCGCCGCGCGCCGCCCGCTTCGAGTTCGGTTCCGCCACGACTGCCCGATCATGCCGATCCTCCGTTCCGCCGCGGTTCGCCGCCCGCCCCGCCGAGGCCCGCCCTTGCCGGGGCGGCGGCCGGATGGTACCGTGTCCGCCCAACCTGAGGGCGACGAGAACCCGTGCGCGTACTTTCGTTCCTGGTGATCTTTGCCGCCGGCGCCCTGCTGCTGTTCGGCCTGGGCCGGACCGACATCCGGGGTGGCGAGGAGGCCCGCCACGCGGTCATGGCCCGCAACGTGGCGGAGCACCCCGCGCAGCTGCTCAACGCGTCCCCCGAGCCCGCCGGCCCGCCGGGCGCCACTCCGTTTCTGTACCCCGCCCTCACCGGGCTGTTCCTGCGCCTGCCGCTGCGCCCCGAGGCCGCCCTGCGGCTGCCCTCGGCGCTGGCGGTGCTGGGCGCGGGGCTCGCGCTGCTCTCCCTGGCCTCCGCCCGCACCCGCCTCGCGGGGATCACCGCCCTGGGGGTGTTCGCGCTGAATCCCCTGGCGGTCCTCGCGGGGCGCCTGGCCACCCCCGACGCCCTGGCGGCCGCGCTGGCGCTGGGCGGCTTCTGGGCCGCGGTGCGCGCCGCCCGGGGCACCCCCCACCCCAACCTGGGCCTGGCCGGCGTGGCGCTGGGGCTGTCGTTCCTGTGCCGGCCGTGGGCCTGCCTGCCGGTTCTGGCCGGGGCGCTCCTCGCGGTGGCCGCGGGCGGGCGCGGGCGGCGCGCGCACCGGCTGCGCCTGGCGCTGGTGCCGCTGGCGCTGTTCGCCGCGGCCGCCGGTTCGCACTGGGTGCTGGTGTCGCTGCTCTCCCCGTCCACCGACGCCCACTGGCTGGCGGCGCTGGTGGCGCCTCTGACCGGCGCCGCGCCCCCGTCGGCGTGGCCGGCGGCGGCTCAACGCCAGCTGTGGGTGGCGCTCGCCCCGGCGCTCCCGCTGGTGGCGCTGGGCGTGCTGGCCTACCTGCGCGAGCCCCCCGAACCGCTGCGCCTGGGCGCCCTCGCCTGGCTGCTGTGCGCGACCCTGGCGCGGCGCGGCGCGCCGGACGGCCCGGGAGCGCTGCTGCTGCTCCCGTGCTGGGCGCTGCTGGCCGCCGCCGGGGCCGAGGAGCTGTGCCGCTGGAGCACCGAGGAGCAGTGGCGGTACCCCCCGGCCGCCCGGGCGATGCTGGCGCTGCTGCCGCTGGCCGCCGCGGCGGCCCTCGCGCCGGCCAGCGCGGCGGCCGTGCGCCCCCTGGGCGGCCCGGCGCTGGCGGCCGCGGTGCTGCTGGTGTGGACCGCGCTGGTGTGGCTCATCGCGGGCCGTTACGCGGCCCCGCCGCTCAAGCTGGGCCTGGTCGCCGCCGGGCTGTGCCTGGTGCTCGCGTGGCAGGCGGCCCTGAGCCTGCCCGCGCTGCACCGCGCCGAAGTCCGCAACGGCTACCGGGACCTGGGCGCGCTGCTGGAGTCCCCGATCCAGGGCGCCGCGCTGGACGCCACCGCCTTCCTCGCGCCCGACCCCGAGGCGCTGGCGTTCTACCTCTTCCGCCGCGGCGCGGCCTGGCAGGACCGCGGCCGGCCGCTGGCTTGGGAGGCGTTCCTCCGGCTGGCCGACGGCCGCCACGCGCGCGCCTTCGTGGTGCCCCGCGACCCGCGCCGCCCGCCGGACCCGCGGGTGCGCGCCTGGCTGGCTCTCAACACCACCGAGATCGGCGCCGCCCTGCCTCAGGCGCGGTCCGCCCCGCCGCCCTGGCGGGCCTACGTCACCGGCGGGCCGCAGCTCCCGCAACTCGGGCCGCCCCGCCCGCCCGGCGTGCCGGAGCGCAAGGCGATCATCCACCCCGCGCCGCCCCCGCACCGCTACCGACGGCTGTGAGCGCCGCGGCTGGGCAGCCGGCGCCCGGCTAGCGCCGGCCCGGGCGCCGCGCCGGCCGCTTGGGCGGCGTCACCGGCCGGGCGCGCGCCGCCGGCCGCGCTGCGGACAGCTCGTCCAACAGCTCGGGCAGAGTCTCGCTGCCCCCGCCGGGCCGCCAGGCGATCTCGCCGTGCCCCGCCGCCGCGGGGAACTCCGTGTAGCTGGAATCCGGCGCCATCCGGCCGCCGCCCGCGACCAGCCGGGCCCCCGGCGGGCCATACACCCGCACTTGGGCCGCAGCGCCGGCCGCGGGCCAGGTCCAGCTCCACGCCGCGCGCCGCGGCGCGTACGCGGCGCGCACCCGCACCGAACCCACCGGCATGAGCAGCGGCCCCACCACCACCGACGCTCCCGGCGCCGCGGCCGGGAGTCCCCGCCCCAGCCACAGGCCGCCGGCCGAGTCGCACGCCACCCGGTCCAGCAAGTCCCGCGCCGCCCGCGCGCCCTCCACCGTCTCCGGCGGCAGTTCCATGTCGAAGCTGCGCCGGGCGAGGTTGAGCGTGGCCGGCAGGCCCCCCTGCACTGTGGAGTGCGCCACCACGGCCAACAGGTCGCGGGCCCCGGCCTCGGCGCCGCCCGAGAGGGCCTCCACCCGGTCCATCGAGCGCCCAATCCAGGCCGAGTCGCCGGTGCACACCAGGCCCTCCCGGTCCTTCCACCGCGGTCCTGCTTGCAGCACCCGCGCGGGAGCCCCGGGCCGGGCACCCGCCAGGTCCAGCCAGCCGAGCGCGCGGGCGTCCGGCGAGAGCAGCGCCGTGTCCGGGAGCGACTTCAGCCTCTCTTCCAGGAACTGGAGCGCCTGCGACGCCTGCTGCTGGCGCGCCGCCCCGTCCGGGCGGCCGCTTCGCAGGGCCGCGTAGCGGGCCAGCGCCCAGCTCCCCACCGACGCTTCCAGCAGCGTGGGCTGCGCGGGCGCGGCGGGCGAGAGCCACTGCGCCAGGCTGTCGGCGCCGCCCGCCAGCTCCGGCCACGGCGCCGCGGCGTCCGCGGAGCCGCCCGGACCGGGCGCCCCATTCCCGCCGGGCGGGCCCGGCGGGCTCAGGGCCAGCTCGGACTCCAAGCCCAGCCAGGCGGCGGTGGCGGCGCGCCCGTCGCGGGGCGAGAGCATCACGCCGCCCTCGCGCGGGATCGAGCGCAGCCCCGCGAGCACCCCGCGCACCCAGCCCTCCAGGCCCAGCCGGTGCCACAGCCGCAGCACCCGGGCCATGTCCAGCGGCTCGGCCTCGGGGCGGGCGTTCTTGTTGGCGTAGAAGATCCACCGGCCGCCGGCCTCGGACACCTGCAGCAGGCCCAGCACCAGGTTGCCGCGCACGAACTGGGTCAGCCGCGGCTCGCCCAGCTGCAGCGCCGGGAGGCCGGCCAGGCGCGCATCCCACAGCGCGTCGAAGCGCGCCCGGAGCGTGTCGGCGCGCAGCGAGTTGAGCAGCGCGGCGTAGGAGTCCGGCCCGGGCTCCGCCGGATAGTAGAAGGTGAGCGTGGTGTCCCCGCCCGGCGCCAGCGGCAGCTCGTAGCGAGCCAGCATCTTGGGGTCCTGGGGCTGGGTCTCCCGGGGGACCGAGGGGAACATGCCGGTGTAGGACCGGCCGGCGTAGGCGTAGCGTGCGTTGTAGCCCGTGGGGTAGGCGCCCAGCACCCGGAACTCGCGGGTGATGACGTTGCCGCGGAACTCGTAGTGCCAGGAGTAGGAGAAGCGCTGGCCCACCATGGACGCGCCGCCGTCCGCGTCCGGGGGCGCGGCTCCGGCCCAGAAATGGGCCACCCGGGTCTGGCTCCGGCGGTTGCTGATCCGGACCTGCACCACGTCCACCTGCGGCGGGCGCGCCAGGCCCAGCACCAGCGGGGCCGAGAAGTACTCGAAGTCGTAGCCGAAGCCGTCGCGCTCCAGCGTGCCGTGCAGGAGCGGCCGGCCGTCCGGAGAGGGCGCGATGACCACGCTGTCCACCGGGGCCATCTCCACGCCGGTGGCGTAGCTGAACTCGGCCGAGCCGTTGTTGAGGCCGCCCGCGGCGGTCACCTGGCTGACCCAGGCGGTCCCCGGGAGCCCGATGTGGTAGAGCGGCCGGGAGTAGTACTCCGCCGCGCCGGCATTCGCAGCCCACGCCAGCCCCGCCAGCAGCAGCAGGGCTGCCGGTCCCGGCGGACGCCCCACCCTCGCCGGCGGGCGCGGGCTGCCGGGCGGCGGGACGTCTCGGGAGATGACGGAGGCGCGGGCGGCGCTCATCTTCCGCCCGCGGAACGCGGTCGGGACGGATTCGGGGTCAACACGGCCCGGAGTATAGGCCAGGGCCCGGAAGCGGACAACCGCGCCGGGGTGCGCGCGGCCGCGCATCAGCGCCCCGGCCACTGCCGCTCCGCCTCCCACACCGCCAGCCGGCCCGAGGCGTAGCCCAGGGCCGCGCCGGCCAGCACGTCGGTGGGCCAGTGCCGCCCCAGGTACAGCCGCGAGATCCCCACCAGCGTGGCCGCCGCGTAGGCCCACGGCGCCGCCCGGGGATGGCGCCGGGCCACCACCGTGGCCACCGCGAAGCTGCAGGTGGCGTGGCCCGAGGGGAAGGACGACTCCCACCGCGTGTTCGGCCCGTCGGGCCGCGGGCGGTCCACCAGCAGCTTGATCCCCACCGCCAGCGCCCCCGCGCCCAAGGTGGCCGCGGCAGCGACCTTGCCGGTGGTCGCCAGGCTGTCGTGGCCCAGCAGCGCCAGCGCCCCGCACCCCGCCAGCAGCACCGCGCCGTTGCCGGCCTCGGTGTAGGCCGACATGAAATCGTGCACCGTGGGGTTGTAGAGCGTCTGGTGGAAGAACTTCAGCCCCTCGCGGTCGAAGCTGTTCTCGGCGCGCGCCGCGGGCGCCACGCAGACCGCCGCCAGAAGCGCCAGAGCCGCGGCCGGGCGCCAGCGCCGGGCCGCGAGGCGGACCCAGGCGGGGCGACCGGTGTCCACGTTGCTCTGCACCGCGGCCGGGCGCCCGGTCTCCAGGGCAGGCCCGGCGGCGCCCGGCGCCGCCAGGGCCCGCGGCTCAGCGCGCATCCACCAGCTCCTCCACCATGCCCAGCACCCGCGCAGCGGTGTCCAGCGCGCACCGGGCGTCGAAGTCGTCGTACAACTGCTCGGCGCGGGCCCGCCCCACGCCGCACTCGAAGCCCGCCTCGCGCTCCTCCCACGCCACGCGGAGGCAGTGGATCAGCGCGTCCAGGCGCCCGCCCAGGCGCTCCGCGAAGCGCGCGCGGTGCTCGTCCAGCTGCGGGCCCACGTCCACCCAGCGGGGCGGCTCCACCCCCCCCGAGCGCAGCGCCGCCTTGCCCGCCGCCTCGATGGCGTCGTAGCCGGCTCGGGCCGCGAGGCCGAAGCGGCCCGCGGCCGCGTGCGCCTCGCCGGCCGCCAGCTCGCCGCGCAGCCGGGCCAGCTCGCCGCGCGCCACCGCCCGGGGATCGGCCGCCGGTTCCATCGCCACCGCCGCCTCCGGCCTCAGAAGAGGCTGCCCATGCTGAGCAGCCAGCGCAGCCGCAGCGGGTGCTCGCCCGCGGCGGGGCGGCTGAGCCACAGCGGGAAGTCCAGGCGCAGGCGCAGGTCCCAGGGCAGCCCCCGGGCCGCGAGGCCCACGCCGGCGTCAGCGTACCCGAGTGGAACGCCAAGCGTGATGTCGCTGAGGCCCTCCGTCTTCCGGATCCAGACGCCGGCGACATCGTAGAACGCCAGCGCCTGCAACGCCGGCAGCCGGACCTCCTCCAGTCCGCCGGGCTCGGCCGGCTCGGGCCCCGGCCACAGCACTGCCACGGGTACTTCGATGTTCACCGCCGAGAGGCGGTCGCCGACGATCCCACGGTCGAAGTAGCCGCGGGCACCCCCCCCGCCGGCCAGCTCCACGTGGTCGCCCGCGTGGAAGAAGCCCCGCGAGCGCAGCAGCGGGTCGTCGAACTCCGCCAGCGGCCCGGCGCCGGCCAGCCGAAACAGCTCCTGGGCCGCCGCGCCCGGCAGGTCCGCGCCGGCTCCCGTCCGCTGCGTGAAGGTGCCCGCAGCGGCGCGCAGCCGCAGCCGATCGCCGCCCGGGCCCCGCCACACCACCCGGAGCTGGCCCGCCAGGCGCAGGAAGTCGGCCGGCCCGCCGGCCAGGCTCTTGCGCAGCTCCAGCTCCGGGCGCCAGCTCGTCCCCGGGCCGGCCAGCTCCGCCGCGAGCGAGGTTGCCGCCACCCACTGCGTCCCCGGCTGCCACCCTCCGGGCTCGCGCAGGTACTCCGGTTGGAACAGGGACCAGCGCTCGAGGGCGGCGCGCAAGTGGCCGCGCGGCGGGCCCGCGGGATCCGGCTGGAGCCAGGCATCCAGCGCGGCCCGCCCCCGCTCGCGCCCTTCGCCTCGCGTGTAGCCGAGCGACCCCTGGCCCCAGGCCGCACCTCCCCACCACCGGCCCGCCAGCGCCGCGTCCCCCCACGGGCGCACCGACCCCCCAGGCGTCCGCGTCGGGACGATCAGCGCGGCGCTGGCGGTCCACCCGGCCCGCGGCGGTTCCAGGCGCAGCCGCGCGCCGGCTCCCGGCCCATCCACGTCGTTGAACGCCAGCGCGGGGCGCCACCACAGCGTGGGCCGGTCCATGCGGCGGGCCTCCAGGCGCGGCACCCCGTTGGCGAACTGGAGGGCCAGCCCGCCCGGGCGGCCCGCCGGCCCGGCGGCCGAATCCCCCTCCGCCGGGCCCAGGCCTTCGGGCGGCACCTCGGCCGGCTGGGTGCCGTGCAGCCAGAAGCCGAAGAAGCTGTCCAGGGGCGCCCCGGCCGCCCGCTCCATGGCCGCCTGGAAGTCGGCCGCGTGCGGGTGCTGGAAGCTCCAGCCGGCGGCGTAGTCGCGCAGCGCGGCCTGGAGGCGCTCCGGGCCCAGGCGCTGCTCGAGCGCGTCCAGCATCAGCGCCGCGCGGTCATAGTCGGCGCGGACGTACGCCTCCTGGGTGGCGAACGAGTCCGCGGCGCGCGCCGCCGGCTCGCCGCGCCGCCGGTTCTCCCAGTCCACCGTGGAGCGCCACAGCTCGCTCCGCAGGTCGTCGGGGGTGGTGAGCAGCCGCTCCAGCGCCCCGTGCGGCGGATACAAGTTGTCGCGCGGCCCGAATCGGCGCTCCACCGCGCGCAGCGCCAGCCAGGTGGCGAAGCCCTCGTCCAGGAACGCCTCGCCGGCCTCGTCGTTGGCCACCATGCCGTAGAACCACTGGTGGGCCAGCTCGTGCGCCAGCACCTCGTCGAAGCGGCGGGAGCGGCGGTCGCGGTAGTGGGCGGAGGCGATCCACACGGTCTGGGGCTTCTCGATGCTCGCGCCCAGCGCGCGGGTGCCCACGATGTCCAGGTGGTCGTAGGGGTAGGCGCCCAGGCGCGCGGAGAAGTCGGCCAGCAGGTCGGCGGCCTCGGAGATTGCGCCGCTCCACGCCCCCGCGTCCGCCGGCGGGTACACGCACGAGACCGTCACCCCGCCCCGGCGCGACGCGTCCCAGGTCCACGTCTCGACCGCGGCGAAGGCGAAGTCGTGCACCCGCTCGGCGCGGAAGCGCCAGGTGTGAGCCGTCCGGCGCAGCGACTCGGGGGCCGCCTCGCGCTGCCACACCCGCACCGGGCGCTCGCCCAGCCCGCGCAGGCGCAGCCGGACGTCCTCCGGCAGGACGTCCTCGGGGTTCAGCAGGCGGCCGGTGCCGGCGACCAGATAGCTGGCCGGCAGCGTCAGCGCCACGTCGTAGGTCCCGAAGTCGGAGTAGAACTCGCCGCGGCCGGTGTAGGCCGCCGAGTGCCAGCCGTCTTCGGGGTGCAGCGGACAGCCGTCGTACACGCAGACCTTGGGAAACCACTCCCCGGCGAAGAACTCGGTCCGGCCGCAGCCGTCGTGCCCGGGGACCCCCGGGAAGCGGTCGTGGAAGCGGAGCGCCACGTCCACGGAGTCCCCCGGCGGGAGCGGACGCGGCAGGCCGATCCGGGCGAGCGAGGGCTCGGGCTGGCCGGCGGGCGCGCCGGCGTCCCCCGCGCCGGCGGCCGGGTCGCACCGCACGCCGCCCACCCAGGCGGACTCCACCGCACACTCGCCCCAACGCGCCGCCGGCAACTCCGCCACGTCCCACCGGCCCGCCTTGCGGCGGGCGCGGTCCAGGGCGCTGCCCGGCCGGACCGCGGCGTGGTAGAGGTGGAAGCGCAGCTCGCGCAGCTCCGCCGGCGAGCGGTTGACGTAGGTGAGGGTCTCGCTGCCGGAGATGGTGCGGGTCAGCGGGTCGAGCGTCACGGCCAGCCGGTAGCTGGCGGACTGCTGCCACGGCGGGGCGGCCGAACTCGCGGCGGGCGAGGCGGGCGCCGCCGTGACCGGCGCCAGAAAGAGGACGCGGGCGGCCCAGGTCAGCGCCGCGATCCGGGGGAGGAATCGGCGCACGGCCGGCCCGGTCAGATGTCCTCGAGCGAGCCCGCCGGCACCCAGCCGGCGAGGTCGGACGAGAGTTCGATCTCGCGCCACGGGCCGGCGGTGCGCGCCACCCGGACCACGGTGCCCTCATGCAGCGTGAAGGGCGCCGGGAAGTCCGCCCCCGGCCCGCTGCGCACCGGAACCTCGGCCCCCACGATCACCGCCCGGAGGTCGGCGCGGGCCTGCAGCTGCCGGGCGGCCGCGACCGCCTGGACCAGCAGCCCCACCGCCAACAGCACCCCGGCCCAGCCAAGGGCGCGCCCGCGGGCGCCCGCCCGCCGCAGCGCCGCCAGCGCCGCGGCCAGCGCCAGGCACACCCAGCCGATCCAGAACATCAGTTCGGGCGACACCCGCTCCACCACCCGCGCCGCCACCCGGGCCAGGCGCGAGGTGTCGTCCGGCGGGCGCGGGTCGCGGGTGAGGGTGCGCGCGTAGCGCAGGCTGGCCTGCAGGTCGGCGTCGTCCAGACCCATGCGGCGGGCCCGCTCGTAGCCGGCGATCGCCCGGCCGAGCTGGCCCGACTTGAGGAGCGCGTTGGCGCGGTTGTACTCCAGCTGCGGGGCGCTCAGCCCGGTGGCGCGCGCCGCCTCGTACTCCCGCACCGCGTCGGTGAAGCGCGCCGCGCGGTACGCCTGGTTGCCCGCCTGGTAGGCCTGCTCGGCGCGGAGCGCCGCGCCCGGGGCGGGCGCCGCGCGGAGGGCGCCCGGCCCGACCGCCAGGGCCGCGAGGAGCAGCGCCGCCCAAGCGCGCCAAATCCGGCGCGCGCGGTTCATTTCCGCCTCCCCCAGCCGCGCCGACGGAGCTGTCGCAGGAGCCCCAGCAGCTGCTCCGCGCCGGCGGCCAGCGCCGCCCGCTCCTCCGGGCCGAGCGAGCCCGGCGCGAACCGCGCGCGATCCTGCCGGTCCAGCTCCGCCAGCACCGCCGCCTGCTCTTCCGCGGTGGCCTCGCGCCGCCCCAGGGCGGCCACCAGCTCGTCGCGGGTGAAGCCCGGCGGCAGCCCCAGGACCTCCGCCAGGTGCTCCGCCACCCCCCGCTGGAGCTGGGCCAGCCGGGCCTCCACGCCCGCGCCCGGGGCGGCCCCGGCGGGCGGCGCCTCGG
>DATKKS010000101.1:0-6272 GCA_035542815.1 Saccharimonadales bacterium (SeqCode) | reverse complement strand
GGGACCCCTCGGCGGCGCTCTTCTGGGTGGTGGCGGCGCTGCTGGTGCCCGGCTCGGAGGTCGAGATCCACGACCTGGGGCTGAACCCCACCCGGGTGGGCGCGCTGCGGGTGCTGGAGCGGATGGGCGCGGACCTGGACGTGGCGCTGGAGCCCAGCGACGAGGAGCCGCGCGGGCGGGTGCGGGCGCGCTCCTCGGCGCTGCACGCCGCCGACATCCCGGCCGAGGAGATCCCCGCGCTGCTGGACGAGCTGCCGGTGCTGGCGGTGGCCCAGGCCGCCGCCGCCGGGACCTCCACGGTGCGCGGGGCGGGGGAGCTGCGGGTGAAGGAGAGCGACCGGATCGAGGCCACCGCCGCGGCGCTGCGCGCCCTGGGGGTGGAGGTGGAGACCCGCGAGGACGGCTGGAGCGTGGGCGGGCGCGCCGGGCGGCCGTTCGAGCCGGGCCGCGTGGACAGCCGCGGCGACCACCGCATCGTGATGAGCGCGGCGGTGGCGGCCCTGGCGGCGCGGGACGACGTGTGGATCGAGAACATCGAGGCGGTGGTGACCTCCGACCCCGGCTTCCTGGGGACGCTGCGGCGGTGGCAGCCGTGAGCCCGCCCCGGGTGCTGGCCATCGACGGGCCGGCGGGGGCGGGCAAGAGTTCCACCGCCCGCGCGGTCGCCGAGCGGCTGGGCTTCGCCTACGTGGACACCGGCTCCATGTACCGGGCGCTGGCGCTGGCCGCGGAGCGCGCCGGGGTGGCGCTGGACGCGGAGGCCGAGCTGGCCGCGCTGCTGGACCGGGTGGAGCTGCGCTTCCACCCCGAGGGCCGCCTGAGCCTGGACGGGGCGGACGTCACCGCCGAGATCCGCAGCGCCGAGGCCTCCCGGGCGGCCACCCGGGTGGCCTCCCTGGGCAGCGTGCGGGCGCGGATGGTGGAGATGCAGCGGCGGATGGCCGAGAGCTGCGGCTCGGCGGTGATGGAGGGGCGCGACATCGGCACCGTGGTGTGCCCGGCGAGCCCGATCAAGATCTTCCTGGAGGCCGACCTGGCCGAGCGCGCCCGCCGGCGCATCCGGCAGGAGGGGCTGGTGCCGACCCAGCCGGAGCTGGCCCGGGTGATGGAGGCCATCGCGGAGCGCGACGCCTCCGACGAAGGGCGCGCCGACGGGCCGCTCAGGGCGGCCCCCGACGCCGCGCGCATCGACACCACCGGGCTCACCTTCGACCAGCAGGTGGAGCGGGTGATGCTGGCGGTGCGCGAGCGCTGGCCGGCGGCGTGGGGGCCGCTGCCCCCCGGCGCGGCGCGCGCCGGCCGGCGGGCCGGCCCGGCCCGCCGGGCGCGCCCGGAGCGCGCCCGGTGAGGCCCTGGTACGAGTTCTGCCTGCGCGCGGCGGCGTCCATCCTGTGGCTCCTGGGGTACCCGCGGGTGGTGGGCCGCGAGCACCTGCCGCGCGACCGGGGCTTCATCCTGGCCAGCAACCACTTCTCGTTCCTGGAGGCCCCGGTGCTGGCGGTCGCCAGCTGGCAGGAGGTGGCCTTCCTGGCCAAGCTCCAGCTGTTCCGCATCCCGGTGCTCGGGCGGCTCATCGCGAGCCTCAACGCCATCCCCATCAACCGCGGCAGCACCGACGTCAGCGGGCTCAACGCGGCGGCGGCGCTGCTGCGCTCGGGGCGTTCCCTGATCGTGTTCCCGGAGGGCGGCCGCAACAAGACCGGCCGCCTCAGGGAGGCCAAGGGCGGCATTGGCTACCTGGTTCTGGAGAGCGGGGTTCCGGTGGTGCCCGCGTATGTCCGGAACACCGATCACATCTTGAAGTGCGCGCTCCGAAAGGCTAAGATAACAGTCGCTTTTGGCCCGCCGCTGGAACCGGATCCCGAGTTGCTCAAGCTGGAGCGCAAGGAGGCCCACCGCCGGGTTGGCCGGACGGTCATGGCGCACATTGCGCGGCTGGAGCAGCAGGTGCTGGCCCTGGAGGCCGGACGGGGCGGCCCGCGGCCCGAAGCGAATTCCGCGCCCGGCAGAGTTCCGCCGGGATAGTCCACTCACGAGGAGGCAACCCAACCATGGTCGATGAGACCCAGACCATCCAGCCCGAGGAGCGCGACGAGACACCGCGCGAGCGTCCCCGGCGCGTCCATGTACGCATGATGGAAGCGGTGGATGAAGAGGAAAACCGCGGAGCGGCGGCGGAGGAACAGGCCCGCATGATGGGCCTGTACGAGGAGTCGCTCAAGGACATCGACGAGGGCGAAATCGTCCGCGGCACGGTGCTCCGCGTGGATGAGAAGGAAGTCCTGGTAGACGTGGGGTTCAAGTCCGAGGGCGTCATCTCCATCGACGAGTTCCCCGACCGCGCCGCGGTCAAGGTGGGGGACGTGGTGGAGGTGTACCTCGAGAAGATGGAGAACCAGGAAGGCCTGGTGGTGCTGTCCAAGCAGCGCGCCGACTTCGTCCGGGTGTGGGACCGGGTCAAGGACGCGGCCGACCGGGGCGAGGTGGTGGAGGGCCGCATCATCCGCAAGATCAAGGGCGGCGTGGTGGTGGACCTCTTCGGCGTCGAGGCCTTCCTGCCCGGCTCGCAGATCGCGCTGCGCCAGGTGCAGAACATCGACGAGCTGATGAACCAGACCCTGCGGTTCAAGATCATCAAGCTCAACAAGCGGCGCCGCAACATCGTGGTCAGCCGCCGCGCGGTGCTGGAGGAGGAGCGGGCCGCCCAGAAGAGCGCCATCATCACCGAGCTGGCCAAGGACCAGGTGCGCGAGGGAGTGGTCAAGAACATCACCGACTTCGGCGCGTTCGTGGACCTCGGCGGCATCGACGGCCTGCTGCACATCACCGACATGAGCTGGGGCCGGGTGGGCCACCCCTCGGAGGTGGTGCAGATCGGCCAGAAGATCCAGGTCAAGGTGCTGTCCTTCGACCCCGAGAAGGAGCGCATCTCGCTCGGCCTCAAGCAGCTCACCCCGTACCCGTGGGAGGACGTGGACAAGAAGTACAGCGTCGGCCAGCGGGTCAAGGGCCGGGTGGTGTCCATCACCGACTACGGCGCCTTCGTGGAGCTGGAGAAGGGCGTCGAGGGGCTGATCCACGTCTCCGAGATGAGCTGGACCCGGCACGTGCGGCACCCGTCGAAGGTGGTCTCGCAGAACGACATCATCGACGCGGTGGTGCTCAAGGTGGACCAGGAGAACGAGAAGATCTCCCTGGGCCTCAAGCAGATCGAGCCCGACCCGTGGCAGACGCTGGACCTCAAGTACCCGGTGCGCTCGCGGGTGACCGGGAAGGTCCGCAACCTGACCAACTTCGGCGCCTTCGTGGAGCTGGAGGAGGGCATCGACGGCCTGGTGCACGTCTCGGACATGTCCTGGACCCGCCGCGTCAACCACCCCTCGGAGATGCTCAAGAAGGGGGACAAGGTGGACGTGATGGTCCTGAACATCGACAAGGACAACCGCCGAGTCTCTCTCGGGATCAAGCAGCTCGAGGAGGACCCCTGGCCCAACCTGAGCGACAAGTACCTGCCGGGCCAGATCCTCAAGGGCTCGGTCACCCGCATCCTGGACCGCGGGGTGATCGTGGACCTGGGCGACAACGTGGAGGGCTTCGTGCCCTCCGGGCAGCTGGGGGTGGAGAACCTCAAGAAGCCCTCGGACGCCTTCAAGCCGGGCGACCCGCTCAGCCTCAAGGTGACCCGCGTGGACGTGGCCAGCCGGCGCATCATCCTGTCGGCCAAGGCCTACCTGCAGGACGCCGAGCGGGCCGAGGTGGAGCAGTTCCAGAAGGACCACACCCCGGTTCCGAGCAGCCACGCGGAGAGCGGCGAGGCGCCGGCGGCGGCCGAGGCCACCGAGGAGGTGCCCGGGGAGTAGCGCGGGCGGCCACCGGTCGCGGCGCGGGGCCCGCGGCCCGGCGCCCCGGTCGCTCCCGCCGGCCCGGGATGCAGCATGCCGAAGGAGGGGCCGCGGCCGGCCGGCCGCGGCCCCTCTGTGCACGCCGGCGGCGCGCCGCGCCAACCTTCTCAAACCGCCGGAAATGGCGGACAATGACGTTTCGCAGCGCGCGGCAGCGCCCCGACCCCGGCCGCGCGGCCGACGACCTTGACCCCTCGCCGCGGACGCGGTGCCCCGTCCGTGCGGGCCCGGAAGACGCATGAGCCATCCGATCCACCTGAACTCCCCGGAGAGCCCCGGCCGCCTCGAGGGCGTCCGCTACTACCTGGAGACGTTCGGCTGCCAGATGAACGACTACGACTCCAGCGGGCTGTCCGAGCTGCTGGGCCGCCACGGCCTCTTGGCGGTGGACGAGCCGGGCCAGGCGGACGTCATCCTGGTCAACTCGTGCAGCGTGCGGGAAGCGGTGGAGGTCAAGATCCTGGGCCGCCTTTCGCAGCTGGGCGACCACCGGGTGCGCGGCCGGGCGCGGCTGCTGGCGGTGATGGGGTGCATGTCGCAGCGCCTGGGAGAGGAGATCCAGCGGCGGGTGCCCACCGTGGACCTGGTGCTGGGCACCGAGGCCTACCCGCGGATCCCGGAGTACATCGGCCAGAGCCTCAACGGCGGGGTTCGGGCGGTGGACCGCCACCGCTCCCGCGCCGCGGAGCACCCGGTTCCGCCGCCGCGGGCCGCCGGCTACCGCGCCATGGTCACCATCATGCGCGGGTGCGACAACCACTGCACCTTCTGCATCGTGCCCAGCACCCGCGGGCCGGAGGTGAGCCGGCCGGCGGGGGACATTCTGCGCGAGCTGCGCCGCCTGGCGGACTCGGGCACCACCGACGTGACCCTGCTGGGGCAGAACGTGAACTCCTACCGCTGGGGGGAGCTGAACTTCGCCCGGCTGCTGCGCGCGGCGGGCGACGTGCCGGGCATCCGCCGGGTGCGCTTCACGACGAGCAACCCCCAGGACATGACCCGCGAGGTGCTGGAGTCGGTGGCGGAACACCCCCACGTGATGGAGCACGTCCACCTGCCGGTGCAGGCGGGCAGCAACCGGGTGCTGGAGAGCATGCACCGGTTCTACACCCGGGAGCGCTACCTGGCGCTGGTGGCCGAGGCCCGCGCGCTCATCCCCGGCCTGGCGCTCACCACCGATGTCCTGGTGGGCTTCCCCGGGGAGACCGAGGCGGACTTCGAGGAGACCCTGAGCCTGTGCCGGACGGTGGAGTTCGACACCGCCTTCGCGTTCAAGTTCTCGCCCCGCTCGGGCACGCCCGCCGCGGGCTTCGCGGAGCAGGTTCCGGAGCCGGTGAAGTCCGCGCGGCTGGAGCGGCTGCTGGCGCTGCAGAAGGAGATCACCGAGCGCCGCAGCGCGGCGCTGGTGGGGCAGCGGGTCGAGGTGGCGCTGGAGAAGATGCACCCGCGCCAGCCGGGCACGGCGCTGGCGCGCACCCGCACCAACCGGACGGTGGCGGTGCCGGCGGAGCCCTCGGAGCTGGGCCGGTACGTGGGGGCCGAGATCTGCGAGGCCCGCGGCCAGGCGCTCTTCGGGCGCCGGGCGGAGCCCGCGTGAGCCGGCCGCGGGCGGAGCGCGGTCCGCTGGGCGGGAGCGCGGGACGGCCCGCCGCCGGGTGGCGCGGGCTGGGCCTGGCGGCGCTGGCCTGCGCGGCGCTGGCGGGGGCGGCGCTGGGCGCTTCAACCCCGGCGCCGCGGCCGGCCTCGAGCGCCGACCTGGATCGAGCCGACCAGCTGGCCCGCGAGGGCAAGCCGGCCGAGGCCGTGGGGCTGTACCGGCTGGTGGGCGAGACCGGCGCCACCCGCGCGCTGCGGGCCACCGGCTGGCTCCAGGCGGGCCGGATGGTGAGCGACGCGGCCACCGCCGAGACCCACTTCCACCGCGCCTCCGAGCTGGATCCCGAGGGCCAGGCGGGCGCGGAGGCGCTCCTGGAGCTGGGCCGGCTGTACTACGCCCGGGGTGCCTACGCCGCCGCGGACAAGGCCCTGGCGGCCTCCCAGTTGAGACTCGCGACAACGAGTTACGGGCCCACCGTGAACCTCTTTCGAGCCCGCGTGGCGATGGCCCTGCACTTCCCCCAGGCGGCCGCGGTGGCCTACCAGCGCCTGGCCACCACCCCGGGCCAGACGCAGCGCGGCCTCTACGGTTGGGCCCAGGCCCTGGAGGCCCAGCGGGCGCGCCCGCAGGCGCTGGACCTGTTCGACCGCTACGCCGCCAGCTATCCCGCGGGCGACTACCTGGCCGGGGCCCTGGCGGGCGCGGCGCGCACCGGCGAGGGCGCCGGCCAGGCGGATCGCGCCGCCACCTCGCGGGCCCGGCTGTCGCTGGTG
>DATKKS010000100.1:0-24413 GCA_035542815.1 Saccharimonadales bacterium (SeqCode) | reverse complement strand
GTTCGTGTTCGTGAACCTGGTCGGCGGGAACGACGAGCTGGTGTTCGACGGCACGAGCTTCGTGGTCGACGCGCAGGCGCGCGTCGTCGCGCGGCTGGCGCGCTTCGCGGAGGACTTCGCGGTGGTCGATCCGTTCGCGCCGGGCCGGCCGGAGGCGGGCGCGATCGAGCCCGACGTCGCGCTGCTCGAGCGCGCGCTCGTGCTCGGCATCCGCGACTACCTCGGCAAGCTCGGGCTCGCGCGCGCGGTGATCGGGCTCTCGGGCGGGATCGACTCCAGCCTGGTGGCGGCCATCGCGGTGGACGCGCTGGGCGCGCCGCACGTGGGGGGGGTGCTGATGCCCTCGCGCTACTCCAGCGAGGGCAGCGTGAGCGACGCCGAGCTGCTGGCGCGGGCGCTGGGCATCCGCACCGAGACGCTCCCGATCGAGGGGCCCTTCGCGGCCACCCTGGGGCTGCTGGAGGACGTGCTGGGCGAGGGCGTGCACGGGCTGACCGAGGAGAACCTGCAGGCCCGCATCCGCGGGAACCTGCTGATGGCCCTGTCCAACTCCCGCGGCTCGCTGGT
Source organism: Saccharimonadales bacterium (SeqCode) (assembly GCA_035542815.1). Taxonomy (GTDB): domain Bacteria; phylum Eisenbacteria; class RBG-16-71-46; order RBG-16-71-46; family JACRLI01; genus JACRLI01. Next base: position 23,846 of record DATKKS010000100.1, on the reverse strand, counting down.
GCTCACGACCGGCAACAAGAGCGAGATGTCCACCGGGTACTCCACGCTGTACGGGGACATGGCCGGCGGCTTCGCGGTGATCAAGGACGTGGAGAAGACCCTGGTGTTCCGGCTGGCCCGCTGGCGCAACGAGCGGTCCGAGCGCGACGTGATCCCGCGCTGGGTGATCGAGAAGCCGCCCTCGGCGGAGCTGCGCCCCAACCAGCGGGACACCGACAGCCTGCCGCCGTACGCGGCGCTCGACCCGATCCTGCGCGCCTACGTGGAGGAGGACCTGCCGGCCGACGAGATCGCCGCGCGCGGCTTCGACCCGGAGCTGGTCCACCGGGTGATGCAGCTGGTGGACCGGAACGAGCACAAGCGCCGCCAGGCCCCGCCCGGCCCTCGCATCACCCACCGCGGGCTGGGGCGCGACCGGCGCATGCCCATCACCAGCCGCTACCGGGAGCCCTAGGCGCGGGCGCAGAATGCAGAGCCCGCCCGGGCGGTCCGCCCGGGCGGGCTTCATAGTGTCGGTGGATGTCGTCCGCGCGGCTCTCCGGCGGCGCGGACCTGCTGCAAGGGGCGCCGCCCGCGGCGGGGCCCCGTGGCCTCCTACTTCGGAGTGACGTTCGCCGCTTGCAGGCCCTTCGGCCCCTGGACGATGTCGAACTCGACCGCCTGCCCCTCCTTCAGGGTCTTGAAGCCGTTCCCCTGAATCGCGGAGTAGTGGACGAACAGATCGTCACCGCCTTCCTGGCTGATGAACCCGAAACCCTTGACCTCGTTGAACCACTTCACGGTACCGCTGGCACGCACTGAACCACTCACCTCCTTCTTCACTCATCCGGGCTGCCGCGGGGCGCACGGTGCGCCGGCGCAGCCGCCCCAAAATCAAGCGGCCGCAGAAGCTTTGGATTCAGCCCCTGCGGCATCTTTCGCGTGCAGCATTCACAGCCAAACCAAATTCCACCATGAAGTGTAGAGCGCCCGCCGGGGGCCTGTCAATCCGAAATTCGCGCCGCCGGCGGCGCCGTTGAGCCCCGGGTGCCTCCCGCGGTATCATCGTAGGGAGCCGCGGGTGCCGGAATGCTCCCGGACCCGCCACTTTCACGCCCGAGGGTGCCGAGATGCGCCGTGCCGTCTGCGTTTTCGCGCTGCTGCTGGCCGCCGCCGTGGTGCGCCCCGCGCCGTGCGGCGCGGCCGCGCCGCCGCTGGAGCCGCCCGGGATGCTGCCCGACGCCGAGAAGGGCACGCTGCTGCGCCTGGCGCGGCCGTACGCGGCGCAGGCCGAGAGCCTGCACGACTACGACGTCCTCCACTACCGGCTGGACCTGGACTTCCCGTGCTCGGCGGCCAACCTGTCCGGGACCTGCGCGATCACCCTGCGCTGCCGGGTGCCGACGCTGTCCACCGTGAGCCTGGACTGCGTCTCGCTCAACGTGGACGGCGTGCAGCAGGACGGCGCGGCGGCCGGCTCCAGCCTGGCCGCGGGGCATCTCGCGATCCAGCTGCCGCACCCGCTCGCCGCGGGCGACAGCACCGTGCTGACCGTGACCTACCACGGCCCGGCGGTGGCCGGCTACCAGGTGGCCTCGCCCGAGACCTGGTACACCTTCTCCGAGCCGTCCAACGCGCGCTACTGGTTCCCGTCCTACGACCAGCCGTGGGACAAGGCCACCTCGGAGATCCACGCCACGGTCCCGGACACCATGGTCGTGGCCTCGAACGGGGTGCAGACCGCGGCGCCCACGGTGAACTCGGCGGCCCACAAGAAGACCTACCACTGGGCCACCAACTACCCCATCACCACCTATCTCATGTCGGTGGCCATCGGCCACTACGTGCAGTTGACCGACAGCGCCGCGTACGTGCCCATCCGGAGCTACGTGCTGCAGGCGGACTCGGCCAACGCCGTGTACGACTTCGGCAACCTGCCGGACATGATCAACTACTTCGGCTCGCTGTGGGGCCAGTACCCCTTCGAGAACTACGGCATGGCCGCCACCAAGGACTTCGGCGGGGGCATGGAGAACCAGACCCGCACCCTCATCACGCGCTGGTGGCTCACCGGCACCCGCAGCTACGAGTGGGCCATCGCACACGAGCTGGCCCACCAGTGGTGGGGCGACATGACCACCTGCTTCACCTGGAACGACATCTGGGTGAACGAGGGGTTCGCCAGTTACGGCGACATCCTGTACGACTTCCACAAGTACGGCACGCCCCACGCCCTGGAGCGCCTGCAGCAGTGGGCCCAGGTGTACTTCCACGAGGAGTCCACCTACAGCTACCCGCTGTACGCTCCGCCCGCCAACAAGGTCTTCGGGATCACCATCTACTACAAGGGCGCCTGGGCGCTCCACATGCTGCGCCGGGTGATGGGCGACAGCGCCTTCATCGGCGGCTGGCGGGATTACGGGCGGGCCAACAAGTACGCCAGCGGCTCGGTGGCCGACTTCCAGGCGGCCATGGAGGCGCGCTACGGCGGCTCGCTGGCGTGGTTCTTCGACCCGTGGGTGTACGGGCGCGGCCACCCGGTGCTGCGCCTGACCTGCGGCGCCACGCCGCGGGCCGCGGGCGGCTACTACGACAACGTGACCCTGGAGCAGCTCCAGACCGGGCGGCCGGTGTTCCAGATGCCGGTGGACCTGGTGCTCCACGCCGGGGGGCACGACACCCTGGTGACGGTGTGGATGGGGCGCACCGGCCCCCGCTCCACCACCCAGTTCACGCTGGCCGCGCCGGTGGACAGCGTGACCGTGGATCCCAGCGGCTGGCTGCTGTACCTGCGCGTGCCGGGCAGCTCCGCCAGCGGCGCCGGCGGCCCGCCGGGGCGGCCCGCGCTGCGCATCACTGCGGTGCGCTCCGGCCGCGGGGTGACCGAGGTGGAGTTCGAGGTGCCCCAGGGCGACCCGGCGCGCGGCGCGCGGCTGGAGCTGTTCGACGTGCTGGGCCGACGGGTGGCCACGCTGTGGCGGGGCAACGGCGCCTCGGGCACGTTCCGGGTGCGCTGGGGCGGCGCGCTGGGCGAGGGGGCCGGCAGCGTGAGCCTGGACTCCCTGGCGGCCAGCGCGGCGCCGACCGGGCCGGCGGCCTCGGGCATGTACTTCGCGCGGCTCACCGGCGGCGCGCCCGCGGCCTCGGCCAAGGTGCTGTGGCTCCGGTGAGCGCCGGCCCGCCGGCGCCCGCCTGAAACCCCGCCACCCCTGTTGCATCCAAGTTCTCACTGGCCCGCGGCATTGGCGTCCCCAGCCTGGAAGCCCGGCGCCGGTTCCGCAGTCCATCCTTCAGCCCGGCCGCACGACCCGAGGTTCCTTCCCCACCCAGGAGGCATTCCATGCACCGTCCCCGCCGCATCCCGCATGCCCTGGCCGCCGCGCTCCTCGCCGCCGTCGCGCTGCTGGCGCTCGTCGCCGCCACCCCGCAGCGCCGCGCCGGAGGAAATTCCGATAAGGTCGCCCGCGGCGAGTACCTGGTCCGGGTGACGGGCTGCAATGACTGCCACACCCCGGGCTCGTTCTACGGCGCCCCGGACATGAACCGGAAGCTCTCCGGCAGCGAGGTGGGCTGGCAGGGGCCGTGGGGGGTGGTGTGTGCGCGCAACCTGACGCCCGACCCGGAGACCGGGCTGGGCCGGTGGAGCGAGGCCGACATCGTGAAGGCCCTGCGCACCGGCATGCGCCCCGACGGCCGGATGCTGGCCCCGATCATGCCGTGGATGGACTTCGCGAGGCTCACCGACGAGGACGCCGGCGCCATCGCGGCCTACCTCAAGACCATTCCGGCGGTCCGCCATCACGTGCCCGACCCGCTGGCCCCGGGCGCCAAGCCGAGCATCGGGGTGATCACCTTCCCGCCGCCGCCGGCGTGGGAGGTGCAGCACGCGGGGGGCGCCGCAGGCGCGTCCGCCTCGAAACAGCGCCGGCACTAGGACGCCCGGCGGGCACGCCGCCGTGCGCCCCTACGGGGTCTTCTTGCCCGCCAGGACCACCTCGCGCCCGGTGAGGTACAGGAGCGCCGTCAGCGCCAGGAACGGGAGCATGGACAGCAGGTCCGCGTTGGGCCCGTTGAAGAACGGGTTGTGCGCGGTGGACCAGCTCTCGAACTTGGCGTTCACGTCGCTCAGCACCCCGGCCAGGAAGGCCACCACGATCCCGGCGATGGCGCCCCCGGCGATGTAGCCGGAGGCCATCAGCACGCCGGGGCTCTTGTCGCCCTCCGCGTTGAGCTGCTCGGGCGTGAGGTCGCGGCCCTTGAACTTGGTGGTTTTCAGCCAGTGGTCCACCAGCCACCGCACCATCCCGCCCACGAAGATGGGGGTGGACGAGGAGATCGGCAGGTACACGCCCACGGCGAACGCCAGCGACGGGATCCCGGCCATCTCCAGCACGATCGCGATCATCACCCCCAGCAGCACCAGGCCCCACGGCAGCTGCCGGTTGAGGATGCCCTTGATGATGTACGACATCAGGGTGGCCTTGGGGGCGTCGTACTTAGTCACCGTGGAGCCGTCCGGGCGCTCCCGGTGCACGCCGTTGATCCCCGGATCCACCAGGTACACCGGCTCGCCCTGCGCGTTCACCAGGTAGCGGCCCTGCGGCCCGCCGGCGTCGGTGGTCTTCTGCCACACGTGGTAGGTGGCGGCGTCAGAGACGGCCTGCGGGCCGCGGATCCGCTCCGCGACTCCCACCGCCGCGGCCGGCGCGTGCATCCCGCCGGGGAAGTTCTGCTGCACCCGGTAGGCCAGCGCGCCGGAGGCGGTCACCAGGTACTCGCCGGGTTCCAGGCCGGCTACCGGCGGCGCCGTGCCGGGGGCCACCGTCAGCAAGCGATACTCGCCGGGCACCGGCGGCCGGGCCGCCTCGGCGTACGCGGGCAGCGCCCGGAGCTTGTCCGCCGGCAGCGCCGCGGCCGCGCCGCGCGCGGCCTCGAACGTGAGGCGCGGCACGTACACGGTGGCCGCGTCGTTCAGCTTCAGCAGGATCGGCCCCAGGATCAGCGCCGAGGCGAACGCCCCGATGAGGATGGAGATCTGCTGCGGCCGCGGGGTGCCGCCCACCAGGAAGCCGGCCTTGAGCCCCTGCGAGGTGGCCCCGCCGTTGGAGGCGGCGATGCACACGATGCCCCCGACCGAGAGCGCCGTGACGTAGTAGGTCGGGCCGGTCCAGCCCACCAGCACGAACACCAGGCAGGTGAGCAGCAGCGTCGCCACGGTCATCCCCGAGATCGGGTTGGACGAGGAGCCGATCTCGCCCACCAGGCGCGAGGACACGGTCACGAACAGGAACCCGAAGATCACGATGAGCACCGCCCCCAGCAGGTTCATGTGCAGGGTGTGGAAGAACATGATCATCGCGATCAGCAGGATGATGCCGCCCACCACGAACCGCATGGACAGGTCCTGCTCGGTGCGCAGCGCCGAGGCCGAGGCGCCCGGGCTGGCCTTCACGTCGCGCACGCCCTCCTTGAGGCTGTGCCAGATGGTGGGCAGCGAGCGGAACAGGCTGATGATCCCGCCGGCGGCCACCGCGCCCGCCCCGATGTACAGCACGTATGCGCCGCGGATCTGGCTGGGGTCCATCTCGCTGATGGGGACGGTGCCGGGGGGCAGCGCGCGGGTCATGCCCTCGCCGAAGAACTTGATCAGGGGGATCAGCACCAGGTAGGCCAGCACCCCGCCGCCGCACATGGTGGAGGAGATCTTCGGCCCGATGATGTAGCCCACCCCCAGGAGCGCCGGGGAGATCTCCGCGGCGATGGAGGCGGCCTTGAACGGCGCGCCGAACACCTTCTGCGGGATGTCCTTCCAGCCGCGCAGCGCCTCCATCACCACGTGGTACGCGAAGCCCACGCCGAAGCCGGTGAAGATGGTGCGGGCGCCCATGGGCGTGGCGGCGGAGTCGGAGGCCGCGGAGTGCTTGCCGGTGGCCGCCGCGGCGCGGGAATCGGGCGAGGCCCCCGCGATCAGCACCTCGGCGCAGGCGGTGCCCTCCGGGTACTTCAACACCCCGTGCTGCTGCACGATGAGCGCGCGGCGCAGCGGGATCATCATCAGGATTCCCAGCAGCCCTCCCAGCAGCCCCACCAGCATGACCCGCCAGATCTCCAGGTCGAAGCCCAGGATCATGATCGCGGGCATCGTCACGCCCACCCCGAACGCGATCGATTCCCCGGCGGACCCGCCGATCTGAACGATGTTGTTTTCCAAGATCGTGGCGTCGCGCGCGCCGAGCTTGGAGAGAATGCGGAAGAAGGTGATGGACAGCACCGCCACCGGGATGGAGGCGCTGACGGTGAGCCCCACCTTGAGCACCAGGTACAGCGAGGAGGCGCCGAACACCATGCCCAGCAGGGTGCCCATGACGATCGGGATGGGCGTGAACTCCGGCAGCCGGGCCGAGGCCGGGATGTAGGGCTCGTAGGCGCCAGGCGCGGCGCCGCCGCCGGACGATTCCGACAGGTGCTTGGTGGGCCTCGCGGGATCGCTCGACATCGGGCGTGACCTCCGGCAAGGGTAGGGAACCGGGAGCGCGGGCGGCGGGAGGGGGCGTGCCGCGGCGCGCGGGACACACACGGCTACGGGAGCCGCCATTGTGCGCGAGGGCGCGCGGGGGTGTCAATTGCGCGCCGCGATCGCCGGCGCGGCCGCGCAGGGCGGCGGCGGCGTGCGATCGCCGGGCCGCGGCGGAGGGCGCCCTGGGGCGCCCCCGGCAGCGCTGCGACGCTATTTCGCCGCGGAGGGCGCCCCGGCCGCCGGCGGCATCCGGCGCCGGACGGACTTCACCTCGTACTCGGCCTCGCCGCCGTCGGCGGGCAGGCGCGCCCGGTCGCCGACCTTGAGCCCGGCGAGGAGCCGGCCCACCGGCGCGAGGTAGCTCACCACCTCCGGGCCGTGGTGGCTGTCGCCCTCGCCCAGCACCCACACCCGCCGCTCGCCCGCAGGCCCCGCCAGCAGCGCCTCGGTGCCCGGGCCGATGGCGTCCCCGCGCACCTCCAGCTCCTCGATCAGCTTCACCCGCTGGATGGTGGCCTGTAGCTGCTCGCAGCGCTGGCTGGTCTGGCGCTGCTTCAGCTTGGCAGCGTCGTATTCGGCGTTCTCGCTGAGGTCGCCGTGCTCGCGGGCCTTGCGGATGGCCAGCGGGATGGTGGTCTTCAGATCGCGGTCCAGCCGCTCCAGTTCCGCCACCAGCCGCTCGAAGGTGCCGCGGGTCATGAGGGTGGCCTCGGCGTCGTGGGAGCTGGCGCTGGGGATGTCCAGCTTGCGGTAGGCCTCCGCCCGCACCTGCTCGGCGGCTGCGGCCAGCGCGGCGGCTGGAGTGGCGCGCAGGAACTCCAGCACCGGGAAGAGGTAGCGGTCCGAGGAGCGCCAGTGGCGCAGCATCCGCTCCAGGGTGAGCGCCAGGTCCTCGGGCGGGGGCACCTCGCGGACCAGCCGCACCAGCGCGCCCTCCTGGGCGTCCAGGATGCGCAGGGCGTCGTCCACCGCGCCCTCCGGGGCCCGCGCTTCCAGCACCGAGACCAGCGCCACCACCGCCCGCCACGGCGGGAGCCACGCGGGCGCCTCGGGCTGGTTCAGCCCCTCGGCGCACAGGGCCACCGCCGCGGACGGCAGCTCGCTGGCCCGCTGCAGCAGCCGCTCCAGCTCCACCGCAGTGTTGCCAGCCCACCGCTCGCGCAGCACCTGGTGCGCGCGGGCGCGCAGCTCGGCCTTCTTGGAGCCCAGGAACGGCGGCAGCAGCGAGCCCCACCGCGGGTGGCGCGCCAGCAGCTCGAACCACAGCTCCTGGTCGCGGACCGCGCTCCAGCCGGGGGCGTCCAGCTCCACCGGGTCCAGCTCGCCGGCGATGCCGGCCCACTCCTCGGAGCGGTCGGGGAACCAGCGCGCCAGCGTGAGCACCGCGGCGGCGCGCTCCCCCGCGGCCAGGCGGTCCTCGGTGGCCCACGTCTCGAAGTACGGCCGGTAGCGCGCCTGGGCGTCCTCCAGCTTGCCCGGGTGCTGCGCCAGCAGGCGCGTGATCAGCGTGACCGCGGCCTTGGGGCCCTTCTTGGGCTGCAGCAGCGGCAGCCCGGCGCCGCCGGCGCCGCCGGCGTGCACCAGGTGCATGACGTCCCGGTAGGCCTCGTGGTCGTCCAGGCGCGGATGGCCCGCGGCGGCCGCCTTGGCCCGCTTCCACCAGGCCGCGAAGGCCTTGGTGGGAAAGCCCAGGTGGGTGAGGTGCTTCTTGAGATCGCTGCTCTTGGCCGAGCCGCCGAGGTCCTGCAGCGCGTCGGCCAGCACCCCGGCGGGGTCGCTCTCGAAGCGCGCCAGGGTGCCCTCGCGGTCGCGCGCGAGCTGGGACTTGAGGTGCTCGGGGGGCAGCAGCGTGAGGCTCTTCTTGGCGAAGGCCACGGTCATGGAGTGCCCTGGTTTCTCCGGGAAGTCCATCACCAGCCGGTCGCCGTCGTTGGCCCGGATGATCCCCAGGCCCATGCTGTTGTGCTCCACCACCAGGCCCGGCCGCCACGCCCACAGCTCGTCCCAGGCCTGCAGCGCGTCCTCCAGGCCGGTGCCCAGGCGGGTGAGCCCGGAGGCGTCCAGGAACTCCTCCAGCTGCGGGAAGTCCGCGTGCAGCGCGCGCAGCACCGCGACGATGGGAGCCCGCAGCGGCTCGCCGGCGCCGCCGCGCTCCACCACCGCGCGCAGCGTGCGGAGCAGGCGCTCGCGGTAGGGCGCGGTGAGCCACAGCGCCAGGCCCAGCTCCAGGTAGCCCGCGGCCCGGCCCGCCTCGCCCGCGCGGTACAGCGGCAGCAGCACGTCCATGGCCGCCTCGTGCGCCGAGGGCTCGCTGCCCTCCAGGACGGCCAGCAGGCACTCGTCCAGCACCGGCCAGTCGTGGGTCTCGGCCAGGCCCCGGAGCGCCGCGCCGCGCCACTCCAGCTCCCCGGCGGCGTCCCCGCGCGCGCCGGCGCGCTCCGCCAGGCGCAGCGCCACGTGGGCGTTGCCCGGGTCCAGCGACCACGCCTGCTCCAGCGCCTGCTCCAGGCGCGCGGTGTCGCCCAGCGCCTCCAGCGCCCGCACCTGCAGCCGGGCCGCGGCGGCCGAGGGGTGCGACTCGAGGATCTCCTCGGACATGGCCAGCGCGGTTTCCCAGGCGCCTCCCTGGGACAGCCGGTCGGCCACCTTGAGCAGCTCGCGCTCCCAGTCCTCCACCCGGTTGGTGCGGCTGGCCAGGTGGGCGCGCAGGTAGTCTCCCCACAGCGCCGGGCCGCGCTTGCGGTCCAGGCCCTCCAGCCGGGCCAGGTACATCTCGGCCTTGCCGCCGTCCACCGCGTCGGTGGCGAACGCCGCCAGGGACGAGCGCAGCGCGGCGTCGAAGACGGGGATCTCCTGGTGCAGGTCACGGGTCAGCCGTTCGTACTGCTGGAAGCGCTCTTCGAGCATGGGGTCTCCGGGTTGGTGGCGCGTGGACAGACAAGGATAGCAGATCGGCGGGCCGGTGCGGTGGCGGGGCGCCCGGCGGGCCCGGGTGGCCGGCCCGGCGGGGTGCCGGCCCGGCCCCGGCCTTGCGGGAGGTCGGGTTGCTGATAGACTCGGCGGACTGGCGGCGACATCGGGCCGAGAGGCCGGCGCCCTGGAGGGCGAGATCCACTACCTGGAGGAAGTCGAGGGCGCCTGACGGGCCGCCGCAGCCGGCCCGCCGCGCCGTGGAGGGGACCATGCCCGTCAATCTGTCCACTGCCGCCCGCAGCTTCTTCGAGGCCCGGCGCATCGCGGTCGCCGGCGCCTCGCGGACGCCCGCCAGCCCCGGCCACGCCATCCTGCTCAAGCTCCGGGCGCTGGGGTACGAGGCCATCCCGGTGAACCCCGCGGCCTCGACGCTGGCGGGGGTGCCCTGCTACCCGGACCTGGCCTCGGTGCCCGGTGGGGTGGAGGCGGTGGTGGTGGCGACGCCGCCGCAGGCCACCGAGCAGGTGGTGCGGGAGTGCCACCGGCTGGGCATCGGGAAGGTGTGGATCCACCGCGCCCTCGGCCCGGGGAGCGCCTCCGCCGCGGCGGTCGAGTTCTGCCGGGAGCACGGCATCGCGGTCATCGCCGGCGCCTGCCCGCTGATGTTCTGCCGCGCCGCGGACCTTCCGCACCGGTGCATGCGGGGGATCCTCGGCCTCTTCGGGCAGCTGCCCAAACCCGAAGGGGAGTGGAGCTGAGGGGGCCGGAGATACCCAGGGCCTCCCCGCTCGGACCGCACGCCGCTGCGGCACCTTGTGGGGAAGGTGACCTGCGGTATCCGGTTGGTACTATCAGCGGCGCAAGGGGCCGTGACCAACGGCAGGAAGCAGGAGATCAGTGAGCGGATTTCCGTGGGGTCGCGCGGGGGTGGGTAGTGCGGCGTGGGCATTGCTATTACTGGCGCTGGGCCTGATCAACGTTACCTGCGGGGACAATTTCGCCCGACCTCCTGCGCCGTCATCAGTCAACGGTTGGGTGGCCTACTGCGTCTATGATTCCGTCATTCCCGCAATCTGGAAGATCCGACTTGATGGGACGGGAGCACGGCGCCTGGGCGTGCGCGGATGGAATTGCCGTTGGGATCCACAAGGTGCACGCCTTTCGTTCGCAAACAGGGTCGGCTTCCAGTGGCACGTGTTCATCTCTGATTCAAGCGGGGCTCACCTGCTCGATACCGGGGTCTCCGCCAGTGATTTCTCCGCCTGGAGCCCCGATGGTCGGAACGTACTCGCTGGGGGACTGCTCCGTGACGCTGAGACCGGGGAGCAGCTTGGGCCCCCGCCCACACCTCCCCAAGTGTTCGACGGCGATTCCGTCTATCCCGCGTACCCGTGGGAGTTCACCAGGGATGACAGACATGTCGTGGTGAAGGGCTTCAATCATCATCCAGGCGGAGCCGATTCCTGTCGGCTGCGCTATGACTACTACGTCACCGACATACACAGCGGCGCGATCGTGGAGAGGCTGACCAAGACACGCTACACGGACTGCACCGACAGCGTCTTGGCAGTCTCGCCGAACGGACGGAAGATCCTCATGCGCTGTGGGTTCGGAGCGCTGCGGATCACACTGGCTGTCCTGGATGTGGAAACGCAACAACTCGTTGGGGTGACCAGTGGGCGCGTTGACTTCGCCGGACGCTGGGGGTCGGACAATCGGTCCATAGTCTTCATAAGGCTGAGAGAGCCTGCGGGTCGCCACGAGACCCACTCGCTACTGTATACATCTCTGGACTCGCTGGGACATGAGAGGATGATCCTGGACCAGGACGTGGAGCTGAAGGGCTTCGATGTGCATCTGGATGCCGGCAGGCCAAAGTAGGTGCTAGCGGCGGGATTCACTTCGTGCGATCGCTCAGCTCGACCCGTCCGGCAGGCTGGCCGCAGGGGGGCCGCGTCGGCTCGGTCGCCGACGGCCCACGACAGGCGGCCTCGAACCGACGCCAGAACCTGCAAGCGGTTCGAGCCCCTTGAGGCTCCGAGATTCTGCTGCTTGACCTACAACCGGCTAGGTAGTCAGCGCGCAGCCGACCTCCAGGCTGACAGAGACCCCGGGCCATCTCAGAGCCTGGCGCGGGGCCCGCGCCAGGGCCCCGCGGTGCCCGGTTGAGCCCCCGCGGCGGCCGCGGCATAATCCCCGGAACACCGGCCCGCACACCCCTGGAGGCTCCCTTGAACCCGAAACTGATTGATCTCGGCAGCGACACCGCCACCCGCCCCTCGCCGGCCATGCGCCAGGCGATGGCCGAGGCGGTGGTGGGCGACGAGCAGCGCCGCGAAGACCCCACCGTCAACCGCCTGGAGGAGATGAGCGCCGCCCTGCTGGGGCAGGAGGCCGCGGTGTTCCTGCCGTCCGCCACCATGGCCAACGCCATCGCCTTCAAGGTCCACACCCGCCCCGGCGAGGAGGTGATCCTGGACCACTGGGCGCACCCGGCCAACTTCGAGGGCGGCGGCCCGGCCGCGCTGGCGGGGGCCTCGCTGCGCCTGGTGGACGGCCGCTGCGGCATCTTCACCGTGGATCAGGTGGAGGTGGCCGTCCGCCCGGACGACCCGCACTTCCCGCGCACCCGCATGGTGTCCGTGGAGCAGACCACCAACATCGGCGGCGGCGCGGTGTGGAAGCTGGAGCAGGTCGAGGCGGTGGTGGCGTGCGCCCGCCGGCACGCGCTGCGGGTGCACCTGGACGGGGCGCGGCTGATGAACGCGCAGGTGGCCTCGGGGCTGCCCGCAGCGCGCTTCGGGGGGCTGTTCGACTCGGTGACGCTGTGCTTCTCCAAGGGCCTCGGCGCGCCGGTGGGTGCGGTGACCGCGGGCTCCAAGGCCTACGCCATGGAGGCGCGCCGCCTCAAGCACATGCTGGGCGGGGCCATGCGCCAGGCCGGCGTGATCGCGGCCGCGTGCGTGTACGCGCTGGAGCACAACGTGGAGCGGCTGGCGGAGGACCACGCGCTGGGCCGGGTGCTGGGCGCGGGGCTGGCGGCGATCCCGGGCATCACCCTGGACCCGCCGGAGGTGGAGACCAACATGGTGTTCTTCCGCGTGGACGGCCTGGGCACGGCGCCCGCGGAGTTCGTGGCGGCCATGCTCCGGCGCGGCGTGCGGGTGGGCTCCAACACGCCCGGCCGGATCCGGGCGGTGACCCACCTGGACGTGGACCGGGCGGCCGTCGAGCGCGCGCTGGAGGCGGCGCGCGAGGTGGCCGCGGAGCTCCGCGCGCCGGCCCGGAGGTGAGGCGCGCCATGACTTCCCTGAAGAGCAAAGTGGCGGTGGTCACCGGCAGCACCAAGGGCATCGGGCGGGCCATCGCCGTGAAGCTGCTGGAGGAGGGAGCCCGGGTGGTGATCTCGGCGCGCAGCGCCGGGGAGGTGGCCCAGGTCGCCCGGGAGCTGGGCGCCCGCGGGGAGGTGGAGGGCGTGCCCTGCGACGTGCGGGTGCGCGGCCAGGTGGACGCGCTGATCCAGGCCGCGGTGCGCCGGTTCGGCGGGCTCGACATCCTGGTCAACAATGCCGGCGTCGGGGTGTTTCGCCACGTGGCCGAGATGAGCGACGAGGACTGGGGCGCCACGCTGGAGACCAACCTGAGCGGCGTGTTCTTCGCGTGCCGCGCCGCGGTGGCGGCCATGAAGCCGCGCGGCGGCGGGACCATCATCAACATCGGCAGCCTGGCGGGGAAGAACGCCTTCCCCGGCGCGGCCGCCTACTGCGCCTCCAAGCACGGCCTGGTGGGCTTCACCGAGGCGCTGATGCAGGAGGTCCGCTACGACCACATCCGGGTGAGCTGCGTGATGCCCGGGAGCGTGGACACCGCCTTCGGCGGCGAGGGCAAGGCCGCGCCGTGGAAGCTCAGCGCGGAGGACGTGGCCGAGGTGGTGCTGGGGCTGCTGCACCAGGATCCGCGGGCGCTGGCCTCGCGGGTGGAGCTGCGCCCGAGCGAGCCGCCGAGGAAGTAGCGGCGGGCGGCCGCCCCGCCGGCCTCAGCTGCTGGGGGCCTTCGCCAGCAGCTTCTGGATCGTCGCCACCAGGTCGGCGAGTTCGGTGGGCTTGTGGAGGAACTCGTCCGCACCGGCCTTGCGGGCGCGGATTTCGAAGGCGGGCTCCAGGTTGCCGGTGAGCACGATCACCGGAGTGGCGGCGGTGCGGACGGAGGCGCGCACCCGTTCCAGCACCTTGAAGCCGTTGCCGCGCGGCATCCCCAGATCCAGCACCATAAGGTCCGGCGGGCGCCGGGACGCCTCTGCGATGGCCTGATCGCCGGTGTTGGCGGTGGCCACATCGTAACCATCCTGTTGCAGCCTCAGAGAAAGCACTTGCAACAATTCGGGATCGTCGTCCACCAGCAGGATGCGGCTCATGAGTAGAGTCTACGCCGCCGCCTGCCGCCCGAGCAACCGGTCGATGGCGGCGAGCAATTCCTTGGGATCGGCGGGCTTGCGGAGGAACTCGGTGGCCCCGGCGGAGCGCGCGGTGGCCTCCGCCTCGGCCTCCGCCTTGCCGGTCAGCACCAGCACCGGGACGGCCGAGGTGCGCCGGGAGAGGCGCACCCGCTGGAGCACCATGATCCCGTTTCCGCCCGGCAGTCCCAGGTCGAGGATGATGAGGTCCGGAATCGCCCGGTAGACCTGGGTCATGGCCAGCACGCCGTCCTCGGCGGTGGTCACCCGGTGGCCGTGCGAAGTCAGCAGCAGCTTCAGGGCCTGCAGCAGCTGGGGGTCGTCGTCCACGAGGAGAATCGAGGCCATGCGGCTGGTCCTTGGGGGGCAGGTCGGGGCGCCGCGGCGGGGGGATGCACCCTCAAGGTTGCATTATCGGCAGCCGGAGCCGGCGGGTTTAGGGGGCCGCCCGGCGGCGGCCGAGCTCACCGGACGCGAGCAGGCGGCGGTAGGCGGGGGTGAATCCGGCGGCCGGCATCCCGCGGCCTCCTAGTACCTGGCGACGCGGCGCGCGGCCTCCACGATCTTCTCCGCGCTGGGCAGGAAGAACTGCTCCAGCGGCGGGCTGAACGGCACTGGGGTGTCCAGCGCCGCCACCCGGACCACCGGGGCGTCCAGGTGCTCCAGCGCCTGCTCCGCGATCTCCGCGGCCACCTCGGCGCCGATCCCGCCGCGGCGCCGGTCTTCGTGGGTCACCACCGCGCGGTGGGTGCGGCGCACGCTGCCGAGGACCGTCTCGAGGTCCATCGGCACGAGACTGCGCAGGTCCACCACCTCGGCCTCCAGGCCCTGGGTCGCCAGGCGCGCGGCGGCCTCCAGCGACATCCCGACGGTGGAGCCGTAGCCCACCAGCGTCACGTCGCGGCCCGGGCGGCGCACCGCGGCCTGGCCCAACGGCACCACGAAGTCCTCCGCCGGCACCTCGTCCCGCACCCGCCGGTAGAGATACTTGTGCTCCATGTACAGCACCGGGTTGTCGTCGCGGATGGCGGCCTTGAGCAGGCCTTTGGCGTCGGCGGCGGTGGCCGGGGCCACGATCTTGAGCCCGGCGGCGTGGAAGAAGAAGCCCTCGGGGTTCTGGGAATGGAACGGCCCGCCGTGCACGCCGCCGCCGGAAGGGCAGCGCACCACCAGGGGGACCTTGAACCCGAACCGGTAGTGCAGCGTGGCGGCGTTGTTCACCAGCTGGTTGAAGGCCAGCGAGATGAAGTCGGCGAACTGCATCTCAGCCACCGGGCGCAGGCCCCTCAGGGCCATGCCGATGGCCATGCCGACGATGCTGGACTCGGCCATCGGGGTGTCCAGCACGCGCTCCTCGCCGAACTCCTGCTGGAACCCCTCGGTGATCTTGAAGGCCCCGCCGTACGCGCCGATATCCTCGCCCAGGCACACCACGGCCGGGTCGCGGCGCATCTCCTCGCGCAGCGCCTGGCTGATGGCTTCGAGGTAGGTCAGGACCGGCATGGCTGGGCGCGCGTGCAGGCCGGCACGGGCCCGGTCCCGGCGCGGCGCGGGCTCTCGGCCCCGCGGGCGCGGCCCCGGCGCGCGGCGATCAGTGCAGGCACGCGCCCTCCCCGGGCTCGGCGAACACCCCGCGCCCGGCGTCGGCCGGCTCCGGCAGGGGGCTCTGCTCGGCCCACTCCACGGCCTCCGCCACCTCCCGGTGCAGGCGCCGGGTCCAGTCCTCCACCTCGGCCGGCTGGAGCACTCCCTTGCGCAGCAGGTAGCTCTCGTAGCGCGCCACCGGGTCCCGCCGGCGGCCCGCCTCGATCAGCTCCGGGGGCACGTACTTGGCCGCGTCGTGCACCGAGTGGCCCAGCATGCGCACCGTCTCGCACTCCAGCATCGTGGGCCCCTCGCCGCGCCGGCCGCGCTCCACCGCGCGCCGGGCGGCCGCGTACACCGCCAGCACGTTGTTGCCGTCCACCCGGTCGCCCACCATCCCGTAGCCCGCGGCGCGGTCCGAGATGTGGCGCACCTTGTACTGGCGGTCCACCGGGGTGGAGTACGCGAAGCGGTTGTTCTCCACCACCAGCACGAAGGGCACGTTCAGCACCGCGGCGAAGTTGAGCGCCTCGTGCACCTCCCCGATGCTCGAACCGCCGTCGCCGACGTAGCTCATGGTGACCACGCTCTTGCCCAGCAGCCGCCCGGCGTACGAGATCCCCACCGCCACCGGGAGCATCGCCCCGATGTGGCTGATGCAGCCCACGATGTTGAGTTCGGGGTTGGCCAGGTGCACGTTGCCGTCCTTGCCGTGGGTGGGGCTGGTGGCCTTGCCCATGTACTGGGCGAAGATGAACTTCGCCGGCTGGCGGCGGGCCAGGTGCGCCCCCAGGTCGCGGTGCAGCGGCAGGAGCACGTCGTCCGGGCCCAGTGCCAAGGCGGTGCCCACGGTGGTGGCCTCGTGCCCGTAGCCCGGGTACAGCCCGCCCACCACCTTGCTCTGCTTGAACAGGTTGATGAGCTGCAGCTCCACCTCGCGCGTCAGCCGCACGTAGTGGTACAGGTCCAGGAGCGTGGCGCGCGGGATGTCGCCGTAGTCGGCGTCCGGGATGTCGATGACGTCTTTCGGGGGCGCGGGGTCCATCATGGGCGGTCTGCTTCCTGCCGGAATGGGTGCTGCGGCCGATGCGAGCGAGGCGAATATACCCGCCGGGGTTCCCGCTGGCAAGGCGCGCGCGGGCATGGCAGAATAGGCGCCGTCGCCGGTCCGGACCGGAATCCACCGGCAGCCACGCGTCTTGCGAACAGGCTGGAGGTCCAATGTCCACCAAGGTGCCGGTTCTGCAGCAGATCCGCGGGTTGAAGCCCAACTTCTGGTTCTCCAACTGGATGGAGGCCAACGAGCGGCTGGCCTTTTTCGGGGTGCGGGCCATCCTGCCGCTGTCCATGGTGTACGCGGTGGCGCAGGGCGGCATGGGCCTGACCTACTCGCAGAAGGGCCTCATCTACTCGGTCTGGGCCCTCGTGCAGTGCCTGGTGCCCATGATCTCGGGGGGGTTCACCGACCAGTACGGCTACAAGAAGAGCCTGTACGTCGCCTACACCATCAACATCCTCGGCTACCTCTGCTTCGCCTTCGCCACCGGCTTCTGGAGCGCGCTGGGCGCGTCCTGCCTGATCGGGCTGGGCACGGCCATCTTCAAGCCCCCGGTGCAGGGCACGATCGCGAAGGCCTCCACCGAGGACAACAGCTCCATCGCCTGGGGCGTCTTCTACTGGATGGTCAACCTGGGCGGCTTCCTGGCGCCGATGCTGGCCGCGCAGCTGCGCGGCGAGACCAACTTCAAGCTGGTCTTCTACTGCGCCGCGGGCGTGACCGCCTTCAACTTCGTCCCCACCCTGCTCTTCTACAAGGAGCCGGAGAAGGTCGGCCCCAGCGAGTACAAGTCCCCCGGGCAGACCTTCGTGGACACCATCACCACCCTCAAGGACAAGAACTTCCTCATCTTCCTGGGGATCTTCAGCGGCTTCTGGTTCATGTTCATGCAGCTGTGGGACCTCCTACCCAACTTCATCGACGAGTGGGTGAACTCGCGCGACATCGCGGGGGCCGTCCACGCCATGAACCCGGGCTGGCTGCTGGCCAGCGGCAACGTCAAGCCCGAGATCCTGGTCAACATCGACAGCGCCGCCATCATCGCGTTCATGCTGATCATCGCCTGGATGACGGGCAAGCTCCACCCGATGGTGGCGCTCATCAGCGGGATGGTGGTGTCGGTGGTGGCGTTCATCGGGACCGGGGTCTTCAACGTCGGGCTGCTGGTGGCGCTGGCCATCTTCATCTTCGCGGTGGGCGAGATGATGTGCAGCCCCAAGTTCTCCGAGTACATCGGCCTGACCGCGCCGGCGGACAAGAAGGCGGTGTACATGGGCTATTCCAACATCCCGTTCGCCGTGGGCTGGGGGCTGGGCAACTTGATCTCCGGGCCGCTGTACGAGCACCTGGGGAGCCGGGTCCACTTCGCCCGTGAATACCTGGTCCACAATCTCGGCATGCCGGCCGCGGCGGTGGCGCGCATTCCGGAGGAGAACGTCCTGAGCACCATGACCGCGAGGCTCAACGGCGGACTGGGCGGCACCGTCGAGCAGGCCAACACGCTGCTGTGGAACGCCCACCACCCGTGGCGGGTGTGGGTGATCCTGGGGGCGGTGGGGCTGCTCTCGACGCTGGCGATGGTCGGGTACTACCAGAAGACCAAGCACTCCGGCATCTCATCCAACCAGTCGGCGGCGGCGTAGCCCGGCGGAGGCGCCGGGTCCTCGATCAGGAGAGTCCATGGCCATACTCGAGTTCGACGGACAACGGCTGGAGGTCAACGAAGAGGGCTTCCTGGTCCACCCGGAACAGTGGAACGAGAACCTGGCGCGGTTCCTGGCCCGGCACGAGAGGGAGGCGGAGGTGCTCACCGACGAGCACTGGGCGGTGATCCGGTTCATCCGGCAGCACTATGAGGCCCATCAGCTCGCGCCCATGGTGCGGTCCATCTGCAAGACCACCGGGCTCCCCCTGAAGCGCGTGTACGAGCTGTTCCCCTCGGGGCCGGCCAAGGGCGCGTGCAAGGTGGCGGGGCTCCCCAAGCCCGACGGGTGCGTGTAGCGCTTCCATGGAACAGGCCCTGAGGATCGCGGTGCTCGCCGGCGCGGCGTGGGCCCTGGCGGGCCTGGCGCTGCTGGCGGTGCGCGCCCGGGCTTACGGGCCCAAGAGCTACCTGGCCGCGCCCGCCGGCAGCGCGGCCGCGGGGGTGGCGTACGCCTTCGGCCCGGGCATGTCGCCCACGGCCAAGGAGAGCACCCGCGAGCACCCGGGCGCCTACCTCACCGGGGTGGGCTATCATCTGGGCGTTTTCGCGGCGCTGGCGTGCCTGGTGCTGCTGCTGGCGGACCGGCCGCCGCACGGCGCGGCGCTGCGCGTCCTGCAGCTGCTGACCCTGGCGGGCGCGGCGTGCGGCGCCGGGCTGCTGGTGAAGCGGCTGAGCGTCCCGTACCTGCGGGGCATCAGCTGCGCGGACGACGTGGTGGCCAACCTGCTCACCACGGGCTTCGCCGCGCTGGCCTTCGCCGCGACGCTGGCGCCGGGCGCCCGGGCGGCCTTCCTGGCGGAGACCACGGCGCTCCTGCTGTACGTGCCCCTGGGCAAGATCCGCCACTGCTTCTTTTTCTTCCCCACGCGGTACCACATGGGTTTCTTCTACGGGCGGCGGGGCACCTTCCCGCCGGGAGCGTAGCGGGGCGGGGGTCGGGACACCGTGGCAAGCACCGACGGGATCGAGGAACGGCTCGAACAGCTCCAGCCGGAGGACTTCCGGCGGGGCCTCGAGGTCTTCCGCGGGCGGCTGCGGGAGGCCGAGGCCTCCTACCTGCAGACCTGCGTGCGCTGCGGGCTGTGCGCCGACTCGTGTCACTACTACCGCGCCGACCGCGAGCTGGAGTCCGTGCCCGCCTACAAGCTGGGCCTGGCCACCGCGGTGTTCAAGCGGCACTTCACGACCATGGGCCGGCTCGCGCCGGGCCTCGTCGGGGCGCGCGACTTCGACCGCGCCATGGCCCGGCGCTGGGTGGACGCCATCTTCGGGCGCTGCTCCATGTGCGGGCGCTGCACCCTGAACTGCACCACCGGCATCCACATCGCGGCGATCCTGCGCGCGGCGCGCGGGGCGCTCGCCGAGATGGGCCTGGTGCCTGCCGACCTGCAGGCCACCGTGGACGCCAGCCTCACCACCGGCAACAACATGGGCATCAGCAAGCAGGACTGGCTGGAGACGGTGGAGTGGATCGAGGAGGAACTGCAGGCGGCGGTGGGCGACCCCCAGGCCCGCATCCCGGTGGACCAGCCCGGCGCGCGGGTGCTGTTCACGGTGAACCCGCGCGAGCCCAAGTTCTTTCCGCTGTGCCTGCAGGCCAGCGCCGCGGTGTTCCACGCGGCGGGCGAGGACTGGACCGTGGCCAGCGAGGGCTGGGACCTGACCAACTACGGCCTGTTCAGCGGGCACGACGGGCAGGCCGGGGCGATCGCCGCGAACCTGCTGAAGTCCATGGACCGCCTGGGCTGCCGGGTGCTGGTGATCGGGGAGTGCGGCCACGGCTTCAACTCGGCGCGCTGGGAGGCGGCCGAGTGGCTCGGCCGGCGGCCGGGGTTCGAGATCCGCAGCTTCCTGGAGGTGATGGAGGACTACTTCCGCGAAGGGCGCCTCCGGGTGGACCCGGCGAAGCACCCTGAACCGGTGACGCTGCACGACCCGTGCAACCTGGTGCGCACCGGGGGGATCTCGGAGCCGCAGCGGGCCATCCTGCGCCGAACGGTGAGCCGCTTCGTGGAGATGACGCCCCACGGCAAGGACGCCTTCTGCTGCGGGGGCGGCGGAGGCCAGCTGTCCATGAGCCGGTTCCGGGACCGGCGCCTTCGGGCCGGCGCGGTCAAGGCCGAACAGATCCGGCGCACCGGCGCCCGCACCGTGGTCGCCCCGTGCCACAACTGCATCGACCAGCTCATGGAGCTGAACAAGGAGTACAAGCTCGGCGTGGCCATCAAGACCGTCGCGGAGATGGTGGCCGACGCCCTGGTTTCCAACGCCCGCTCCCAGGGTTGAGAGGTGAGTCATGACATCCACCGACAGCAAGAGCCACGAGATCCGATGTAGCAGCGAGGGCCCTCCCCCCGGCCTCATCTACCTGGACAACGGCGCGACTTCCTTCCCCAAGCCTCCCGGCGTCTACCAGTTCATGGACCTGTTCTACCGGCACGCCGGGGTGAACCCCGGCCGCTCGGGCTACGACCTGTGCCTGGAGTCCGGCTTCCTGGTCGAGGACACCCGCAAGCTGCTGACCGAGTTCTTCAACGGCACCGATCCCAACCGGCTGGTCTTCGGCTACAACGCCACCGACGCCCTGAACCTGGCCATCAACGGCCTGCTGCGGCCGGGCGACCACGCGGTGACCACGCACCTGGAGCACAACTCCACCCTGCGGCCGCTGTGGCACCTGCAGGACCAGGGGGTGGAGGTGGACTGGGTGGACTTCGACGCGCGGGGCTTCATCGATCCCGCCGAGATGATCGCGCGGATGAAGGGCAACACCCGGGCGGTGGTCATGAACCACGGGTCCAACGTCATCGGCACCGTCCAGCCGGTGAAGGAGATCGGGCGCGCCTGCCGGGAGCGGGGCATCCCCTTCGTGCTGGACGTGTCCCAGACCGCGGGCAAGGTCAAGGTGGACGTGCGGGAGCTGGGGCCCGGGGTGGTGTGCTTCACCGGGCACAAGTCGCTGATGGGCCCCATGGGCATCGGCGGCATGTACGTGGCCGAGGGGGTGGAGATCCGGCACACCCGCGCGGGGGGCACCGGGGTGCGCAGCGCGGAGCGCCACCATCTGGAGGAGTACCCCTACCGCATGGAGTACGGGACCCCCAACCTGCCCGGCATCGCCGGGCTGCACGAGGGGGTGAAGTGGGTGGTGGAGCAGGGAGTGGAGGCCATCCACCGGCGCGAGATGGAGCTGTGGACGCGGCTCCGCGACGGGCTGCGCCGGGTCGAGGGCGTGACCCTGTACTGCCAGGACTCTGCGGAGAACCACATCAGCGTGCTGGCGTTCAACGTCCAGGGCCTGGAGGCCGGCGACGTGGGCACCATGCTGGACGTGGACTACGGCATCGCCTGCCGCACCGGGCTGCACTGCGCGCCCCGGGTGCACGAGCACCTGGGCACCGACAAGATCCACGGGACGGTGCGCATGGGCATCGGGCCGTTCAACACCCCGGAACACATCGACACCGCCATCCGGGCGGTGGGCGAGATCGCCGCGTTCCTCCGCCAGCGCGCGAGGTGAGCGGCGGCGGGGACGCGAGAGGGGCGGCCCGGGCGGGCCGCCCCTTCGTGTTCGCGGGCGCTCCTCGCGGTTCCGGCGGCGCCGGCCCGAGCCCGCCGGCCGTCCGGGGGCGCTACCTGCGCCGGACGGAGTACCCCAGCCGTGGGTTCAGGTCCGCCACCAGCGTCCGCATCCGCACCGCGTTGGTCGGCAGGCCCAGCTGGCCGTACACCTGGCACACCGTGCCGGTCTCGCCGGTGGCCGTGACGTGCACGTAGATCGCGGGGCAGGTGGTGTCGCTGGTGTCGAACTGGCCCAGCACGCCGTAGATGGTGGCGACCAGGTTGTTGTTCTTGCGGATGTTGCCTCGCACCCGGGCGCTGTTGGCGTTCAGGCTGGAGGTTTCCAGCGTCAGGCTGTCCAGGGTCAGGTTGTTGGCCCAGGTGTTGCCCTGGTAGGAGTGGCTGCCGGCGAAGTCCACTTCGGTGAGATGTGTGTTCTGCGAGTCCCCGATGAGGTCTCCGTCGGTGTGGATCGCCAGCAGGACGCTCTCCTGTACCCCCTCCCGGCGCGCGTTGATGTTCAGCCCCAGGCTGTACACGTGGTTCACCGAGTCCAGCGTGAACGTGATGGTGGTCGCGAGCACGCTCGGGAGGTCCAGCGTCACGGTCACCCCGGTCAGCACCTGCAGCGCGCCGGTGTGAATCGTGTAGGTCAGGGTGCCGATGAGCCCCGGCGACAGCCCGGCGGTGGTCGGGTGCTGGTTGTAGAACCGGAGGGTCATCGCGACCGGCAGGGTGATCACGCTGTCCGCTGACACCCGCACCGGCGCGCAGGTCATGCCGGACACGGTGATGGAGTCCGAGTCCGTCGATACCGTCTGGTTCGGCATGATGATGCGCAGGTAGGTGGTGGGCACCGGCGAGGAGTACTTCAGCGTGTCCTGCTGTACCCGGAAGGTCCCGGTCAGCAGCGAGCAGATGTCGTCGTTGGGCTTGGAGGCCCGGTGGCTGCGAATGACCCGGGCGGCCTGGAGCGCGAGGCGCGGGTTGGACGGGGAGCGGAGCAGCTCCGGGATGCCGAAGCTGCCGAGGAGGTTGGTGAACGCCGGTCGGTTCAGCATGTCGAAGACGTCGTTGTCGGTCACGTCGGCGACGGTGCTCATGACTACCGAGTTGGCGCGGATGATCTCGGCGAGATTCACGTTGTTGTTGCTGCCGCTCGAGGAGCTGCCGCAGCCGTTGAGGCCGATCAGGGCCAGGAGCGCGGCGGCGAGGAACGCGAGAATCACGTGGGTGGTGCGGCGCATGGGCGGCCTCCTTCAGCTGCTGGAACGGTCGGTGAGGCAAGCTTCGGTCGCGGGCCAAGGACTGCCGACCCGACGGAGTGGCTTCTCTTCGGCGAGGTATTCTATCACACGCCCTCCGGGGGCCGCATCGGGCGCGCAGCGGAGCGCGGGTTCCGGAATCTAACCAGATGGGGCCGGCCCGCACCGGGCGGGCCCCCGGCGCGCGGAGAGCCTCGCCGGGCCGATTGACGGACTGCCCGGCCCTCCACCATAATCGCCGTAACGGGAACAAGATCGGCCGTTTCCCGGGGCCCGCGCGCCCGGCCGGGGGCGGCTCTCGGCACGGCCCTCACGAGCCATCCACTGGAGAAGCGACCCGGATGCTGGAGCAGCGGCAGGCGGCGCAGGACCACGGTCTGGACCGGGAGCAGGTGCTGGCCGCCTACCGGACGATGGTCCTGTCCCGCCGGGTGGACGACAAGGAGATCCAGCTCAAGGCCCAGAGCAAGGCGTTCTTCCAGATCAACGGGGCGGGCCACGAGGGCGTGCTGGCCGCGGCCGCCCAGGTGCTGCGCCCCGGGCACGACTGGTTCTTCCCCTACTACCGCGACCGGGCGCTGATGCTGGGGCTGGGGGTGACGCCCCGGGAGATGCTGCTCGCCTCGGTCGGGGCGGAGGCCGACCCGGCCTCCGGCGGGCGCCAGATGCCCTCGCACTGGGGCCAGCGCCGCCTGCACGTGGTGTCCAAGAGTTCCTGCACCGGCACCCAGTTCCTGCAGGCCTGCGGCTGCGCCGAGGCCGGCCTCTTCATCGGCGCCACGCCGGGCATCGAGGGCGTGACCCAGTTCCAG
>DATKKS010000099.1:0-18283 GCA_035542815.1 Saccharimonadales bacterium (SeqCode) | reverse complement strand
GTCCCCGCCGGCCCAGTTGTCGCTGTAGGCGCTCTGGGAGAGGTTGAGGCTGAGCACGGTGCCGAACTTCCACGGGCCCGGCTCGATGGGCTTCGGGGGAGCGGCCTCCTCGGCGGCCGCGGCCGCGGCGAGGAGCGAGAGAGCGAGCGAGAGGGCGACTGCGGACGGGGTGGCCATGAGGTCCTCCTCTTCCAGCTGTTGCGCTGAGCGCGGCGGGGCGGGCCGCCGGGCGTGCCCCGCGCAGCCGGGCCGCCCCGCCGCGGGGTCTTCAGGCAGCCGCGCCCAACCGTACCACCATTCCCGGCCGGCCCGCGCCCCCCGACGGCCCCGGTGCTATACTCCGGGCTCGCTCACGTGCAATGCGCACCATCCGCCCGGCGCGGCCGGGCGCACGTGGACTCCCGCACGGAGGAGGGACCTGCCATGAAGCAGTATGGCGCGGAGTTCTTCGGTACGTTCTGGCTGGTGCTCGGCGGCTGCGGCAGCGCCGTCCTGGCGGCGGCCTTCCCGCAGCTTGGCATCGGGCTGCTGGGGGTGGCCCTGGCGTTCGGTCTGACCGTGGTGACGATGGCGTTCGCCATCGGGCACATCTCCGGCTGCCACCTCAACCCGGCGATCTCCGTCGGGCTGTGGGCGGGGGGGCGTTTCCCGGCCGGCAAGCTCCTCCCGTACATCGTCGCGCAGCTGCTCGGCGGCGTGCTGGCGGGCGGCGTCCTGTACCTCATCGCCAGCGGCAAGCCCGGCTTCGACCTGGCCGCCGGCTTCGCCGCGAACGGCTACGGGGAGCACTCCCCGGGCGGCTACTCGATGCTGGCCGGGCTGGTGACCGAGATCATCATGACCATGATGTTCCTGCTGGTGATCCTCGGAGCCACCGACAAGCGCGCGCCGCAGGGCTTCGCGCCGCTCGCCATCGGCCTGTGCCTCACGCTGATCCACCTGGTCAGCATCCCGGTCACCAACACCTCGGTGAACCCCGCCCGCAGCACCGCGGTGGCGGTGTACGTGGGCGGCTGGGCGGTGCGCCAGCTGTGGCTCTTCTGGGTGGCCCCCATCGTCGGCGCGGTGGTGGGGGCGGGCGTGTACCGGATCATCGGCGGCGAGGAGCGCTGACCCCGCCGGGCTCCCCGCGACGGGTTTCCCGTGGGGCGCCGGGCCGGAGTATGATGGGCCGCGGGGCCGCGCGCTCCACCGCGCGGCCCCGTCCCATATGCCCCCGCACCCGTGACATCGGCGGAAGGAGCCTACCCATGTCCAAGCGCATCGTTCCCGCCCCACTGGTCGCGGCCCTGGCGATCCTCCTCCTGCAATCCGCGCCGGCCCGCGCCGGCTTCTGGCAGCAGACCACCGGCCCCGCCGGCGGCAACGTGAGATCCCTGCTGGTGCTCTCCTCGGACACCCTCCTGGCCGGGACCTTCTTCGGCGGCGTGTACCGCTCCACCAACGGCGGCGCGTCGTGGCAGCCCAGCAGCACCGGCCTCACCGACATGCACATCTGGGCGCTGGTCGCGGCGCCCGGCGGGGCGGTGTACGCGGGCAGCTACGGGGGCGGGGTGTTCCGGTCCTCGGACCGCGGCATCCACTGGACCTCGGCCAGCGTCGGCCTCACCAACCTCAACGTCTGGTGCATGGCCGCCAAGACCGCCGACACGCTCTTCGCGGGCACCTACCTGGGGGGCGTCTTCCGCTCCACCGACCACGGCTCGAGCTGGAGCCAGGTCGACAACGGCCTGGTGGGCAGCAACGCGCTCACCGTGGAGAGCCTGGGCATCCATCCGGACGGCCGGGTGTTCGCCGGCACCTACGATTACGTCTACCGCAGCGCCGACAACGGCAACTCCTGGACCCAGGTGAACAACGGCCTGGGCAACCGCTACTGCTGGGCGATGCTGATCCGCGCCGACGGCTTCATCGCCGTCGGCAGCCCCAACGGCTGCTACCTCTCCAGCGACGGCGGCGACCACTGGAGCACCGCCGGCCTCTCGACCAACATCTCGATCCTCACCCTGGACGCCCGCGGCACCCAGATCTTCGCCGGCGGCGGCAGCGGCGAGTTCATCTCCACCACCGACGGGGCGAGCTGGACCTCGCACAACACCGGGCTCACCACCACCGACGTGTCCTGCCTGCGGGTGGGGCCGGGCTCGCTGGTGTACCTGGGCACCGGCGGGGGCGGGGCGTTCAAGTCCGCCGACGACGGGCTGACCTGGAGCCCGGCCAGCGCGGGCCTCCTGGAGACCCAGGTGCTGTCGCTGGCGGCCACCGCCGGCGGCCAGCTCTTCGCGGGCGTCTCGCGCGCCGGGGTGTCCCGCTCGCCGGACCGCGGCGCGACCTGGGTCCAGACGGCGCTCACCAACTACGACGTGGACGCGCTGGCGGTGGCCGCCAACGGCGACGTGGTGGCCGGCGCCATCGGGGGCATCTACCACTCCGCCGACAACGGCGCGAGCTGGATTCCGGCGAGCGGCGGCCTGGGCGATCTCAACGTGTGGGCGCTGCTGGCGCGGCCCTCGGGCTACCTGTTCGCGGGCACCTCCACCGGCGTGTACCGCCTCTCGAGCTTCGGCGGGGTGTGGCAGGCGCTGGCCGGCTTCCCGGCCAACACTGGGGTGGTGAGCTTCACGGCCAGCCCCGCCGGCAACCTCTTCGCCGGCACCGGCAACGCCGGCGTGGAGCGCTCCCCTGACAACGGCGACACCTGGGTGCCGGTCAACAACGGCCTGCCCGCCAACCAGCGGGTCTCGGCGATGGCGGTGGACGCCGCCGGCCGGCTGTTCGCGGGGACACTGACCGGCGGCGTGTACCGCTCCACCAACGAGGGCGGGCTGTGGACGCAGGTGGCGGGGCCCGGCAGCTACGTGCGGGCGCTGGCGGTGAACCGGGCCGGGGTCGTGTTCGCCGCCATGCGGGGCCTCCACGTGCTGGCCTCGCTGGACGGCGGGCTCACCTGGCCGGACACGCTGGACAACGGCCTGGGCCTCGCGGAGATCATCTCCCTGGCGGTGGACTCGACCAACTACGTGTTCGCCGGAGCGGACCACAACTGCGTCTTCCGCAGCGCCCAGGCCACCACCGCCGCGGAGCCGGCCGCCGGGCCGGGCGGCCCGGGGGCGGTCCTGTTCGCGGCCAGCCCGGTACCGGCGCACGGCTCGGTCACGCTGCGCTTCCGGGTGCAGCAGTCGGGCGTGGTCCGGCTGCGGGTGTTCGACGCCGGCGGCCGGCTGGTGGCCACGCTGCACCAGGGGACCCTGCCCGCGGGCGAGCACGAGGTGCGCTGGGACGTCCGCGGCGCCCCCAGCGGGGTCTACTTCTGCCGCCTGGAGACCGCCGGCGGGAGCGCGGTGGAGAGGCTGGTGACGATTCGGTGACGGCGGGGCGCGGGCCGCGGCCCCGGCGAGGCGCGGTGGCGCGGGCTGCGGCGGCGCCTACCGCGGGCTGCGCTGGCGAGGCCTACTTCGGCCCCACCTCGAGGCTGATCCGCCGCCGGTGCAGGATGGGCCCGGCGGCCTGGCCCGCCCACCACAGCCAGGCCAGCGTCCACGCCGCGCCGCTGACCCCCAGCAGCACGACGTACGCGCGGCTGTCCCGGCCCACCTCGAACTCCGCGGCCAGCCGCGCGGCCAGGGCCGCCACCACCCCGAGCGCCGCCAGCGGGTGGAGCAGGCGCCGCTCCTGCGCCAGCGGGTATCCGCCGTGGGTGACCACCACGCGCGTGGCGATCCCCATGGTGAGCAGCCCGTAGCCGCCCACGAACACCAGGTGGTAGGCCGCGATGCCGCGGCCCGGATCGAGCGCCGCGGCCCACAGCCCGGCCAGCACCAGCCAGCCCGAGCCCCACATCGCGAAGCCGGAGGCGTCGCGCTTGCCCGGCAGCCGGAACAGCTTCCACACCAGGAGCAGCAGCACCGTGGCCACCCCGGCGCGGACCCACGCGGCCGCCACGCCCTGCCCGAGCGCCTCCAGGACGAAGGCCGCCACGAGGGCCGCCGCCAGCGGCGCGTACAGCAGCCTCCGGGGCCGGCGCTGGCCGGGCGCGGCGACCCACGGGATGACCAGCGGGCCGGGCATCATGGTGAACGTGGGCACCAGCAGCCCGCCCAGCCCCAGCACCAGCGACAGGATCATCCCCAGTGAGACCAGGTGGATCCCCAGCCGCGGGACGGGCTCGAAGATCCAGCCGGCCGAGGTGGCCGCGAGCAGCGCGCCGCCCGCCACGCCGAAGACCAGTCCCAGCCCCACGAACTGGAACTCCTCGGGCGGCGGCGCGGGGTTGCGCCACGCGCGCCGCCCGCCGGCCACCAAGAGCGAGCCCGCCCCCACGGCGAAGGCCGCGTGCGCCGCCGGCGCCAGGCCGGCCAGCGCGCAGCCCCCGAAGAGCGCCGCGCAGATGCCCGCCACCCACAGTTCGCCCGGGCGGCACTTGGGGCCGTGGGTGAACGCCGGCATGGCGGTGAGGAAGAAGCCCATGACGAAACACAGCTCGAAGCCCTCGATCATCAGCTGCATGTGGAGCGGGCCGGGGTAGCCGATCCAGCCCACCGCGAAGAGCGGCCACACCAGCGCCCCGGCGAGGGCGTACGCCACGCCCATCGGGAACAGCACCCGGTAGGGCTCCGGAATCGCGGCTCGCATGGCCGGCGCGGGGTTCGTGCTCATGGGGTTCCTCCGTGGCCGCAGTGTACCAGACCGCGGCGCTCCCGGCGGCCCGGCCGTTTCTCTCGGAGCCCGCCCGGGGCGATGCTATGATCCCGGCCGGGCGGCCGCGCTGAGGGACACACCCCGGGAGCCACGCGGGCGTGGCGCGCCATGGACCTGGGGAGGGAGCCATGAGCACGCACGTCGAGCCCGCACCGCCGCAGCGGGCGTGGCGGCGCCGGATCCTCGCGTTCCTCATCGACCTGGGCGTGGCCGGCACGGCCGCCGATCTGCTCGCGAGCACGATCCTCACCCCTGTCCCCGCCGGCCTGATCGCCCTCATCCAGTTTCTGGTATTCGGCGCCTACTGGGCCGCGTTCGAGGCCAGCCGCATGTCCACGACCCCGGGCAAGTCCCTCATGGGCCTCCGGGTGGTCGGAACCGACGGGATGCGGCCCCGGCTCCCCGCGGTCCTGGTGCGGGCGCTCTTCATGGCCCTCCTCTTCGGCGGGGATCTCACCCTGATGCTGGGCCGGCGGGGCCTCGGCCTCCTGCCCGACGCGTACGCGTACGCGGAGATCGGGCTCGCGGCCGGCTACACCCTTGCGGCGCTCCTGGTGGCCCGCCGCTGGCCCGACGCCGAACTCCTGCACGACCGCTGGAGTCGGACGCGGGTGGTTCGCCAGCTGGCGCCGGTCACAGCTTCGGCGGGCGCGGGCGTGGCGGAGGCGGGCGCGGCGGAGGCCGCGATGGAGCTGGCGCGCGTGAGATCCCGCGCGGCGCGGATCGGCGGCGCGGTGATCGCCGCGTCGGCGCTCGTGGCCGTGGCGATCGGGCTGGGGCTGGCGCCGGGGAACCTGGCGCAGCGGATCCTGGGCACCGGCCCGCGGGGATTCGACGTGGAGCGCTGGCTGGAGCGGCGCATCGTCGCCCGGACGGGAGTCCGGAGCACGGTCTCCATGTCCTTCGGGGCCCGCTGGGTGGCCGGGCAGCCGACCGTCCACTTCCTGCGGCTGGTGGCGCGCCTGCCGCTCTTCGCGAGCGATTCCGCGACCGTGCGGCAGGCCTTCACGGCGATGACCGAGTCGCTGGTGGTGGATCCGCGGAGATACGACCAACTCGAGATCCAGGTCGGGGCCTGGACGTCCGGCGTGCTGGGGATCAATCGGCGCACCACCTGGACCTTCGAGCAGGACCCGCGCACGCGGAACTGGCGCCTCAAGGGGAGCGACCGGGGGCCTGTGGATGCCTCGCAGGGGGCGCGGGGGGCGAATGCCCCCGGGCGCGAAGGCGGGGTGGACCCGGCCTCGGTCGCGCTGGACGAGGCGCTGGCATACGCCTCGGGCACCGCTGGGCGGGTGGACTACGGGCAGGCGCTGGCGCTCGCCCGCCAGGCCTCGACTGGCGGTTCGGCGGCCGCGCGCTTCTGGCTCGCGGCGTGCACGGAACAAGGCTATCCCGAGATGGCCCGGGACACCGCGCAGGCGCGCCGGATGGCCGCCACCGGGATGGGGGACGTGTGGCGGCAGGCGGACGCCGGCAGCGCGCCGGCGCAGTACGTCGCGGGCCTCTGCCGCGAGCTGGGGCTGGGGTGCCGGCGGGACGACCGGGAGGCGGTGGGCTGGTACCGCAAGGCCGCCGAGCAGGGTCTGACGCGCGCCATGGTGAGCCTGGCGCACATGTACAGCCTGGGGCAGGGCGTCCCGCGGAATTACAACCAGGCCCTGGAGTGGGGCCGCAAGGCCGCGGACCGGGGCGACGCGAGCGCCATGGCCGGCCTGGCCTCGATGTTCCACACGGGCCAGGGCGTCGCCCGGGACGACCAGGAGGCCGTCGCCTGGAGCCGCCAGGGCGCGGGCCGCGGCAACGTCCAGGCCATGGTCCAGCTGGGCTGGATGTACGAGCACGGGTCCGGCGTCAAGCCGGACCCGGCGCAGTCCGTGGCGTGGTACCGCAAGGCGGCCCGCCTGGGGTACCAGGAGGCGCGGGACTACCTGGACTCGAAGGGCGTCGGGTGGTGAGAGGGGACCTCCTGCGGCGCCACCCCCATGCCGGGGGCGTTCACGTACGCGCCGTAGGCGCGGCCCACGATCTGGGCCGAAGCCGCGGCGGGCATGAGGACGGCGGCAGCGCAAAGCAGCTGCATGAGGCCGAGGGCGCAGTGGCGGGGAGTCCTGAGGCAGGGCCTCCTCTGGTTGCTCTGCGGGCACAGCAAGATGTCGAGGCGGCCAGTCCGTGGTCCTGGGAAATCGGGTCCTGGGTCCGGCGCCGGCGCTAGGAGCCGGTCGGGGCACGGACCCAGGTTCCCCTGAGTCGAGAGCTGGACACCACTTGTAGTAGACTTAAGTATACTATGCCATAAGTGGGCGTTTGGCAACCGAATAATCGAGCGGCGGGCAGGATTCGGGGGCGGATCATGGAAGAAGGCGTTCCCAGCCGGACCGCATACGGCGTCGCGCTGCGGCGCGCTGCCCACCAGCTCTTGGACCGGCCCTTGGTGCTGGAGGACCCGGTGGCCCTGGCCATCGTGGGCCCCCGGGGGCTCGAGGCCATCCGCGCCCGGGCCGGCCGGTTCCAGGGGCCTGGAGGCCGCGGGCTGCGGGCCTCCCTGGTCGCGCGGAGCCGGTGCGCGGAGGACGCGCTGGCCCGCGCCGTGGCTGAAGGCACGCGGCAGTACGTGGTGCTGGGTGCGGGGCTCGACACGTTCGCCTGCCGGAACCCCCACGCCGCGGCGGGGCTCCGGGTGTTCGAGGCGGACCATCCCGCCACGCAGGCCTGGAAGCGGCGGCTGCTCGAGCAGGCTGCGATCCAGATCCCGCCGGAGCTGACGTTCGTGCCGGTGGACTTCGAGCGGCAGTCCCTGCCCGACGCCCTGGGCGCGGCCGGATTCGAGCCCCGCGAGCCGGCGTTCTGCTCGTGGCTCGGGGTGACCATGTACCTGAGCCGCGAGGCGGTGCTGCACACGCTGGCGTTCGTGGCGAGCCTGGCCCCGGGCAGCGGCATCGCGTTCGACTACACCGTGCCGCCCGGATCACTGCCGTTCCTGGAGCGCCTCCGAAACCACGCGCTCCGGTCGCGGGTGGCGCGCGCGGGCGAGCCGTGGCGCACCGACTTCGAGCCCGCCGACCTGCACCGGGAGCTGGGCGCGCTGGGCTTCACGCGGATCGAGGACCTGGCGGGCCCCGAACTCAACGCCCTCTACTTCGCGGACCGCGCCGACGGCCTGAAGCTCGGGCGCGCCGCGCACGTGCTGGTGGCGTGGCGGTGAGGGGGCGGGGGGGCCTGACGATGCAATCTCTCGCCGCGAGCATCTTGTTCGTGCTCGCGCTCGGCTTGCCCTCCTTGGGTGCCGGGCGGGCGGGCGCGGCCGTCCCGGCGAGTTCCGATTCGGCTGCATCCGCCGGGCCCGCCGCCCGCGGCGGCTCCGGCGTGGCGGGCAACTTCGACGTCCAGCAGGTCGCCCCCGGCGTGTACGCCGTGGTGCGCCGGGACCCGCCCGGGCTCATGTGCGACGGCAACTGCATGTTCGTGGTGAACGACAGCGACGTCGTGGTGGTGGACGCCCCGGAGTCCACGCGCGAGGTCCTCGCGGCGATCCGACGCGTGACCCTGAAGCCGGTCACGTACGTGGTGAACACCCACTGGCACGACGACCACGTGACCGGCAACCAGGTGTACCGCGACTCCTTCCCCGGGGTGCAGTTCGTGGCCCACGACGCCACCCGGGAGTACCTTCCGGTGAAGGGGGCCGAGGCCCGCCGGCAGATGATCCAGGGCGCACCGGCCGGAGCGGACATGCTCCGCGGGCTGCTGCGCAAGGGCCAGTCGCTCGACGGCGGGCCGCTGAGCGACGAGGAGCGGGCGAGCTATGCCAGCGACATCGCCCTCGTGGAGCACTACCTGGAGGTGGTGCCGAAGACGGACTACGTCCTGCCCACGATCACCCTGCACGACAGCCTGACGCTGCACCGGGGAGGCCGGGTGATCAAGATCCTGTGCGTGGGGCCGGGCCACACCGGCGGGGATGTGGTCGTGTGGCTGCCCGCCGAGCGCGTGCTGGCGAGCGGCGACCTGGTGGTCGGGCCCGTGCCCCTGGTCGGCGCGGACCAGTCGCACGTGGGGGAATGGAGCGCGGCGCTGGAGGCGCTCCGCGCCCTGCGGCCGGCGGTGATCGTGCCGGGCCACGGCCCGGTGCTCCGGGACGACTCCTACCTGGAGCTGATGTCGCGTCTGTTCGCCTCCGTCACCCGGCAGGTCCGGGCGGCGGTCTCCCGGGGCGAGACGCTCGAGCAAGTGCGCAAGAGCGTGGATCTCGCGGAGTTCAAGGAGAAGTTCGCCGGTAAGAGCCACGTGCGCGCAGCGCTGTTCGCGCGGTACGTGGCGGCCCCGGCGGTGTCGGCTGCGTACCGGGAGGCGGGAGGGAAGTAGGGGGGAGGAGGTGCGAGGCCGGTCAGGCAACCTGCTCGGAGTTCGCCGAGGGTGCCCCCGGCCCGGGCACGCTCATATGACACCATCCTGGGGCGGCCCCTCTCCCGACTCGGTCGGCAGCCCGGCGGCGAGCCAGCCTTGGATCCCCGCCGACATGACGCGCACGTTCGGATAGCCCAGTTCGCGGGCTCGCCGCGCGGCGAGTGGCGCCTTCCGGCACAGAGGGTTCGAGCAGTAGAACACCAGCTGGGCATCGCGGGCGGCCGGCAGGGTGTCGCGTTCCACGTGGGCCGGGTCGAGCGGGCGTGCGCCCGGCACGTGTGCCCGCTGCCAGCTCGAGAACGGGTTGACGTCGAACACCGTCACCTGCGCGTCCTGCGCGAGCGCCAGGAGCTCGCCGGGTGAGATCGTCCTGAGTCCCATGAGTCGCGCCATCATGTCCGTGGCTCCTTGCCCGGTTCGGCCCGGGTCCCGCTATCGGGCGCGCTTCCGGAAGTCGAAGACGGCATAGAGCAGGGAGTAGGCTATGGTGAACCCGATCACCGACCACGACGCCAACTCCCGCGCCCACGGCCTGCCCTCCGACAACACCTTGAGGCTCGCGGCCACCACCACGTACGCGAGCGCAAACAGCAGCCAGGCCGCCAGCGTCCGGCGTTCCGCGCCGCTCTGGCCCGCCGTGGGCGCAGTGCCGGCGCCCTCCCGGGCGCGGGATCGCGGGCGGAGCGCGACCCGGATCCAGTCAACGGCGATGAGCCCGATGCCCCCCAGCGCCACGAAGGGGGACAGCGACTCGGCGAGATCCAGCGGTGCCAGCGCGAAGAGTGCGGCGTACGCCACGCCCAGCAGGACCAGGATCCAGCCGGCCGCGCGCTCCGCTGCGGCCACGGCTCCGGTGTCGCCACCCATTGCGCCGAGCGGCCGCATCTTCGGCAGGAAGTTCCCGGTCACCATGGCCATCAGCCCGACCAGGACCCCGAGCGCGCGCCGTCCCGTGGCGGCGTCCAGGAGCCCCGCCCTGCGGGCGAAGCCGCAAGCCACGGCCAGCGCCGTGAGGAGCAGGAAGCCGGCGACGGCGGGCCGGACCGGACGCGGCAGGATCTGACGCCGGGTCATCGGCTGAAGACCTCCGTTGCCGCCCGCTTGGCCCGGGCCGGCCGGGCGCGCAGGTCCCACCCGAACACCTGGGCGAACGCCAGCAGGGCATCCTCCAACACCGAGATCTGCAGGGTGTACATGATCAGCTTGCCTTGTCTCTCCGCCTCGATCAGTCCAGCTCCGCGCAGGACGGCGAAATGCGCCGACATCGTCGGCTTCGAGACGCGGAAGTGCCCGGCGAGCTGGCCTGCGCTCATGGGACCGCGCCGGAGCAGCTGGAGGACGCGCCGGCGCGTCGGGTCCGAGAGTGCCTTGAACACCGCGGTCATGATTTGACATTTTGCCAAACGTCTAAATGTTTGTCAAGGGGATTCGTGGAACCGCTGGAGGACTAGCCGCCGGCACGCTGAGAACAGGCGGTGCGGGGATCCCGCCGAGTCGCTCCCGCTCCGGGGCGCCCCGGGCGGAGGCGCCGACCCCATCGCCCGCCGGCTACCGGCCGCCCGAGGCGCGCTCCAGCTCGCGCAGGTCCCGCGCCAGGGCCTCGAGTTCAGCGCCCGCCTCGCTCGCCTTGCCGGCGCCCATGAGCTGCTGGTAGCGGCGCAGGTGCTCCGCCGCCGAATGCACCAGCGCGGGATTCGCCCCGTTGCTCACCGCCTGACGTGGGCCTCCCGTCCTGGCGGCAGCCTCGGGGACGGGGACCGCGCGCGCGGCCTCCCCCTGCGCCTGCGGCGCCAGGGCCCCCACCGAGGGGCCGAACAGGTTGGTCAACGCCTCCTCCAGCGAGCCGCCGTAGCCGATGTCCTTCTGCGTCGCCACGATGACCCGCTTGAGCTCGGGGATCTTGCCTCCCGTGGACTGGATGTACAGCGGCTCGACGTACAGGAAGGACCTGTCGATTGGGACCGCCAGCAGGTTGCCCCGCAGCACCTGCGAACCTTGCTGGTTCCACAGCGTCAGGTCCTTGGAGATGTTGGCGTCCTGGTCGATGCGCGCCTCGATCTGCCGGGGACCGTAGCTGATGGTCCCCTTGGGCAGGTGGTAGGCGACCATCGTTCCGTAGTGGGCAGGGTCACACAGGCCGGCCACCCAGGCGATCATGTTGTCCTTGCCGCGCGGCGTGAGGGGCATCATCTGCAGGTATTCGGCGGAGGCCTGGCCGGGAAGCCGCATCAGCATGTAGTAGGGCAGCACGGGGACGGTCGTGCCCGCTTCGCCGCCCTCGGCGGACTGGGCCCCGGTCTCCCACACGTCCTCGTGGTTGTAGAAGGTCACCGGGTCCTTGACATGGAACGCGCCGTAGGCTTCGGCCTGGATGGCGAGCATGTCCTCGGGATAGCGGTAGTGCGCGCGCACGTCTCTTGGAACCTGCGAGGCGGCGGTGAACAGGTCCGGGAAGATGGAGCGATAGGTGCGCACCAGGGGATCGGTGTCGTCCTCGACGTAGAACCGCACCGAGCCGTTGTAGCAGTCCAGCACGGCCTTGACGCTGTTGCGCACGTACCGGATGCCGGCCACCTCCGCCGCGTACGGGTACTGGTCGGTGGTGGTGTAGAAATCACGCATCAGGATCAGCGAGCCGTCGGCGCGCACGACGGCGTAGGGGTCCCGGTCGGGAGTCAGGAAGGGGGCCAGCTTCCCCAACCGCGTCTCGATATCGCGGTCGAACAGGATCCGCGTGTCGGCCGCGATGTAGGAGGACAGGAAGAACTTCAGCGAGCCGTACCGCAGGGCGAAGGCGAGCCGGCGCACCGAGATCACCCCGCCGAGCGGGATGCCGGCCGTGCCCTGGTAGGTGGCGAAGATGTTGTCGTCGCCGCGCGGGTAATCGAATTCCTGCTGGCCGCGCGCCCGCACCATCACCGGGTGGGTGGTGAGCTCTCCGAAGTAGATCTCGGGCCGCGTGATTCTGAGCTCGGGCACGGTCGAGACCGGCGGCAGGTCCCGCACCCACAGCTCCGGGATCCCCTCAGCGGTGAAGGAGTTGACGCTGCTGACGCAGGCGCCGTAGCCGTGCGTGTAGATGAACCAGCGATTGATGTCCCAGCCCTCGCTGCCCTGCGACTGCGGCACCTTGGTGTGATCCAGCTCGCGCAGCGAGATCATCACCATGCGCGGCTGCCCGCGCACGGTGTAGCGGTCGAGGTCGATGTCGGCGAATCGGTAGTAGGTCCGCAGCGTCTGCAGCTGGTTGAAGGTGTGCTGCAGCGGGCGCCAGTCGGCCAGGCGCAGGTTGGCGATGGTGGTGCTGTCGCCCGCGACCTGCTCCGCCGTCAAATTGCGCGGTTCGGGGAACTCGCGCACCCGAACCCGGGTGGAATCGAGGCCGAAGGCCTGCCGGGTCATCGCCAGGTGGCGCAGGATGTAGGGCAGCTCGGCGCGCAGTTGCTCCGGCCGGATCGCCACCGCGTCGTAGACCGAGGGAATCACCGCCAGCTCCAGCACGGCGCTGGCGACCACCAGGCCGGCGACGCCTGCGGCGAACCACCGGCCGCCCCGGGGCCCCACGACTGCCACCGCCAGGCCCGCCAGGAGCAGGGTGGCTGCGAATACCAACATCAGGGTCGCGCCCAGGTTGGCGTCCACGGCGGAGACGCCCACGAGCGGTCCCCGGCCGCTGTAGACCAGCTCGTAGCGAGAGATCCACACGCTGTTCGCCCACAGCGCCAGCAACAGCCCGACGAGCACGCTCAAGTGCCGGGCGCCGCGGCGCAGATGCCCGAGCCACGCGCCCTGGGTCAGCCCGGAGACCACGGCGGGCAGGACGTAGAGGGCCCCCGACGTTGCGATGCAGGCCAGGACCACGGCAAAGCCCCACTGGAGCAGCGCGTTCCAGGCCGGGAGGGTGAACACGTAGAAGGCGATGTCGCGATGGAACTGGGGATCGACCTTCCCGAACGGCTGCTGGTGCCAGGCCGTGAGGAAGGTCCACCAGTTGGACCCCAACACGTTGCCCAACGCCCATGCCAGCAGGGCCAGGATCGCGACGAACATGCGGTCGAGCAGCCGGGCCAGCCGCGGCGCGCCGGGAACGGGCGTGGCGCGGCCGCCGCCGATGATCTCGACCTCTCCGGGCCACCCACCCTCCGGGCCATGGGGCGGATGCGGGCGCAGCGGCATGGCGCCGCCCGCCCTTCGGCCGCGGGCCATCCACGCGCTGAGCCACAACAGCCCGAAGGACACCACGATGCCGGCCAGAGTCAGCCCCCACCGGGCGTACATCTCGGTCCAGAAACGGTGCTCCGCGCCCAGCTCGCGAAACCACAGCGCGTCTACGTAGAGGGACAGCGCCCATTGACCCAGGGACAGGGCGAGAACCAGGGTGATGCTGAGTAGCAGCATGGGCCCAAGGGGGGACGGCTCGCCTCGCGTGCGGCGAAGGAGCGCATGCAACGCGGGCAGGGCGACCAAGACATACGCCAGCAAGATCAGGAAGCTCACCGTGGACTCCTCCGGTCCCCGCTCGCGGGCCCACTCCAGCGGGCTCCGCTCGGCGACCCGGCCCAGCATATACCATCGCCGCGCCGGGTCCTAATCGAAGTGCTGCGCCGTCCTGAAGCGGCGGGTCGGCAGGCAGACCGTGGAGATCGAAGTCCTGGGCGCTGCGGGGGACGAGGCAGGAGCGCCCGCGGCGCTACCGACGGCGGGTGGAGGCCAACCAGGGCGAAAACCTAACGGCCGGCTCCTGGGAGATTCCGCCAGGTGCCGGCCGCGCTACCCCCTCGCGGGGGGAAATCCGCATGTAGTGGAACAGGGACGGGTGGGTCCGGAGTACAATGGACCGAGTGGCCATTTCGCAAAAGATGCAATCCGGGTTCGAATCCCGGCGGGCCCGCTCCCGTCCGTCCCACCGGCAGACTCCCACAGGCGTGGGCTCCTGTCAAGGCTCCTGCGGCGACAGTGTCCGAAGAACATGACGAGGGTCCGCCCGAACCAATCCTGCTAGACTGAGGCACTACCGCTGATCCAGGCCGCGGGCACCCCGCGTTCCATCCCGAAAGGACTGCAGGCTGTTGCCGATCCCTCGCGCCACGCCGTCCCGTGCTGCTCCGCCGAGCGCAGCGCGCCGCGGGCTGATAGGCCTCGACTCGAGCCCCCTGCACGGCGAACTCCTCGGCGTCGAGCGCCTCGAGGAACGCGCCCGCGCGCTGGCCGCCGAATTCACCCTGCTGCGAGACCCGCGGCGTGGCCCGCCGCGGCTGCTGCGCCACCTGTCGGACGACGCGCGCCTGCTGCGTCAGGCGTATCGGATCCTCGCCGGCGACGTGCGGCGCGGCGAGCCGATCACGCCCGCGACCGAGTGGCTGCTCGACAACTTCCACCTGGTGGAAGCCGAGATGCGCGAGATCCGCCATCACCTCCCGACCCGCTACTACCGGGAGCTTCCGAAGCTGGCCACGCGCCACCTCGTCGGAACGCCCCGCGTCTACGCCATGGCGGTGGAGCTGCTCCGCTACAGCGACGCGCGACTCGACGCCAAGCGGCTGGAACGGTTCCTCTACGCCTACCAGACCGTGGCGCCCCTCAGCATCGGCGAGCTGTGGGCGTGGCCGAGCATGCTCAAGCTCGCCCTGATCGACCACCTGCGCCGGCTGTCGCAGGAGCTGATCGAGGGCCGCGCGGGCCGCGTTGCGGCGGATCGGCTCTTCGCCGAATTCGAGGGCGCGCAGCTGAAAGGCCCGGCGCCGTCTCTTCCGCACACCCTCCACGTCGCGTTCGTGGATCAGCTGTTGCAGCGCATGCGCGAGCATGGTGCCGGCGCCGCCGGGCTGCGGAGGCAGCTGGAGGAGCGGCTGGATGCCTGCGGCACGACGGTGGAGGAGGCCGTGCGTTCCGAGCATCAGCGACAGGCGATGAACCACCTGTCGATGGGCAACTCCATCACCAGCCTGCGGCTGTGCGCCACGCTCGACTGGAACGAGTACGTCGAGGAAGTCAGCCTGATCGAGCGCATCCTCCAGCGCGATCCGCCCGGCGTCTACGGGCGCATGGAGTTCACCAGCCGCGATCGCTACCGCCACGCAGTGGAGTCGCTGGCCGACCCCACCGGCGAAGCTCAGATCAGGGTCGCGCTGCGCGCCATCGAGAGCGCGCGCCAGGCGGCGGAGGAACTGGGTACCGATTCCCGGGCGGCGCACGTCGGCTACCACCTGATCGGAGGGGGCCGTCGTGAACTCGAGCGCGACGTGGCTCACCACCCCCCGCTCCGGGAGCGCCTGAAGGACCTGGTCCTCGAGCATGCCACGCCGGTCTACCTTGGCGCGCTGGCCTTGCTCACCGGGCTTGGAGTGGCAACGGCGGTGGCGGCGGCGGGGGCGGCCCAGGCCCCGCCCTGGATGCGGGTGTGGGCGGGGATCCTGGTGCTCATCCCCGCCAGCGAGTTCGCGGTGGCGCTCCTGCACCGGGTCGTCCACCGGTTCGCCAAGCCGAGGCTCCTGCCGCGGCTCGACCTGCGCGGCGGCGTTCCCGAGTCGGCCTGCACCATGGTCATCGTGCCCACCCTCATCTCCTCGGTCGAGGGCGTCCGGACGCTGCTGGAGCACCTCGAGGTGCATGCCCTCGGCAACATGGACCCACGGATCCATCTTGCGTTGCTCACCGACTTCCCGGACGCGGAGGCCGAGAGCCTGCCCGGCGAGGATGAGGTGCTGGCGACCGCGATCGCCGGGGTCGAGGCGCTCAACGCACGCTACGCACCCGAGACGGGGGACCGCTTCTACCTGTTCCATCGCGCACGCCAATGGAACGCCAGCGAGGGCGTGTGGATGGGCTGGGAGCGCAAGCGCGGCAAGATCGAGGAGTTCAACCGCCTGCTGCGGGGCGCCGGCGACACGAGTTTCACCGTGCAAGTGGGCGCCCCCGAGATCCTGCGGCGGATACGCTACTGCATCACGCTCGACAGCGACACCCGGCTGCCGCGCGACGCCGCGCGCGAGCTGATCGGCATCATCGAGCATCCGCTCAATCGCCCGCGATTCGACCCCGGGCTCCGGCGGGTCGTCGAGGGCTACGGGATCCTCCAGCCGCGGGTCAGCGTGACGATGGCGAGCGCCGCCGGCTCGCTGTTCGCTCGCGCCTACGCCGGCCATACCGGTGTGGATCCCTACACCACCGCGGTCTCCGACACGTACCAGGACCTGTTCGGCGAAGGCATCTTCACGGGCAAGGGGCTGTACGACGTGGAGGCCTTCACCGCCGCGCTCGAGGGTCGCGTCGCCGAGAACGCGATGCTCTCGCACGACCTGTTCGAAGGCCTGTTCGCACGTTGTGCGCTGGTGTCGGACGTGGAGGTGGTGGACGACTTCCCGTCGAGCGTGCTGGCCCACGCGCGGCGCCAGCACCGCTGGGTGCGCGGCGACTGGCAGATCCTGCTTCACCTGCTGCCGCTGGTGCCGACGCGACACGGCCTGGAACGCAGCCGGCTGCCGCTCATCAGCCGCTGGAAGATCCTGGACAACCTGCGCCGCAGCCTGGTGGCGCCGGCCCTGGTTGCGCTGCTGGCCTCCGCGTGGACCTGGCTTCCCGGCTCGCCGCTCGCCTGGACCCTGGCCGCCCTGGCCGTGCTCGGCTTCCCGCTGCTCCCGCCGTTGGTGCACCTGGCCGGCGGGCCGCGCCCGCAGCAGCCGTTCGGGGTGTACGTGCGCGACGTGTGGGCGGAGTTGGAGATGGCGGGCGCACGAGTGCTGCTCCAGATCATGCTGCTCGCCTGCCACGCCTACGAAATGGTGCACGCCATCGTCCTGACCCTGGGCCGGATGGTGGTCACGCAGCGCCGGCTGCTCGAATGGGAGACCGCCGCGA
Source organism: Saccharimonadales bacterium (SeqCode) (assembly GCA_035542815.1). Classification (GTDB taxonomy): domain Bacteria; phylum Eisenbacteria; class RBG-16-71-46; order RBG-16-71-46; family JACRLI01; genus JACRLI01. The sequence goes on along the minus strand of DATKKS010000099.1, from coordinate 1,321 downwards.
CCACGGCGGTTCGCGCAGCCGGGCGGCTCTCGCGCCAGGGTCCATGGGTGTTCGTCATCGAGATGTGGGCGGGCCCGGCGGCCGCGCTGGTCGTACTGCTGGGAGTGCTGCCCCTGCGGGCCAGCGCGCTGCCGGTGGCGCTGCCGTTCGTGGCCGCGTGGCTGGCTTCGCCGGTGGTTGCGTGGTGGCTGAGCCGGCCGGTGGTTCCCAGGCGCCTGGCGCCGGGTTCGGAAGATGCGGAGCAGCTGCGCCGTGTCGCCCGCCGGACGTGGCGCTATTTCGAGCGCTTCGTCACCCCGCAGGACCACTCGCTGCCGCCGGACAACGTGCAGATCGCGCCGGAGCTGCGCGTCGCGCACCGGACGTCGCCGACCAATATCGGCCTGGGGCTGCTCTCGGCGCTCGCCGCACATGACCTCGGGTACCTGGGAAGCGCCGCGCTGGCGGACCGGGTCGAGAGCACGCTGGCGACCGTCGAGTCGCTCGAGCGCCATCAGGGGCACCTGCTCAACTGGTACGACACGGAGCATCTCGCGCCCCTCGCACCACGCTATGTCTCGACCGTGGACAGTGGCAATCTGGCCGGCGCGCTCATGGCGCTGTCGGCGGGACTGCGTGAGATTGCGGCCGGCGCGGATGACAAGGAGCGCGGCTGCGCGGGGGCTTCCGACACCGCGGGCGTGCTGGCTGAGGCGCTGGCAGCGCTCGAGCGTCGGGCGCGTACGGCCACGGCACTACGCTCGCGCTGCAGCTCTGCGCATCGGGAACTGGACGCGCTGCGTGCGGCGCTGGGCGGCGAGGGGGCCGGGAGTGCGCGGCTTGAGGCCGCCGGCAGGCGCGCGGCCGACCTGCGCGCCGCGCTTGAGCAGGTCGCGGCAGCTGCGCCGGCGGGTCCCGAAGCGGAGGCAGTGGCTGAATGGGGGCGGCTGCTCGAGGACGCACTCCTGCCGCCGGCCGCGCCAGCGGCCGGCTGCGACGGGCTGGACCAGCGGCTTCACGACCTCGCCCTCCGCTGTGAGGGTCTCGCGGACGGCATGGACTGGAAGTTCCTCTACGATCGGGCGCGCGGGGTCTTCTCGATCGGCTTCCGCCTGGCGGACGCCGAAGGGCCTGGGCGCCTGGATGCCTCGTACTACGATCTGCTGGCGTCGGAGGCCCGGCTCACGAGCTTCATCGCCATTGCCCGTGACGAAGCGCCGCAGGAGCACTGGTTCCGGCTCTCCCGCGCACTGGTGAGCGTCGAGGGCTGCACCACGCTGGTGTCGTGGAGCGGCTCGATGTTCGAGTACCTGATGCCGCTGTTGCTGCTGCGCAGCCATCC
>DATKKS010000098.1:0-22762 GCA_035542815.1 Saccharimonadales bacterium (SeqCode) | reverse complement strand
CGGTGACGCCGACGTTGTCCGTGGCGATCCAGGTGATGTTGTGCGAGCTGCCGGCGGCCCAGCTCTCGCCGCCGTTGGGCGAGGTCACCGCCACCGTGGGCGCGGTCTGGTCGGCGATGGTGAAGACCGCATTGCTCACGTCCGAACCCATGTTCAAAGCGGCGTCGTAGGCCTTGACCCGCACCAGCGCCTGGGTGCTGGGCGACTGCGGCACCGGCCACGCATATGTCCCGCTGTTGGCCTGACCGGTCGCGATGTTGGTCCAGCTGGAGCCGCCGTTGAGCGAGTAGGCCAGGTCCACCGTCGTGACCCCGACGTTGTCGGTGGCCGTCCAGGTGATGTTGTGGGAGCTGCCGGCGGCCCAGGTCTCGCCGCCGTTGGGCGAGGTCACCGTCACCACCGGGTCGGTGGTGTCCCCCGCGGCGTCCCGCCGGGTGACCCACAGCGCCGCGTTCATGAACACGGTGCTGTCGGTGGTGCCGGCCTCGGTCCAGCCGGTGTACAGGCTGTTCCCCGACTGCCCCGACCCGTCGTCCATCGGGCTGCTGTCGCACACGAACACGATCCGGCCGTTGCCGTACACCGCGCTGGCGGCCATCACCTGCGAGGTGCTGGACTGCGACACCCCGTTCATCCACACCTCGCCGCGCACCGACGGGTTGGTGCCCGGGTACAGGACCATGGTGTCGCCGTTGTGGAAGGACAGGTTCGCCACCGTGCCGGCGGGGCCGTAGATCAGCGAGTCGCCGGGCGAGGTGGCCACGTTGGTGGAGACCTGGGAGACGTTGTTGTTGCCTTCGCCGGTCACCTGCCAGTGCACGCCGAGCACGTGGTTGGGGTCCAGGGCGTTGTAGATCCGGGGCGAGTCCCAGCCGTCGCTGTCGCGGTCGGAGCTGTTGTGGTCGCCCACCGCCACGATGCCCCCTCCGTTGCGCAGGAAGGCGTAGATCGCGGTGGTCTCGGCCGCCGAGAACGGGTTCTGGGGCTCGGGGATGATGAACACGTCGTAGTTGGACAGGTCGTAGGGGTTGGACGAGTTCCCGTACGTGATCCCGTAGCTCGAGGTGAGCGTGGCCACCGTGTAGCCGCGCTTGACCATGGTCACGCCCCACGCCGAGATCCCCCCCAGCCAGTAGCTCTCGGGCGTGCCGGGGGTGATGCCGCTCTGGGCCGGCGACGGGGTCGGCATGTGGGTGTCAATGATCCAGTCGGCCTGGCCGGCGGTCTCGTTCTTGGTGTAGTCGAACAGGGCCTTCTTCGGGGTGGCCGAGCCGGACGCGGCCAGCCCCGCCAGGAGCAGGAGGGTAATCAGAAGCGACGCGGCGCGGTGCATGACGTGCCTTTCCGGGAGGCGGCATGAGTTTTCCAGGGATCGAGGGGGGGCGACGACCAGGGTCGGAGCAGCCTGTGGATGGCTGCCCAAGGTGCGGCCTCCTCGTTGTATTTCCAGCGATTATATCACGTTTCGCGGTCCGAGGGGTAGCGCTCCGCCGCGGGCGGGCACGCCATTGAAGTGGATCACCGCGAGCTGCGCCAGGGCGATGAAGAGGGAGCCCGCCACGAGCCGCTGCGGCAGGCGCGCCGGGCCGGCCGGCTCCGTCGTGCGGTCCAGACGGACCAGGGCGCGGCCACGGCGCAGGTGGCGCACCTCCCAGCGCAGCGGGATGCGGCTCCAGCGGGCGAGCCGCTCGACCGCCTTGAGGTAGCCGGGGAGCGCATCCAGCTTGAGCAGCACCTGCAGGGCGGGCGCGGCCGGCCCGGGCGCCGCGGGGTCCGGCGGGCGGCTGCGCTCCTCCAGCAGCCGCGCCGCAGTGGCCGGCATCTGCAGGCCCAGCGGGCCGGTCAGCGACGGGCTGCGCAGCAGCTCCTCCGCCGCGGCCTCCTCGAAGTCCAGGTAGACGTACCCGCCGGGCGCGTCGCGGTAGTCCGCCGGCAGGCTGCCGGCCTCGGCCCAGGCCGCCCGCGCCGGCTCCAGCGCGGCGGGCGAGAGCACCTCCAGGTCCGCCGGCAGCCGGCCCACGCGCTCGGCCTCTTCGGCCACGTTGCGCGCGAAGCGCAGTGCCAGCCCGCGGCTGGGGAAGGGCACCAGGTGCGGGCTCACCGGCAGGTCGGAGCCCACCTCGAGCAGCACCGACACCACCGCTCCCGGCCGTCCGGCGCGCCGGGCGAAGTCGGCGGGCTTGAGGTGCGGCAGGCCCGCGCCGGAGAACCACGCGGCGGCCTGCGGCGGATCCAGGTGGCGGACCTCGGCGCGCGGGTCGTCCAGGAGGTCCAGGCTGCCGTCCTGGTGGACCCGCACGTGGACGCCCTGGGGGAGCGCGGCCTCGACCGCGCGAAGATGTTCCACGCACGTCCCGTGGGCAAACAGGCGCTGGCCCAGGCCGCCCCCGGCCAGCCACGCGCCCAGCGTGGCGTCGGGGTCCGGCGGGCGACTGGGGAGCGACAGCCCGGAGGCGGCCAGCTTCTCCTGGACCTGGCCCAGGCGCGCGCCGGCCCCCACCAGCGCCAGGCGGCGGCGGGCGTCCACGCCGATCGCGGTCACCCGCGAGAAGTCCAGCAGCAGCCGGCAGCGCCGCGCGCGGCTCCCGGGCACCGGGGCAGCCGCGGCCCCGCGCGACGTCACCCGCACCCGGTGGCCCCGCGCCCAGGCCAGGGCCGAGGCGGCCTCCCAGCCGTCCTCCGGCTGGAACGCCAGCACCGGCCCGGCGTGCACCAGGATTCGCCGCGCCAGGGCGCGCAGGTGGTCGGGGTCGGCCTCCGCCGCCAGCCATTCGTAGAGCGAACGCGCCGCGGCCCGCGCCAGCGCCAGCTCCGGCCCCTCGGCCAGCGCCCCGCCCGCCGCAGGCAGCCAGGCCAGCCCGGCCAGGCCCGCAACTTCGGTTGCCCCCGCGGGCCCGCCGGAGGCGGCGCAAACTGGGCCCTCGAGGGCCGGTTTCAGGCAGGTCTCCATCTCGTTTCGTATCGGCACCCAGGCCGGGCTTGTTCAGGTCGGAGGCGGTTCGGCACCCGCTTGCGCGCCGCCGCCGTTTGGGCTACCTTTCCCGCGTTGTCTGGTTCGAGCTGGCCGCTCTGACCCTTGGTACGAGTCCGCCGCGCGACGCGGGCAGCGCCCCGGCGCCCTGAGCGGCCGAGCCTTGTCTGACTTCCGGGAGTGCAGCTCGAGGCGTCCCGTCCCGCAAGCCCGATCTCATGAACCTGACGCGTTCTCGCCTCCATCCAACCCTCCGTGCCTGGGCCGCGGCCGCCGCGCTGTGCGCGGCCGCCGGATGCGGCGCCCCGCACGGGCCCGCCACGCCCACCGGCGTCACCGTGCCCTACAGCGCGCACGGCAGCCCGGGCTCGGCGCCGGTTCAGCCCATTGACTTCCGTCACGACATCCACGCCGGAAAGAACCAGATCCCGTGCCTGTACTGCCACTACTACGCGGACCGCTCGCCGGTGGCCAACGTGCCGGCGGTCTCGGTGTGCATGAACTGCCACAAGTTCGTGAACGGCTCGACGCCGGAGTTCGAGCAGCAGATCGAGGTGCTGCGGGGTTACGCCGCGCGGGGGGAGCCGGTGCCCTGGATCAGCGTGTACCGGCTGCCGGACCACGCGTACTTCAACCACAAGCGCCACGTGCGGGCCGGCCTGCCGTGCCAGGCCTGCCACGGGCCGGTGGAGACCATGCCGCGAATCTATCAGTACGCATCGCTGAAGATGGGCTGGTGCGTGCGCTGTCACAAGGCGAACCTGCGCAATGTGCGGTTCGCCTCGAGCATCGACTGTTACACCTGTCACAGGTAGACCTGGAATGCCCGACGGACTGAAGCGGCGCGACTTCCTGAAGCTGGTGGGCCTGGGCGGGGCCGGCCTGGCGGCCGGCTGCGGCAAGAAGGCGCCCGAGACGGTGCTGCCGTTCGCGGTCCAGCCGGAGGACATCGTTCCCGGGATCCCGACCTTCTACGCCAGCGCCTGCCGCGAGTGCCCGGCCGGCTGCGGCCTGGTGGTGACCACCCGCGAGGGCCGGGCCATCAAGCTGGAGGGCAACCCGGAGCACCCGCTCAACCGCGGCGGCCTGTGCGCGCGGGGCCAGGCGGGCCTGCAGGCGCTGTACCACCCCGACCGGCTCCGCACCCCGGTGCAGCGGGTGGGCCAGGAGTGGAAGCCGCTCGCGTGGGACGCGGCCCTGGCGCTGCTGGCGCAGAAGGCCAAGGCCGCGGGCGCCAGGAGCGCGGTCCTGACCGGCCTCGAGACCGGCGCGCTGGACCGGCTGGTGGGGGAGTGGCTGGCGGCACTGGGCTCCCGGCAGCGCCTCCGCTACGAGGCCTACGGGCACGAGGCGCTGCGCGAGGCCACCCGGCTGGCGTTCGGCCGCAGCACCGTCCCGAGTCTCGACTTCGCCGCCGCGAAGGTGGTGTTCTCGCTGGGCGCCGACTTCCTGGAGACCTGGCTCAACCCGGTGGGAGCGGCCCGCGGGATGGCCGACGGCCGCGGCGGCCGCGCCGACGGCGGCCGCTTCGTGGCGTTCGCCGCGCGCCAGGATCTCACCGCCAGCAACGCCGACGAGCTGGTGTCCATCCGGCCGGGCTCGGAGATGAGCGTGGCCCTGGGGCTGCTGCACGTGATGCTGGCCGAAGGGCTGGCCGGCGGCGACCGGGCCGCGCTGGAGCGCGCCGCCGCGGGCTACGATCCCGCGACCGTGGAGGCCCACTCCGGCGTGCCCGCGGAGCGGCTGCGCCGGCTGGCCCGCGAGTTCGCCGCCGCCCGCCCGGGCCTGGCGGTGGCCGGCGGGGTGGCCACCCAGGGCGACAACGCCACCGGGCTGTGCCTGGCGGTGCACCTGCTGAACCACGCGGCCGGCAACGTGGGCCGAACGGTGAACCTGGACGCCGGCGTGCGCGTGGACGGCCTGGCCTCGCTGCGCGACGTGCAGGCCTTCATCCAGAGCCTCGCCGCGGGGGCGGTGGAGCTGCTGGTCGTCCACGGCGCGAACCCCGCGTTCACCCTGCCCGCCGCGCTGGGCTTCGAGGCGGCGCTGCGCAAGGTGCCCTTCAAGGTCAGCCTGGCGCGGCAGCTGGACGAGACCGCCGAGCTGTGCGACCTGGTGCTGCCGGCCAGCCATTCGCTGGAGTCGTGGGAGGACGCCGAGCCGGTGGCGGGGGTGCGCAACCTGCTGCAGCCTTCCATGCGGCCGGTGTTCGGCACGCGCTCCGCGGGCGAGATCTTCTTTGCCACCGGCAGGCAGCTGGGCGTGGCGCTGCCCCAGGCCGACTTCCTGGGCTACCTGCAGGATGCCTGGAAGTCCGCGCACACGGAGCACGGGCGCGGCCTGGACTTCGCGGCCTTCTGGAACCAGACGGTGCAGGCGGGCGGGGTGTTCGCCCCGCCGCCGCCGGCCCCGGCGCGCCTTCTTCCCGGCGCCACCGCCTTCCGGTTCGCCCCGCCCGCGCTGGCTGGGGCCCCCGGGGACCCGGTGCTGCTGCTCGCCCCCTCGGCCCTCTTCTACGACGGGCGCGACGCGGGCAAGCCCTGGCTGCAGGAGCTGCCCGACCCCAGCAGCAAGGTGGTGTGGGGGTCGTGGCTGGAGCTGTCGCCGGCCACCGCGCAGCGCCTGGGAGTGCGGGAGGGCGACGTGGTGGAGGTCGAGGGGCTGGAGCAGAAGCTGGCGGCGCCGGCCCTGGTGTGCGAGGGGCTGCGCGACGACGTGGTGGCGCTGCCGCTGGGGCAGGGGCACACCAGCCTGGGCCGGTGGGCCAGGGGCCGCGGGGTGAACCCGTTCGCCGCGCTCCGCCCGGTGCTGGACCCGGCCTCCGGCGCGCTGGCCTACCTGCAGGCGCGGGTGAAGCTGGTGCGCGCCGGCCGCTCCGAGGGGCTGGTGAACACCGCCTACAGCACCGACCAGCTGGGCCGCGGGATCGCCCAGGTGATCCCGCTGGCGGACCTGGCGTCGGCCCGGCCCCCCAAGCCCTTCGGCGACGCCGCGGCGGAGACGCCCTACGTGCCGCGCTACAAGAAGGAGTACGCGAAGCGGCCGCTGTCGGGCAACCCGATGAACACCAAGCACCGCTGGGGCATGGCCGTGGACCTGGACCGCTGCACCGGGTGCAGCGCCTGCGTCACCGCCTGCTATGCGGAGAACAACATCATGGTGGTGGGCCCCAAGGAGGCCGCCAAGCACCGCATCATGTCCTGGATCCGGATCGAGAAATTCCACGAGCGCCGCCCCGACGGATCGCTGGAGGTGCGGCACGTGCCCATGACCTGCCAGCAGTGCGACAACGCCCCGTGCGAGACGGTCTGCCCGGTGTACGCCACCTACCACAACCCCGAGGGCATCAACGCGCAGATCTACAACCGCTGCATCGGCACGCGCTACTGCTCCAACAACTGCCCGTACCGGGTGCGCCGCTTCAACTACGTGCCGGCGGAGCACCTGGAGCCGCTGACCTGGCAGTTCAACCCGGACGTGACCGTGCGCAGCAAGGGCGTGATGGAGAAGTGCACCTTCTGCGTGCAGCGGATCACCGCGGCCCGCGACCAGGCCAAGGACGAGAACCGTGACATCCGCGACGGCGAGGTGGTGCCGGCGTGCGCCAGCAGCTGCCCGGCGCAGGCCATCGCCTTCGGCGACCTGGATAACCCCGAGAGCCGGGTGGCCCGCCTCACGCAGGACCCCCGCGGCTACCGGGTGTTCGAGGTGCTGAACACGCAGCCCAACGTCAACTATCTGAGGCGCGTCCGGCGCGACGCGACCGAGACCTAGCATGGAAACGGCGACCGCGGCCCAGGCCCCGCCCAGCTACCAGGAAGTCAACGTCGAGCTGCTGCAGGCGCTCCAGTCGCCCGGCCGGCAGTACTGGGCGGCGCTGGCGTTCTGCGTGGCGCTGATCCTGTGGGGCGCGTGGTCCTGGAACTACCAGCTGGTGCACGGCATGTACGTGTACGGCGCCACCCACCCGGCGATGTGGGGGACCTACATTGTCAACTTCGTGTTCTGGGTGGGCATCGCCCACTCCGGCACCCTGATCTCGGCGATCCTGTTCCTGTTCCGGGCCCAGTTCCGGCGGGCCATCTACCGCATGGCCGAGGCCATGACCGTGTTCGCGGTGATGACCGCGGGCCTGTTCCCGATCATCCACGTGGGCCGCTCCTGGAACATCTACTTCGCGGTGCCGTACCCGAACCAGCGCGAGCTGTGGGTGAACTTCCGCTCGCCGCTGGTGTGGGACGTGTTCGCGGTGAGCACCTACTTCACGGTCAGCTCCATCTTCCTGTACACCGGGCTCATCCCGGACATCGCCGCCGCCCGCGACCGCGAGACCCGCCCGGTGCGCAAGTTCGTGTACACCATCCTGTCGCTGGGCTGGCGCGGCACGCAGAGCGAGTGGAAGCACTTCAACGCCGCCTACCTGTACCTGGCGGCGTTCGCCACCCCGCTGGTGATCTCGGTGCACTCGGTGGTCTCGTGGGACTTCGCCATGTCGGTGAACCCCGGATGGCACAGCACCATCTTCGCCCCGTACTTCGTGGCCGGGGCCATCTTCTCGGGAGTGGGCCTGGTGCTCACCATCGCGGTGCCCATGCGCAAGATCCTGCACCTGGAGCGCTGGATCACGCTGGACCACTTCGACAAGATGGCCAAGCTGTGCCTGTTCACCTCGCTCATCGTGGGCTACTCGTACCTGGTGGAGTTTTTCCTGGCCTGGTATCACGGGGACCCCTTCGAGCGGCACGTGTTCCTGAACCGCGCCTTCGGCCCGATGGGGCCCGAGGCCTGGATCATGATCACCTGCAACGCGATCATCCCGCTGGTGCTGTTCTGGAAGAAGATCCGCCGCAGCCCGTGGACTCTGTTCGTGATCTCGCTGTTCATCAACCTGGGCATGTGGATGGAGCGGTTCGTGATCGTGGTGCAGTCCCTGACCCACCCGTTCGATCCGTCGGTGAACACCGCGACCTACCACCCCGGGATCATCGAGACCGGGATCTTCGTGGGCAGCTTCGGGTGGTTCTTCGCCTGGTTCCTGCTGTTCGCGCGGTTCCTGCCGATCATGGCGGTGGCCGAGATCAAGGAAGTGATGCCGCTGCGGCGCGGCGCCGGAGGCGGGGCGTGAGGCCGCAGGGCGTGCTGGGTGTCTTCGACGATCTGCGGGTCGCGGCCGAGGCCATCCGCCGGCTTAAGCAGTCGGGCTACGCGCGGCTGGAGGTGCTCTCGCCGGCGCCCCACCACGAGCTGGAGGAGGCGCTGCAGCCGGCGCGCAGCCCGATGCGCTTCGTGACCCTGTGCGGGGCGCTCACCGGCTTCACCTGCGCCGCGCTGATGACCTTCTGGATGTCGCAGGACTGGCCGCTGGTGGTGGGCGGCAAGTACGTGTGGGCATGGCAGGCGTACGTGATCATCATGTTCGAACTGACGGTGCTGCTGGCGGCCATCTTCACCCTGCTGGGGTTCATCGTGCTGGCGCGGCTGCCGCACACCCGGCTGCGCCTGGGCTACGACCCGCGCTTCAGCGACAACCGGGTGGGCATCTGGCTCCCGCTGGCCCGGGACCGGTGGGACGAGGCGGCCCGGGCGCTGCAGTCGTGCGGCGCCGAGGAGGTCCAGCGTGAAAACTAGGCTGGGGCTCCCGCTGTCGGTGGCGCTCGCGGGGCTCCTGGCCGCGCAGGCGGCCGGGGCGTTCCCGTGGAGCCCCGACATGCGCCGCAGCCCGGGGCTGCGCCCGCAGCGCAAGATCCTCATGCCCGCCGACTCCACCGTGCCGCGCACCGGCAAGGTGGACTTCGGCCTGCGGCGCGAGGCCGCCGACCGGCTGGTGAACCCGGTGCCGCGCACGCCGGCCGCGGAGGCGGCCGGCAAGGCCACCTTCGACACCTTCTGCTTCCCGTGCCACGGCCCGGCGGGCCGGGGCGACGGCCCGGTGGCGGCGAAGTTCCCGGGGGTGGCCAACCTGACCCAGCCGCTGACCCAGGGCCGCAGCGACGGCTACATCTACGTGTACATCCGCCACGGCGGGATCCTGATGCCCAGCTACGGCTTCGGCGTGAAGCCGCACAGCGCCTGGGAAGTGGTTCACTACGTGAGGAAACTGCAGGGGAAATGAGCGCGACGCAGGCCGGGCCGCTGCCGGTGGCCCTCCCCAAGGACACCCCGCGCCGGCTGACCGCGGCGCTGCTGCTGGTGCTGGCGGCCGGCGCGGCGATGTTCGCGTTCGCGGTCACCCGCGACCCCGCGCGCACCTGGCGCGCCTACCTGGTGAGCCTGCTGTTCTTCACCGGCATCTCCATCTGCGGCGTGGTGTGGTCGGCGGTGACGCGGCTCTCCAACGGCCGCTTCGCCGGCCCGGTGGTGCGCATCATGGAGGGCCTGGGGGCGTTCCAGCCGCTGGGGTTCGCGCTCCTGGCGGTGTACCTGGTGTTCGGGGCGCCGCATGTGTACCCGTGGATCCACGAGGTGTACGCCCCGGCGCCGGGCTGGCTCAACCTGCAGAGCGTCACCATCCGCCAGCTGGTGCTGATGTTCCTCCTGGTGCTGCTGAACCTGCACTTCATGCGGCTGTCGCTGCGGCCGGACCTGGCGGCGCTCCAGGACCGGGTGCCGGCCAAGCTGCGCGGGCTCTACCGCGGCGGGGCGGCGGGCTTCGGCGGCACGCCGGCCGAGGTGGAGCGGCTGCGGCGGACGCTGATGCGGATGTCGCCGATGGTGATCCTGGGGTTCGTGGGGGTGTGGACGGTGCTGGTGATCGACCTGGTGATGTCCATGGACCCCGAGTGGGTCAGCACCCTGTTCCCCGCGATCGGCTTCATCGGGCAGTTCCTGGGTGCCATCTGCGTGACCGCCGTGGTGACCGTGGTGGTGCGCCGCAAGTGGGACCTCGAGGAGACCATCACCCCGCACACGCTCCACTCGGTGGGCCTGCTGGTGTTCGCGCTGTGCACCTTCTGGGCGTCCATGCACTGGGCCGAGTACCTGACCATCTGGTACGGCAAGCTGCCGGAGGAGACCCACTGGATGCAGACGCGCCTGGCGGGCCACTCCCCGTGGCTGCCCTGGTCACTGGCCTGCGTGGCCCTGGTGTGGCTCCTGCCGTTCGTCCTGATGATGACCCGGGCGGCCAAGGCCAATCCGAAGAGCCTCACGTTCTTCTCGGTGATGATGCTGGCGGGGCTGTGGCTGGAGCGGCTGATCTTCGTGGCGCCGACGGTGTCCCCGAACGCCGTCACCTTCGGGCTGGTGGAGGTGCTGGTGGGCGCGGGCTTCCTGGCCCTCTTCACCCTGAGCTACCTGTGGTTCGTGGCCCGCTTCCCGGTGCTGCCGGTGGTGGACCCCTACGGCGGCGGCCCCGCCGCGCACTGAGCCACGGTCAGGGCGCTCGCTACGGGCGGCGCCCCCCCAACCATCCCTGGAGCACCGGCCAGTACTTCACGAAGAAGTGGGGTAGGGCCCAGGCGAGATACCCGAACCACACGAACTCGGCCCAGGTGGGCCGGACGCCTCTGCGGGCTCCCGGGTGCGTGGCCGCACCCGGCGCTGTTCCGTCCATGGATCCCTCCTCGCCCCATCCGGGGGCAGGTGGCGGTCGTCATCGGCACTCTAGGGCAAGCCGGGCGGCGGTGCAACGAAATCCGGCACGCGGTGCCCCGGCGGCCGGCGGTGTGGTAGGCTGGAGCGCGATCCGAGCGCCCGCGCCCGCCGTCCCGACCCCGGAGAACGAGTTCCCATGAGCCGCAGACTGCTCCCCGCCCCCTGGCTCGCGCTGCTCGCCCTGGCCTGCCTGCTGCCCGCGCCCGGGCGGGGCGCCGCCGCGCCGCCCGCGCCCGCCGGGCCGGCCGGGTCCCAGGGGCCCCTGGCCGACCTGATGCGGAAGCAGCCGTACCTCATCTTCCCCGGCGATCCGACCCGGATGGAGGTGCTGTGGCAGCTCACCGCCAGCGCGACCTCCACCCTGGAGTGGGGCCCCGACACCGCCTGCTCGGGCGGGACCGCGGCCAGCGCCGAGTACGGGGGCGACCACCAGCACGCCTACACCATCCCGGGCCTGAGCCCCGGCGCGCGGTACTACTACCGGGTCACCACCGGCGGCTCGGTCTACCGGGGCTCGTTCAGCGCGGCGCCGCCCCCGGAGGCCTCCCGGGTCAAGTTCCTGGCCTCCGGCGACACCCGCAGCTACCCCGCCCGCGACGACCAGGTCACCGCCGCCATGGCGGCGGCGTTTGCGGCCGATTCCGCCTTCCAGACCATGGCCCTGTTCATGGGGGATTTCGTCGAGTTCGGCAACGAGGAGAGTTCCTGGACCGAGGAGTTCTTCGACCCGGCGTACCCGAGCATCCGGCGGCTGATGGTCAGCCTCCCGTACCAGGCGGCCATGGGGAACCACGAGGACGCCTCGCCGGTGCTGTTCACCAAGTACTTCCCGTACCCGTGGGTGGGCGGGCGCTACTGGTCGTTCGACTACGGCCCGGCGCACGTGGCGGTGGTGGACCAGTACACCAGCTACGGCCCGGGCTCGGCGCAGCTCGACTGGCTGACCCACGACCTCGAGACCTCCGCCAAGCCCTGGAAGTTCGTGCTGCTGCACGAGCCCGGCTGGTCGGCCGGCGGCGGCCACTCGAACAACCCCGGCGTCCAGAGTTACATCCAGCCGCTGTGCGAGCAGTACGGGGTGGCAATCCTGTTCGCCGGCCACAACCACTACTACGCCCGGGCCGTGGTGAACGGGGTGGTCCACATCACCACCGGCGGAGGCGGGGCGCCCTCGGACACCCCGGACCTGCCGGCGGCCCACGTCGTGACCGCGACCGAGGCCCTCCACTTCTGCAAGATCGCCATCGACGGCGCTGCGCTGAGCTTCCAGGCGGTGACCCCCGGCGGCGCGCTGCTGGACTCCTTCACCCTGCACCAGGCGCTCCCCGACTCGGTTCCGCCGACCGCGCTGCTGCAGGTGCCCAACGGCGGCGAGCAGTGGACCCAGGGGACCCCCCACGCCATCCAGTACGTCTGCGACGACAACGTGGGGGTGGACTCGGTGAACCTGGACTACTCCCTGCACGCCGCGGCCGGGCCGTGGCTGCCCATCCAGCACCGGCTGGTCCAGGGCTCGGGCAGCCACCAGTACCTGTGGACCGTGCCGCCGGTGGCCTCGTACAGCGCCCTGGTCCGGGTCACCGCCTTCGACCACGCTCGCAACCAGTGCGCCGACGTCGGCGACAGCCTGTTCCGGATCGCCAGCGTCCCGCTCGACACCGGCGGCTCCGGACCGGCGGTGCTGGCCCTGGCCCGCCCGCGGCCCAACCCCAGCAGCGGGATGGTGTGGCTGCGCTACTCGCTGCCGGACCGCGGCACCGCGCGCCTGGAGGTGATGGACGCCGCCGGCCGCCGGGTGCGGACCGTGGACGCCGGCCTCCGGGCGGCCGGCTGGCAGACGGCGGAGTGGGACGGGTGCGGCGCGTCCGGGAAGCCCGTCCCGGCCGGGCTCTACCTGGTGCGGCTGGTGAGCCCCTCGGGCACCCGGACGGTGCGCCTGATCCGCCTGAAGTGAGCGCCGGCCTCCCCGGGGCTGCGGCGGCCGCTCTCCCCCGGGGGGCGGCCGCCGCCCGTGGCAGCCGGGTTCAAGAGCGGGCGGCGGGGGGGTATGATCCGCCCAACCCGGCTCCGCCGGCCGAGCGCCGGCGGGGCCTGCGGCCCGCCCGGCCCCGGACTTCGCCGCGGCCGGGCGTGAACCTGTTTCCAGTCGCCGGGCCGTGCGGCCCGGCCGGCACGATCTGCATCCTGCCCGGGAGGAACGCATGCGCAGGCTTCCCCTGATCCTGGCCCTCGCGGCCCTGACCGTTCCCGTGCTCCGCCTGGCGCCGGCCCGCGCCGCGCTTCCGGCCAACGTCGAGCAGGTGGCCCAGAAGGGTCCGGTCACCGAGTACCGGCTGCGGTCCAACACCATGCCCATCCTCTTGGTGCCGCGCCGCGCCGCGCCGGTGGTCACCTTCATGGTGGTGTACCACGTGGGCTCCCGGAACGAGTTCCCCGGGTGCACCGGGAGCGCCCATTTGCTGGAGCACATGCTCTTCAACAAGAGCACCGAGCACTTCGGGAAGGCCGGCGGCCACAAGACCATCCAGGTGGCGCTGCGGGAGGTGGGGGTGGACTTCTCCTCCACCAACATGACCACCTGGAACGACCGGATGAACGGCTTCTCCACGGTGCCCTCGGACCAGCTCGAGCTGGCCATGGAGGTGGAGGCCGACCGGATGCAGACGGCCAAGATCCTGGACTCCGAGCGCCAGCCGGAGATGTCGGTGGTGCGCAACGAGTACGAGATCGGCGAGAACCGCCCCGAGACGGCCCTGGAGAAGGCCGTGGTGGCCGCCGCAATCGTGGCCCACCCCTACCACTGGGACACCATCGGCTACCGCTCCGACATCGAGGGCGTGACCACCGAGCAGCTCCGCCAGCACTACAAGAACTTCTTCTGGCCCGACAACGCCTGCGCCATCCTGGTGGGGGATTTCGACACCGACGCGGCCCTGGCCATGTTCGACCGCTATTTCGGACCCATGCCCAAGGCGCCCAAGCCCATCCCCAAGGTCATCACCGTGGAGCCGCCGCAGGAGGGCGAGCGCCGGGTGCTGGTGTCGCGGCCCGGGAGCGTGGGCTGGGTGATGTTCGCCTTCCCGCGGCCGGCGACGCTGGACCCCGACTGGCACGCCCTGGACGTGCTGGCCAACATCCTGGGCACCGGCCGCAGCTCGCGGCTGTACCAGGCGCTGGTGGAGACCGGCCTGGCGACCGATGTGGGCGTGAACAACTACGCCTTCAAGGACCCGTTCCTGATCATGCCCTACGCGCAGCTGGCCCCGGGCGTGGACCACGCCCGCGGGGAGGCCGCCATGCGCGCGGCGCTGGACTCCGTGTGCACCCACGGCGTGAGCCAGGCTGAGGTGGACCGCGCGGCGCGGGGCATCGAGGTGGGCCTGGCCTCCAGCCGCGACGGCGTGTTCGGCATGGCCGAGGCGCTGGGCGAGGCGGTGGCCTCGGCCAACTGGCAGTGGTGGGTGGACTACCTGGACAACGTGAAGAAGGTGACGCCGGCCGACGTGCAGCGCGTGGCGCAGACGTACATGGTGCCCGACCACCTCACGGTGGGGTGGTTCGTGCCCAAGGCGGCCGACGGCAAGGTGGGCCTGGCGGCGCCGGGCGGCGGCGGGGGCACCCCCTGGGCCGCGCAGGCTTCGCCTCGCGGCCCGCGGGGTGCCTGTGACCATCCACTCGGGTCCCGCGCCCTCGCGGGGACCGCCGGGGCGCCCGGCGCCGCGCAGGCTTCGCCTCGCGGCTTCCGGGGCGCCTCCGGCCCGTCGGCCGCCACTCCGGGCGCCCTGGGGCTGCTGATGCTGCCGGACGTGAGCGTCACCGGCTCCACCACCGGCAGCGCCTCGAGCGCCGCGCCGTCGAGCTTCGCCGCGCGGACGGTGCACAAAGTGTGGCCGGGCAAGCTGGTGCTGGACGTGCTGCCCAACCCCGCCGCGCCCACGGTCGCCATCTCCGGGCTGCTGCGCGCCGGCTCCATCCTGGCGCCCCCCGACAAGCCCGAGCTGGCGGCGGTCACCGCGAGCCTGCTCTCGTGCGGCACGGCCACCCGCAGCAAGCTGGATCTGGAGCGCACCCTGGAGGACCTGGGCGCCTCGCTCGACTTCGACGCCGGCGTCTACGACCTCAACATCAACGGCTACGGCATGGCCCGCGATCTTCCGGTGTTGCTGGACCTGTTGTCCGACGAACTGCTGCACCCGGCGTTCCCGGAGGCCGAGGTGGCCAAGATGCGCACCCAGCGCAAGGGCGCGCTGCTGGCGCAGTCCGAGAACACCAGCTACCGGGCGCAGGAAGTGCTCTTCCAGGCGGTGTTCCCCGAGGGCCACCCGCTGCACCCGATGTCCGTCCTGGACCGCGCCGCGGGCGTGGAGCACATCACCCCGGCGGACGTGCGGGACTTCTACTCCCGGTACTACCACGGCGGGAGCCTGGTGCTGACGGTGGTGGGGGACGTGGACCCCGAGGCGGTGGTCAAGCTGGTGGAACAGCGCTTCGCCGCGCTGCCCGCGGGCGAGGCGCCCAAGCTGGACCTGCCGCGCGCTGCGTCCGGCCCGCCGGTGCGCCAGGCGGTGACGCTCCGGGGCAAGGCCAACATGGACCTGCTCTACGGCATGCCCGGCGGGCTGCGCCGCACCGACCCCGACTTCTACGCGGCGCTGCTCGCCAACGCGGTGCTCGGCATCGACGCGCTCACCTCCCGCACCGGCAAGCGCATCCGCGATACCGAGGGGCTCAGCTACTACCTCTATTCGCGCTTCTTCGGGGCCGACCTGCTGGAGGGCACCTGGGGCCTGGACGTGGCGGTGGCGCCGCAGAACCTCAAGAAGGCCATGGCGTCGGGCCTGGACGAGATCCAGAAGTTCTGCCGTGACGGCGTCACCGAGCCGGAGGTGAAGGCCCAGCAGGGCTTCTTCGCCGGGAACTTCGAGGTGCGCCTGGCCACCGACACCGGCATGGCCCAGGCGCTGGCCCAGGCCGAGAAGTTCGGCTACGGCCCCGGCTTCCTGGACCGCTACCCGGCGGAGGTGAAGGCGGTGACGCTGGCCCAGGTGAACGAGGCCATCCGGCGGCACTTCGACCTGTCGAAGCTGAGCCTCATCGTGGCGGGCGACCTGGACTCCATCCCGGCGCCGTGAACGGAGGTTGGGGGAGGGGAGGTCCGATGAAGAGGGTGCTGGCGGGGGCGGCGCTGTTCGCCTCGGCGGCGTTCGCCCCGCAAGCCCTGGCCATCTCGCAGCCCGCGCCCGGATCCGCTCCCGCGGTGCCCGCGCACGCCGCGAGAGGCCTGCCGGGGTACCTGCTCTGGGTCGCGGTCATCGGCGTGCTGGCCATTGCCGGCGCGGTGTGGTGGCAGCGGTCGGGCGGGAAGAAGTAGCCGGCCGCCGGCCGGCCGCGCGGGCCAGAGGGTCCTCGGCGCCTGGTGGGAGCTGCGGGCGGTGGGGCGTGCCGCGCTACCACTGGTGGAGCGGGGGATACTCCGCGAGCGTCAACCCGACGACGTTCCCGGTGGGCCCGGTGACCGTGTTGACCTGGTAGACGAGCCACTGCGCGCCGCCCCAGGTGAACGCCGTGGTCAGCGTGGACTTCGGCCGGTACACCACCACCGGCCAGTTGCCGTTCGAGGCGTTCCCCGACTGGTAGGCCCACTGGCCGGGCTGGCAGTTGGTGAGGTCCACGTCGCCGAAGGCGCCGGCGTAGTTGTCGGGCGGGGTGGCGAGGTCGGCGAAGGGGTTGTGCGAGGCGATCGTGCCGCCGGAGGTCAGGAGCTTCGACGAGTTGATGTTGAGCGCCGAGGTGAGCGAGCCGGCCATGTACTCCACGTTGGACGACTCCGCCTGCTTGGTCATGGAGACGTACGCGGGGATCGCCACCGAGGCCAGCACCCCGAGGATGACGATCACCACCACCACCTCCGGCAGGGTGAACCCCCGGCGGTCGCGGCGCCGCGCCGCGCTCATGGCTTTCACGTCCGTTCCATCCTGATGGGGCGCCATCGGCGCGCCTCCGGGCCTGCCCGCCCGGCGCCGCGGGACGCGGCGTGTGGCGAGCGCCACCCAACATACAGGGGAACCGCGGGGCCGGCAACCCGGACGCCGTGGGTGCGGCGGGACCGGGCGCATCGCCATGCGCCCCCGCGGATCCGGGCGCACTGCCGTGCGCCCCTACGCGCGGGTCAGCTCCCCGATGACCCGGGCATGCTGGGGGAACTGCGCCTCCAGCTCCTCGCGCCGCGCCAGCTCCCAGTCGGCGAACTCGAACCCCGGCGAGACGGTGCAGCCCGCCAGCGCGTAGGACTCCGGGTCCTCCAGCCTCGCGGCGTACCACCAGCCCGCCTTGATCCGCACCTGTGGGGTCTCGCCGCGCTCCGCGTCGCACCCCAGGGTGAAGCTGCGCAGGCGGCCGGCCTCGTCGATGGCCACCAGCAGCACCGCGCTCCCGGCGTGGAAGTGCCACAGTTCGTCGGAGCGCAGCCGGTGGAAGGCGGAGAAGTCGGCGCCGTCCAGCAGGAAGTAGATGGCGCTGGCCAGCGCTCGCGGCCCGCCACCCGTGCCGGGGGCGCCGGGCTCCTCCAGGCGCTCGGGCGAGCGGTAGGTCTCCCGGAACCAGCCCCCTTCGGGGTGGCGCTCCAGGCGGAGCCTCTCGATCCAGCGGGCGGCGTCGGGGTGCATGCGGAGCGATCCTCGGCCGGTCTGCGCGCCGGCGCGGCGCCGGCCGCGCCTCCGGGCTACGCCGGGTCGGCCTTCACGGTGGAGTCCCCGCGCGCCACGGTCTGCCCGTTCACCGTGATGGACCAGGTGATGGGGAAGGCCTTGCGCAGGGTGTGGCTCACCGCGCAGTACTTGTCCTGGGACAGCGCCACGGCGCGCTGCAGGGAGTCCAGCGGCAGGCCCTCGCCCTCGAACCGGTAGTCGAGGTGCGCCGAGCGGAACGCCTTGGGCGGGTCGGCCTCCAGCTCCGCCTCCACCACGATGCTGAAGCTGCGGAAGGCCACGCGCATCTTGCGCAGGATGGAGACCACGTCCATCCCGGTGCAGCCGCCCAGGCCGTGCAGGACCAGCTCCTTCGGGGTGGCCGCCCAGTTCCCGCCGCCGACCTCGACTTTAGTATCCATCAGGACTCCGTGGCCGGTGTCGCCCACGGCGGCGAAGCTCATCCCCTGGATGAAGCGCACCTCGGACTTCATGCCCCCTCCTCGAATTCCCTGTGGGACCGCTCGTAGGCGACTACTTTGCCATCCCCGGGCGGCCCAGGCAAGAGACGCCGCCGGGGCCGGCACCCGAGCCGCGCCGAGTTTTCCACAGGGGCCCGTCCCACTCGCACCCGGCCGGGTCGCGCGATTTTACGCCGGCGTTACGCCGGCAGGCGGAAAAGGCGCGTCCGGACGCGCCCGCGACGCGCTTGTCTCTTGAACCGCGGGTTGCCGCGGCGCTACCCTGGCGCTGTCCACAACGACAGGCGAACGTCCCCCAGACCCTGACCGGAGGGCCGAATGAACTCGGGCGTTCCGAGTGCCACGATCGCGGGCGTGCCTGCCCACAGCGCGCAGTTCAAGCTGCGCCGCGTGCTCAACTGGTTTCCCCTGGGTCTCACCTACGCCACGTTCTACATGGGTCGCTACAACTTCAACGTGGTCAAGGGCGACATGGGGCGCATGTTCCACCTCGACAAGGCCCAGATGGGGATCATCGCCACCGCGGGCTTCTGGACCTACGCGCTGAGCGTGATCTTCAACGGCCCGCTGGCCGACCGCATCGGCGGGCGCCGGGCGATCCTGCTGGGCGCGGTCGGCGCGGCGGCGGTGAACCTGGCGATCGGCCTGCTGTTCCTGAACGGCTGGGCCACCAAGCTGATCGTGGGCATGTCGCTGCTGTACTCGGTGAACATGTACTTCCAGAGCTTCGGCGCGCTGTCGGTGGTGAAGGTCAACGCGGCGTGGTTCCACGTGCGCGAGCGCGGCATCTTCGGCGGCATCTTCGGCATCATGATCTCCGGCGGCTACTTCCTGGCGATCTCCTTCGGCGGCTGGATCCTGGCGCACTTTCCGTGGTATGCGATCTTCCTGGTGCCGTCGGGCGCCATCGCGCTCCTGTACCTCGTCGACCTGGTCATCGTCCGCGACCGCCCGTCGCAGGCCGGCTTCCGGGACTTCAACACCGCCGACGCCTCGGCCGGCGACGAGTCCCCGGTGAACCTGACGTACATCGCGAAGATGGTGTTCACCAACCCGATCCTGGTCACCATCGCGGCGGCCGAGTTCTGTACCGGCTTCGTGCGCCAGGGCCTGATGCTGTACTTCACCGAGTTCCTGCACGAGGTGCACCACGTCAACGTGGGGACGCCGCTGTTCTGGTGGGGCGGCTTCGGGGTGACCCTGGGCGGGGTCCTGGGCGGGCTGCTGTGCGGCTGGATGTCGGACAAGCTGTTCCACTCGCGCCGCCCGCCGGTGGCGTTCGTGTTCTACCTGGCGCAGGCCGGCTCGCTGCTGCTCCTCGGCTATGCCGCGCGGCCCGCGCTGGCCACCTTCCTGATCGGGTTCTGCTGCATGTGGATCTTCGGGGTGCACGGGATGCTCTCGGGCACCGCCTCGATGGACTTCGGCGGGCGCAAGGCGGCCGCCACCGCCGCGGGCATGCTCGACGGCATCCAGTACGTGGCCGCGGGCTTCACCGGCTACTGGCTGGGCTGGGTGCTCAAGACCTACGGCTGGGACGGCGTGCCCCCCTCGGCCGCCCACCAGCCGGCCAACGGCAGCGTGTGGGTGTACTGCCTGGTGCCGTTCTCGCTGCTGGGGGCGGCGATCATGACCCGGGTGTGGAACGCGCGCCCGGTGCCGCGCCCGGCGGTCCACGAGGGCCCGCGCGGCCACGACGGCCCCGCCGGCCCGCCGGCGGTGCTGCCGTCGGCGCCCCGCCCCGAGCCCGAGGGGGAGCTGGTGGGGGTGTAGGCATTCGCGCCCTGTCGGGCCGCGGAAGCCGGGCCCGGCCGGCGCCCGGCCGCCCGGGCCGGGAGACGGAACCTTGCTGGGGGGTGGTTCTCAAACCACCCCCTTTCTCTTATGCTTGGGGCGTTCCGGTTCGAACGACGGCCATATCTCCGTGTCCGGGAGGAGGGGAGCGCATGCCCGTGATCAGCCACTTGCTCGGAACGCCTGTGGGCGCCCTGGAGCTGGAGGCGTCCGACGAGGGGCTCTCCCGCCTGGTGTTCCTCGACCGGGCGCCCGCCAGCCGCAAGGCCGCCCCGCGCGGCAACGAGGACGCCGAAGTCCACATGCGCGCCGCGCGCAAGCAGCTGCAGGAGTACTTCCGCGGCGAGCGCAAGCGCTTCGAGGTGCAGCTGGACCTGCACGGCAGCGACTTCGAGTGGCAGGTGTGGGACTTGCTGCTGAAGATCCCCTACGGCAAGACCCGCACCTACGGGCAGCTGGCGCGCGAGCTGGGCGGCGTGGAGTACGCCCGCGCGGTGGGCGGCGCCGTGGGCAGCAACCCGGTGTCCATCATCGTGCCCTGCCACCGGGTGATCGGCACCGACGGCTCGCTCACCGGCTACGGTGGCGGGCTGGCCAAGAAGGAGAAGCTCCTGCGGCTCGAGGGCGTGAACCTGGACGGCCCGCAGCTGGCGCTGTTCTGAGCCACGAGATCGCGTGCCCTCAGCTGCTTACCCTGCGAGAGGCCGGGCCAGCTGCCGGGCCTACTCTTGCCTGACCACCCGAACTCGAACCTCGAACGGCCCGCGCTCCGCCGCGCTCTGCACTGCGGGTTCGAACCTCCATCGCTCGAGCGCATGCCGCACTGCGGCCTTGACCTCCGCCTCACCCGCTCCCTGGGCGCCGCCGAACCTCGTCCCCTTGACGCGTCCGTCCCGGTCGATCACCACCAGCACCCTCACCTCTCGCGGGAGGCCCACACAGGATGTGCATACCGCGGGCTCGCTGAACAGCACCCGGGGCGCCCGCGAATCGTCCCGCACGCCCCTGCGCCTGGCACTGCCAGTGTCGACTACCTCCTCCAATCCTAGCCCCGTATAGCGAAAGTGCCGCCCCGCTCTGCTGAGCTCGAAGGCCAGATAGTGGCTGTCTCCCGCGAATCCTGTGTCTGCCCGGACCTCTATGGGCAACGCCACGTCGCAGAAATCGGTATCTGTTGGGCTGGTCGCAATCTCCCATAGCCTCGCCCGGATCTCCTCCCGCCCAAAATGCAGGGGGACAACCACGAGCTTCCAATCCTGGCCGTCTCTAGGCATGCCCACGCGCACCGTATCCCCCGACACCCGCCGCAGCATCTCGGGCAGCTCCACCTTGACCACGCAATCACGTACCCCGCGCGTAGGCCCCTCGGCAAACACTTCGAGGTTCATCTCCCGCCCAACCCGGACTTCGTCGTACGACCACACTCCCAGCCGCAGCGGCGGCATGCCCAGCCTGCTTGGGCTGCTCGCCAGTGCCGCCAGGCCACAAAGTAGAACGCAGGCCGCGGTTTTCATCTCAGCCTCGTTGGGCGTGGGAGGGGGTCTTGAGCCGCATGCTGGTCGGCGCGGCATCACGATCAGGGTGCGAGGGAGCTCTGGAGGCCGGGCTCCTAATACCCCGGCTCGTTGTCCGACTTGATCACCGTGAACTTGCCGACGGTCCGCCTGCCGGTCCGCAGGTCCTCCACGGAATAGAGGTACAGCCCCGTGGCCACCGCCTGGTCTCGGTCGGTGATGAGGTCCCACGCGGCCATGGAGCCGGAGAACTCGGGCGGCGCCATGCCCCCGGTGGAGCTGGGGTCGTACACGCCCCGGGCGCCCTGCCCGCGGTAGGTGCTGGAGTCGAAGTCGAAGCTCTTCACCAGGTCGCCGCCCAGCGTGTAGATGCGCACCCGCGCGCGCGGCGGCAGGCCCACGAACCACAGGTAGTGGTCGCGCACCTGGGCGCCGGCGTCCCAGCGCGCCTCGACCTTGTACGGGTTCGGGAACACGCTCACCCCGCGGCCGGCGTTCTCCGAGGGCGTCGGGCCGGGCACCGCCTGGGTCATGTTCTGGGTCACGCCGCCTTCCAGGCTGGGCACCCGCGCGTCGCCCATGTCGAAGCTGGTCACGCTCACGAAGCGCTTGAAGCCGTCCGGCAGGCCCTCGATCCGGTAGTGGTAGAGGAAGGTCGTGGTGTCCCCGTCGAAGTGCCGCGGCTCCGCCAGCCGCCACGGCTCCATGCCGGTGTTGGGGGGCACGCTGTCGCGCAGGTCGGCCTGGAAGATCTCCCGCAGGTTCTCCACGTCCTCGCCCAGGTACAGCCGGTAGCCCTCGAAGTCGTGCTTGTCGGGGTGCAGGCTGGTGGGGTCCACCACGTCCTCGGGCGAGCCGTCCCAGAACACCTCCAGGGCGTTCTGCTGGGGCACCACGTGCACGTGGGGCGAGGGCGGCGGCGTGGGCAGCACGTAGCCCAAGTCGAACGCCAGCTGCGCGAACTTCGCGTGGGTCTCCAGGTCCTGGCGGCCGCGCCCGGCCACGAAGGCGAAGTCAACGTTCAGCGTGTCGGCCCGCTCCAGCACCGGAAACGGCCCCAGCGTGAGCAGCTCCACCGGCGAGTCGGTGCCGTAGGTGATGAGCGAGGTGGGCAGGGCCGGCAGGGTGTCGGCCATCATCGCGTAGCGCTGCGTGTCGTACAGGCGCAGCGGCGAGAACGGGTCCCACTTCCACCACTGCCAGTGGAATCGCGCCTGGGGTACCTTCGTCAGCGAACCCAGGAACTTGAGCCCCGCCCAGTACGGGTTCACGTCGTCGGTCATGCACGCGCTGGGGGCCTGGCAGAAGAACTCCTCGAGCAGGTGCAGGCTGTCCACGTAGCTCAGCTGGGTGTCGTAGAACCAGGCGCGCGGCCCGGTTCCGGCGTTGGGTGGCCAGCCCGAGTACAGCCGCTTGTTGTTGGACACCAGCTGGGAGTACATCCCCAGGTAGACGTTGCGCAGCAGGTCCCCGTGGTTGACGATGCGGAAGCGCACCACCACGAACGCGTTGGCGAGGTCGAAGCTCCAGCTGTACGCCTCCATGTGGGCGCTCAGGTGCAGTGGCGTGTGCTGCTCCAGGGAGGTGATGTGCTGGATCGTCTCGTCGTCGTAGTCCGCGATGAGATCCTGCTCCGAAATCGCATCCGGGCTGTAGTAGCGGCTGTTCTTGAGGCTGCTGCGCTGGGCCACCGTGGCCGCGGTGGGGGTCCACTCGCTGGTG
>DATKKS010000097.1:0-3656 GCA_035542815.1 Saccharimonadales bacterium (SeqCode) | reverse complement strand
GCGGGGACCATGATCCACACGCTGCGCGGCGGCTCGAGAGCCGCCACCAGCGCCGCCAGCGTGGCCGCCGGCACCGCTCCCCGGCCGGCCAGCTCCCGCGCCGGCGCCGGGTCGCGGTCGTAGGCCACCACCTGGTGGCCGCCCTGCAGCAGCCGGGTCACCATGTTGGACCCCATGCGGCCCAGGCCCACGAAGCCGAGTCTCATGCGTGGTTCCCCCCACAGGTTGGGCGCCCCGGGCGGCGCGCCGGCGGCCGCCCGCTATCCACCCCGCACCGAGGTCGGCAGCGGCCCGGCCAGCTCCAGCGCCTCGGCCAGCGCCGCGTCCAGCGCGGCCAGCCCCGCCTCGGCGCCCCCGGCCAGGTGCACCCGCAGCGCACGCCGGCGGCGGCGGTCCAGCACCAGCAGATCGCCCAGGGCCTGGGCGTCGCGCAGCGCGCGGAACCCGAACGCCGCGCCCGGGATCGCCAGCTCTTCGGGCTCCTCGGCCGTGATCTGGAAGAACAGGCCGGTGTTGGGACCGCCCTTGTGCAGCTGGCCGGTGGAGTGCAGGAAGCGCGGGCCGTAGCCCAGGGTGGTGGCGCGGCCCACGCCCAGCCGCCGGCGCAGCCCGGTGAGCGCCGCATGGCGCTCGGGGGTGCGGTGCAGGTAGGCGCACACCGCCAGGTAGTCGCTCTCCCCCGCCATCCGGAGCTGTGCCGCGAGCCAGCTGGCCGGCCGGCCCGGGTCCCAGTTCCGGGCGGCCACCGCCGCGCGGAGCTGCGGGGCGTGCCGCGGCCCCGCCAGCACCGAGAGATCGCCGGCGGCCGTCAGCGGCTCCAGGCCCGGCGCGGCGCCCGGCGCCGCGAGCAGCTCGCGGGTGGTGTTCTTGCTCTCGGTGACGTTGGGCTCGTCGAAGGGATCCACCTCCAGCAGCGCCCCCAGCACCGCGGTGGCCACCTCCCAGCGGAAGAACTCCGCCCCCAGCGCCTCGCGCTCCGGCAGCCGCCACTGCAGCACCGGGTGGCCCAGCGCCGCCAGCTCCGCCGCCGCCCGCTCGTTCTCCTGGTGCTCGCCCTCCAGCGAGAACACCGCGAACACCCGGTCCTGCCCGTAGGCGGCGGCCGCCGCGGCGGGCTCGCCGTCCACCGGCACCACCCCGCGGCCCTCCTTGCCGGTGCTCTCGGCCACCAGCTGCTCCAGCCAGCTGCCGAGCGCCGCCAGCGAGGGCGAGGGCACGAAGGTGAGCTTGTCGAACCCGTGCCGCGCGGCCATGCCCAGGGCCGCCCCCAGGTAGAGGCCGGGGTTCTCGGCCGCCGGCACCGCCGGCCCGCACGCCTCGGCCATGGCCCGCGCGTGCGAGAGCAGCCGCGGCAGGTCCAGGCCCAGGAGCGCCGCCGGCACCAGCCCGAACAGCGAGAGCGCCGAGTAGCGGCCCCCGATGTCGGTGGGGTTGAGGAACGTCCGGCGGTAGGAGCGCGCCGTGGCCAGCTTCTCCAGCGGCGTGCCGGGATCGGTGATGGCCAGGAACTGGGCCCCCGGGTGGGCCACGCCCAGGGCGGCCAGGCGCGCCTCGAAGTACTCCTGGAAGGAGGAGGTCTCGACGGTGGTGCCGGACTTGGTGGAGACCAGGAAGGCGGTGTGGCGCAGGTCCCCGGCGGCCTCGGCCGCCCGCACCGACTCCGGCGAGGTGTTGTCCAGCACCTGCACGTCCAGCCCGCCGGGGGCCGCGCCGAACGTGGCACGGAGCACTTCGGGGCACAGGCTCGAGCCGCCCATGCCCAGCAGCAGCGCGCGGGTGTGGCCCTGGGAGCGGAGATCCGCGGCGGCGGCGGCCAGCTCGGGGAGCTGCGCCGCCATCGGTGCCAGGACGCTCAGCCAGCCGAGCCGCGAGGCGATCACCCGGCTGTGGAGGTCGTCCGCCGTCCACAGCGAGGGGTCGTGTTCCCACAGCCGCTGCGCGGCCCGGTCGCGCTGCAGCCCGACCAGGGTGTCGGTCAACGCCCGCTCCAGGCCCTGGAACCAGCACCGGACCGGGAACGCCTCGATGGCCCGCTCGTTCATGCCGCCTCCCTCCGCCTGCGTCCGCCGGGACGCCGCGCCGCTCCCTGCGGCGCGCATCGCGGGCGCGCCGCGGCCCGCACGATGCAGGCATCTTACATGACCCCCCGCGGGGAATCCACCGCGCGCAGGCCGGCCTCGGGCGGCGCCCGGGCCGGCGACGCGGGGCCGCGCGGCACGGGTTTCGGGGGCTGACGCGGGTCGGGTCCGGGCGAGCCGAAGGCCGGTCGGGGTCAGCGGTGAGCGATCGCGATGTGGGACGGTGTGGAAGCTGGAAACCGGGCGCGGAGGCACTGTGAGGCAGGCGCTGAGGGCGTTGGTTCGCGGACGGCGACGCCCGGCGCACACTTTCCCCCAAGGTGCATCCGGGACATCGCCGCCGCGAAACTCCGGCGATCGGACCGGGACCCCATCCATGTTGCAACTCGGCGATGCGGGATCCCGGCCCGACCTCAGGCGAGTGTTGCAGAGCCGGCTGCGGTGCTCATCTCGCCCGGTGCGACCGGAGAATCCTGGGGCGGACGCTCTCGGCATCCGCCGAACCCGGCCCACGTGCGAGCCGGGTTCCGGGGGCGTCACCGCTGATTTGATGGTGGAACGGCCACGGCGATTCGAGGGAATTCGCGCTGCGCCCAAGGGCGCACGGGGTCCGGCAGAGCCCCTGGGCGGCGCCCGGGGCAGGAGAGCAAGAGCAATCGGACCAATGAGATACGGGCGACTCCTGGACCGCCGCCGGGAAGCCGGGCGGGCCCCGCCAGGGGCCTGCCCGGGGCTCCCTCGGCGGCCCCGCGGCGCGGCGACATTCGCCTAAAGGTGAGGGATTGCGCAACCGATACCCCAAATGACATTGAAACCAGAGCGGCCCCTCCCGGGCCTGTGCACACCAGGGACAGGGCAGCCCGCGGCGGCGTAGCGCCGCGGCGCCTCTCAACGGAAGAGGTCACCATGCATTTCAGCCTCAGTACGCAGTTCGGTCTCCGCATCCTGCTCTTCGCGGCTTCGGTGAACCGCAAGACCACCACCCGTGAGATCGCGGAGTTCTACGGCCTGCCGCTGGACCCGGTGCGCAAGGCGGCCCGCCGCCTGGGCCGACTCGGGTACCTGGACACGGAGCGCGGGCAGACCGGAGGGCTGCGCCTCGCGCGCCCGGCGTCGGAAGTGGCGCTGGGTCCCGTGATCCGGCAGCTGGAAGGGGAAGCCGCGGCCGCCGGGAACGCCTACGAGGGTTTCGCGCGCCCCCACGCAGAGGCCCTGCGCGGCGCGATCGGGCAGGCGGAGCAGGTGTTTTGGGAGCGGCTGGACCGGGTGGCGCTGGCCGAGCTGGCCACGCGCATCGAGGTGTCGGGCGAAGGCCCGGCGCGCGCCGCCGGCAGCGAGGACCAGCGGGCCGCCTGAGGCCCGCGACCGGCCGGAGCCGCGGCTCGGCGCCCGGTGAGGCCGGCGCGCCCCGCAGTCCGGAGCGACGCAGCTGACGACGGAGGCGCCCTCACGGGCGCCTCTGAACTATCCCGCAACTCAGGCGCGATCCCCGGCGCGCCGATACCCAAGGCGAACGCCATGGTTGCATTCGAGAGCTCCGACCCTCGCGCCCGACCCCCGGGACCGGGCGCCCCGCCC
>DATKKS010000096.1:0-9355 GCA_035542815.1 Saccharimonadales bacterium (SeqCode) | reverse complement strand
CGCGGCCTGGGCCATGAGCGGCTCGCGCAGCGGGCCGTCGCCCACCACCAGCAGCCGTGCCCGGTCGCGCAGGTTGAGCCGGCGCAGCGCCTCCAGCAGCACGTGCAGCCCCTTGCGCGGCTCCAGCCGGCCCACGAACAGCAGGTTGAGCCGCCCGTCGCGCAGCCGGGAGTAGGCCGCGGCGCCGGGATGGAACCGGCTCGGGTCCACCCCGCTGGGGACCACCCGCACGCCGGAGGTGTCGAAGTAGCGCCCCAGGAACTCCAGCGCCGCTGGACTCACCGCCAGGCGCCGGGCCAGGCGCCGGTAGCGGGGCTCCAGGTAGCCGCGCGCCGCCGCCAGCAGCCAGTGGGACCGGGCGTAGGAGTGGAAGTGCCCGACCACCGGCACCTGGCTCACCTCGGCGGCGAACAGCGGCAGCGTCGGCACGAACGGTGAGTGCACGTGCGCCAGATCGAAGTGCCGCGGAGTCAGCAGCCGGGCCAGCGCGCGGCGCAGCCCGCCGCCCACGGCGATGTCCGAGATCCCGCCCAGGATCGGCACCGAGGCGTTGCGCCCCAGCCGCACGCAGCGGAAGTCGGTGGCCGCGTCCCGCGGGTCGCCCGGCCGCCCGGTGATCACGGTGACGTCGTGGCCGCGGCGCATCAGCTCGCGCGCGGTGTGCGCGGTGTGCTCGGTGAGCCCGCCCAGGCGCGGGTAGAAGGACTGGGTCACGATGGCGATGCGCACTAGACGGTCTCCGTTCCGGGCTCCGCCCACCGGCGCGGCTCGGGCTGCGGGGCCCGCGCGGAGCGGGCCGCTGCGGCGGCAGGCCGCGCCGCCACCCGCGCGCCGGCCGCCGCGGCGGCCCACTCCACGGCCTCCGGGGGCAGCGCCCGCACCAGGCTCCACTGTTCCAGGTTCCCCACCACCAGGCGCATCTCCGCCCGGGCCAGATCCTCCACCAGCCCGCGGGCCTCGGCCGGGCCCCGCGGCGCCGGGCGCGGCCCCTCGAGGACCAGCCGGAACCGCGGGCCCTCCGGCAGGCACGCGCCGCGGAACAGCGGCGCGCCCGAGCGTCGCGACAGCGCCACCGCCGCCTCCAGCCCCCGACCGGCTCCGCCGGCGGCGTCTGGGGCGTGGCCGTCCCACACCACCCCCGCCAGCTCACCGCGGCGCAGCGCGGCCAGCATCGGCGCGGTGCCCGAGCTGCGCGGCCAGTAGTGCAGGCCCAGCGCCTCGCGCGAGCGCACCAGGCCGCGCCACAGCAGCGGGCCCAGCGGGCGGTCCGCGTGCCCGGTGGTGGGGATGCCGTGGGCCGCCAGCCCCCGGGCGCCCACGTCCGGGACGCCCACGTGGTTCCAGATCACCACCGCCCCGCGGCCCGCGCGCAGCGCCTCGCGCAAGGCCGGCAGGCCGAGGATCTCCACCTGGCGCCGCGCCCAGCGGTGGCCGCGGGCCGGGGCCGCCAGCATCTCGAGCATGGTGCGCGCGCGCGAGCGCTGCATCCGCCGCGCCAGGCGGCGGCGCTCGGCCTCCGGCAACTGCGGCCGGAGCCGCCCGAGGTTGTCGAGGAAGATGCTCGCGGAAGCCGGGTCGGCGAGCTGGGCGAGTCCGGCCAGGCACTGCGCCAGCGCCTCGGCGTTGACGCGCAGGCCGCCGGCGACCGGCAGGCTCAGGGCGCGGTAGGCGAGGTGGGCGAGGCGGGCGGCCGGCCCGCGGGTGGACGGCGAACGCACCCGCCGAAGGTATGGACAGTGGCGGGCGAAGTCAAGCCGCCCGGGCCGGTGCCGCGGCAGCGGAGCCCGGGAGGGTGGGCCCCGCCCGTCATTTCGAACCTTCCCCTCGGCGCCGCCGTAGGTAACATGTCGGGCGCACGGCGCCTCGGGGCCGGCGGGTCGGTCGGCCAGCTTCGGGGTAGCGCCGGGAATCGTCTCGGGAGGGGACATGCAGCTCGCCATCCAGGGCGTGGGCAAGCAGTATCCGGGCGGGGTGTGGGGTTTGCGGGACTTCACGCTGGAGCTGGGCCCGGGGGTGCTCGGCCTGCTGGGCCCGAACGGGGCGGGCAAGTCCACCCTGATGCGCATCCTGGCCACCATCACCCGGCCCACCGAGGGCCAGGTCCGGTGGGACGGCACCGACGTCGCGGCCCACCCGGACGGCCTGCGGGCGGTGCTGGGCTACCTGCCGCAGGACTTCGGCGTCTACCCCAACCTCAACGCGCGCGAGTTCCTGGAATACCTGGCCGCGGTCAAGGGGCTGGACGGCCGCCTGGCGCGCCGCCGGCTGGACGAGCTGGTTCAGCTCACCAACCTCACCGGGGTGCTCAAGCAGCCGCTGGGCAGCTTCTCGGGCGGCATGCGCCAGCGCGTGGGGATCGCCCAGGCGCTGCTGAACGACCCGCAGCTCCTGATCGTGGACGAGCCCACTTCCGGGCTGGACCCGGAGGAGCGGGTGCGCTTCCGCAACCTGCTCTCGGACCTCTCGGGGGAGCGGGTGGTGCTGCTGTCCACGCACATCGTCTCCGACGTCGAGGCGGTGGCCACCCGCATCGCCATCCTGGACCGCGGCCGGCTGATCACCGAGGGGGCCCCCGAGCTGCTGCTGCGCGGGGTGGAGGGCCGGGCGTGGGAGTGGGTGGTGCCGAGCTCGGAGCTGCCCGCGGTGCGGGCCCGCTGGGTGATCAGCGGCGCGGTGCGCCGGTCGGACGGGGTGCACGTGCGTCTGGTGGGGGAGACCCCGCCCGGGCCCGGGGCGCAGCCGGTGCCGCCCACGCTGGAGGATGCCTACCTGCACTGGACCGCCGGGCGGCGGGCCTCGGCCGCGGTCCGCGGGGCGCGCGCGTGAGCGCCGCCCGCACCCTGTACCACCTGGTGCGCGCCGATTTCCTGGAGCGCGTGCGCCGGCACGGGTTTCTGGTGACGCTGGCGCTGGCCGCGTGGCTGGGCTACACCGTCAACGCCGGGCAGTTCGTGCTGCGCCTGGACCGCTACCGGGGGGTCTACAACTCGGCCTGGATCGGCGGGCTGATGGCCTCGGTGGTGACCACCATGCTCACCCTGTTCGGCTTCTACGTGGTGAAGAACAGCGTGGACCGCGACCGGGCCACCCGCGTGGGGCAGGTGCTGGCGGCGACGCCGCTGCGCCGGCCCGCCTACACCCTGGCCAAGGCCCTCAGCAACTTTCTGGCGCTGGCCCTGATGGTGGTGGTGCTGGCGGTGGCGGCGGTGGTCATGCAGGTGCTCCACCGGGAGGTGGCGCAGGTGGAGCTGTGGCCGCTGCTGAGCCCGTTCCTGCTGATCGCGCTGCCCGCGATGGCCATCACCGCCGCCCTGGCGGTGCTGTTCGAGACGGTGCCGTTCCTGGCGGGCAGCGGCGGCAACGCGATCTACATCGGCGTGTGGGCCACCTCGCTCTCGGCGGCCTTCTTCATGAGCTGGGACATGCAGGGGGTGCGGCTGCTGTGGAGGAGCATGGGCGCGGCGTGCCGGGCGGCGTACCCGGACTACCAGGGCGGCTTCGATCTGGGCTTCGGCAGCCGCCAGGTGGACCAGACCTTCGTGTGGACGGGAATCCACTGGACCGCGCCGCTGGTGCTGGAGCGGCTGCTGTGGGTGGGCCTGGGGTTGGGCGTGGCGCTGCTGGCGGCGGTGTTCTTCGACCGCTTCGATCCTGCCCGGCGGGCGCGTCGGTGGGGGCGGGGCGAGGGCGGGGCGGGCGCGCCGGGGGCGGCCGAGGAGGATGGGCAGCCCGACGCGCGGCTGGAGGAGCCTGAGGCCGCGGCTTCGGTGGCGGGCGCGCCGGTTGCGCTGGCCGGCGCCGCGGCGCCGGCGGCGGGGCGTGTCGAGGACCCCGGCCCGAGATACCGCCTGGGCGCGCTGCTGGGGGCGGAGTTGCGGTTGCTGCTGGCCAGGCAGCCGCGGTGGTGGCAGCTGGTGGCGCTGGCGCTGCTGGTGGTGGGCGCGGCGCTGCCGCCGGATACCGCGCGCCGCACGGTGCTGGTGGCGGCCTGGATCTGGCCGCTGGCGGTCTGGTCGTCGCTCGGCGCGCGCGAGGCCCGGCACGGGCTCGAGGAGATGGTGTTCTCGGCCGCGCACCCGCTGGCCCGGCAGCTGCCGGCCTCGTGGCTGGCCGGCTTCGTGGTGGCGGTGGCCGCCGGCGCGGGGGTGGCGGTGCGCCTGGCGCTGATCGGGGACGGCCCGGCGGTGCTGGCGTTCCTCTCGGGGGCCGCGTTCGTGCCGGCGCTGGCGCTGGCGCTGGGCGCGTGGACCGGCAGCCAGCGGCCGTTCGAGGCGGTCTACACGTTGCTTTGGTACGTGGGGCCGCTCAACCAGGTGCCGTCCCTGGACTACATGGGCGCGTGGAAGGAGTCGGTGGCCGGCGGGGTGTACTGGGCCTTCCTGGGGCTCACGCCGGTGCTGCTGGCCGCGGCCGTCGCCGGGCGCAGGCGGCGACTGCTCGCGTGAGGCGAGCGGGGGGGCCGAGCGCCGGGTGGAGGGCCTGCGTCACGCGGGGCTCGACATCGCCGCGCGGGCCGGAGGCGGGGATGCCCCCCCCACCGGCCCCCACCCGGCATGCGGGGCGCGGGGTGCGGGCGCACTGCCGCGCGCCCCTGCGGCCCGGGCGCACTGCCGTGCGCCCCTACACCGCCTTCAGGATGGCCAGCAGGTAGTCCCAGAACCGCTGCACCGAGCCGATGTGGATGCGCTCCTCGGGCGAGTGCACCGCCTCGAGCACCGGCCCCAGCGAGACCATGTCCATCCCCGGGTACCGCTCGCCGATGATGCCGCACTCGAGGCCGGCGTGGACCGCCTTCACCTCGGGCTCCGTGCCGCGCAGTTCGCGGAACACCGCCGCCGCGGTCTTCAAGATGGCCGAGTCCAGGTTGGGCTTCCAGCCCGGATAGCCGTCGGAGGCCCGGACCTCGGCGCCGCCCAGCTCCAGCGCCGCGGCCACCGTGTCGCCGACCTCCTCGATCTCGGAGGCCACCGAGCTGCGCTGGCTGGTGGACAGGGTGACCGCCTTGCCGGTGGTGGCGATCACCGCCACGTTGGTGGAGGTCTCCACCAGCCCCGGGATCTCGGCGCTCATCTTCATCACCCCGTGCGGAAGCGCGGCCAGGGTCTGCAGCAGCCGCCGGTGGACCGCCCGCCGGAGCACCTTCCCGCCGCGGGCGCGGGCCGGGGCGGCGGTCACCCGCAGGTCGGGCTCCGCGGAGGGCACCTCCGCCCGCGCCAGGGCGTCGAAGGCGGCCACCGCGGCCAGCGCCTCCTCCAGCTTCGCCCGGGGCACGTACACCAGCGCCGCGGCGTCCCGCGGGATGGCGTTGCGCTTGCTGCCGCCGTCGATCCGCGCCAGCCGCGCGCCCAGGGGCGCCAGCCGCCGCAGCGCGCGGCCCAGGAGCTTGATGGCGTTGCCCCGCCCCTTGTCGATCTCCAGCCCGGAGTGTCCGCCCCGCAGCCCGCCCACCCGGACCTCCAGCGCCGCCGCGCCCGCCGGCGCGGGTTCCCACTCCGCGGCCCACAGGCCGAGGGTGTCGCGCCCGCCGGAACAGCCCACGAACAGGGCCTGCTCCTCCTCGGAGTCCAGGTTCAGCAGGATGCGGCTGCGGACGAAGCCGGGCTGCAGGCCGTTGGCCCCGGTGAGACCGGTCTCCTCGTCCACCGTGCACAGCACCTCCACCGGCCCGTGCTCCAGGGACCGGTCCGCCAGGACGGCCAGCCCGGTGGCCACCCCGATGCCGTTGTCCGCGCCCAGCGTGGTGCCGTCGGCGGTGAGCCAGTCGCCCCGGCGCACCAGGGTCAGCGGGTCCTTCAGGAAGTCGTGCTTCTTGTCCGGGCGCTTCTCGCACACCATGTCCAGGTGGCCCTGCAGGCACACGCTCGGCCGGTGCTCCCGCCCCGGCGAGGCGGGCTTGCGCGCCACCACGTTGCCCAGCCGGTCCTGCTGGCACTCCACCCCCAGCTGCTTCGCGGTGCGGGCCACGAAGGCCGTCGCGGCGGCCTCGTGCTTGGAGCCGCGGGGGATCCGGGTCAGCTCGGCGAAGTACTTCCAGACCAGGGCGGGCTGCAGACCGTCAATTGCGCTGGACATGTCGGGCTCCTCTGACAGGTGGGCCGGGTTCCGGAGACCGCCGACACGGGGCCTCCAGGGGCCGCGGGCCGGCGGGATGACGCCGGGCGCGCCCGCCCGCCCCGGAGCGGACCGGGCCGGGGGGCGCGTGCCGCCGGATCATAACCCACCCGGCCGCGGCGCGCAGTCAGTCCGCGGGCCGGCCGGGCCGCCGCCGGAGGCCGGCCGCGTTGACACCGTTTCCGGCATCTGCCTATAGTGCAACGCCGTCCATAGGCGTCGCCCCGGTCTTTCCGAAGGAGGAAGACCCATGCCTAGCCAGAAGCTCGTCCGGTGCGAGGTCCAGAGCCGGTCCTCGCCCCCCTCGGCACGGTACATCCCGATGGAGATCTACGGGCTGTGGGAGTACCTCATGGTCCACAAGCACGGCTTCGAGGTGCACAACTGCGGCGCCTCGCTGTGGATCGACGTCGAGGAATCGCCCGAGGTGGCGTACACCGAGAGCTCGTACGAGCGGGTCACCGAGGTGACGCTGTTCGTGTACTCCGAGCCCGACGGGATGTTCACGCGCGTGTGCCGCTACTTCCCGACCGAGAGCTACCCCGAACTCCGGAGCATCTTCCTGGCCCACTACTCGTCGCCGGACGCCCGCCTGGAGGGCGGGTCGCAGCTCCGGGAGAAGGAGGGCATCTGGATCCGGCGCAGCCCGGTCCCGGCCACGGCGAGCTGAGCCGGCCGATTCCTGGCGGCCTGAACGCCCGTGCCTCCGTGCAGAATGCCACCGGCAATCCGCCGGGCCCTGCGAGCTACAGGGCAGAACTCCATGTCTCCCAACATGTTGACCCTGAGCAATGGGGTGGCATGGAAACTGCGAGATCCCTGCCGGGGCGTCCGCGCTGTTGCGGCAGCCCGTTCAGCCAGCACTTGAACTTGGCCAGGCGTGCGCCGGCCGGGCGGCCGGGCGGGGGTCTGTCTCGCTAAGGAGGCAACGTGGTTGTCGTAAGCTACTCGGGCCGGGAGATCAACGCCAAGCTGGTGTACTACGGCACCGGCCTGTCCGGGAAGACCACCAACCTCGAATTCATCTACGGCGCCATCCCGTCCAACAGCCGCGGCAAGATGGTCTCGATGAAGACCCAGAACGACCGCACGCTGTTCTTCGACCTGCTGCCGGTGGACCTGGGCGAGATCTCCGGGTTCAAGACCCGCTTCATGCTCTACACCGTGCCCGGCCAGGTGTTCTACAACGCCACCCGCAAGCTGGTGCTCCGCGGCGCGGACGCCATCGTGTTCGTGGTCGACTCCGAGCGCGGCCGGATGCAGGAGAACAAGGACAGCCTGCAGAACCTCATCGACAACCTGGCGGAGTACAACCTCTCGCTGGACCAGCTCCCGTGGGTGCTCCAGTACAACAAGCGGGACCTCCCGGACGTGTACACCGTGGAGGAGCTCAACCGCGAGCTGAACCCCAAGGGCGTGCCCTGGTTTGAGGCCATCGCGGTGCGCGGCGACGGGGTGTTCGAGACCTTCCGCGGGGTCTCCCGGCTGCTGCTGGAGAACCTGAACAAGGAGCTGAAGCTGGGGACGCGCGTCTCGACGGTCGCCGAAGTCCAGCCGGCCGCGACCCGCGCGCCGGCCTTCACGCCGGAGCCGCTGCCCCCGGCCGAGCCCGCGGTCCCCGTGCCGGCGCCGGAGCCGGTGATGGCCGCGGTGCGCGAGGCGCCCGCCCCGGTGGCCGTGCCGGCGGCCCCGCCCGCGGTCCAGGAGCCCGAGCCGGTGGCAGCCTCGGCCGCGGCGACGGAGCTGGCGCCCCTGGCGGAGCGGCCGCTCGAAGCAGCCGCGGCCGCCAGGCGCGCCCCGTCGCTGGCAGAGCGCTTCACCGCGTGGCTGGGCAAGAGCGGCAAGGGCGAGCCCCCGCTGCCTGAACCCGCCCGCACCGAGAACGGTTTCCAGGAACTCTCCCTGCTGCGGCGGGAGGAGGCCCTGCCCGCGGGCCCCGCGCAGGCTCCGACCGCGCTGGCTGCAGCGGTGACCCTGGCGGCCGAGCTGGCCGCGCCCGCGCCCGCGGCCTCGGCGGTCTCCGTGGCGGAACCCACGGCGGTGGCGGACCTGGCGGCGCCGCCCGAGGCGCCGGCCGCGCCAGTGGTACCGGAACCGCAGCCGGCGATCCCGGCCTCGTTCACGCCGGCCGCCCCGCCGATGGCGGCGCCGGAGGTCCGGGGGGTGGCGGACGACCGCCCGCTGGAGCTGCCCGACTTCAGCGGCGGCTTCCGGGCGGAGAACCTGCCGGAGAGCATCCCGGCGGAGTCTCAGGTCCAGGCCAGCGCGCCGGGCCCGGAGCCCGAGCCGGCGGCGCCGCCGCTGGAGCGGCGGGTGGCCGTGCCGGTCAGCCTGCACGGGCTGCGCCCAGGGCAGAAGGTGCGGCTCCACCTGGTGCTGGAAATCGAGGCGGTGGACGAAGACCGCTGAATCAACCACGAACGCAGCCCACGGGCGGCCCGGTCGGGCCGCCCGTCTTGCGTCGGGGGCCGGGGGGCGTGCCGGGGGGGCGGCCGGGGGCCGCGGCACCAGGACGGCCCGGCCGGCGCCGGCACGCCGCCGGGCCGAAGGCCCCGGAAGGGTCCAGGGAACCTGGCGGCCGCCCCAGGCGTCCAAGCAATGTGAGACAGCCCCCGGCATTGACTCCGGCGGGGGGCTGACCTAACCTTTGCCTTTGAGAGATTGCCCCGGGATTTTGGCATCCAGGGAGGATTGGTTCCCATGAAGCTCGGCCTTGCGGTTCTCGCGATCCTGGCGCTGGCGGCGGGCGCGGCGCTGGCCCAGGACACCTACCTGTCGCGCAGCGGCCTGGACATGTACGGGCAGCCCAGCGGCTCCGTCCCGTCGGGCGGGTCGCACCCGCTCCTGGGCTTCCTCAACACCAGCAACCTGAAGATCAGCAACGAGACCTCGTTCTCGGTGCTCTCGGGCGGCGGCAGCTCGTTGAGCCAGGGGCTGAACGTGACCCACCTCACCTACCAGCAGGGCAACTCGCCCCTGTCGCTCTCGGTGGGGCTCGGCAACCTGTTCATGTCCAGCGGGTCGTACCTGGGCTACTCGGCCAAACCGGGGTTCTTCCTGCACGACATGACCCTGCGCTACCAGCCCAGCCAGCACTCCATCATCACGTTCCAGTACCAGCGCATGCCCGGGACCTGGAACCCCAACTACCGCTATCTGCCGGGCTACGACCCCAACGCCTACCTCTACCCGCGCTGATGCCGGCGGCGCGTCTTGAGGCGGCCTTTCGGGCAACCCGCTCGAA
>DATKKS010000095.1:0-5248 GCA_035542815.1 Saccharimonadales bacterium (SeqCode) | reverse complement strand
GCTCGATCTCGGTCTCGTTGCCCAGCGGCCCGGCGTAGGTCGGGATGGCGGCCCCCGGCTTCAGCCGCGCCAGCTTGGCGGTGGATGCCCCCACCTGCAGGAAGATCGAGGTCACGCTGCCGGTCGCGGGATCCCAGTCGGCCACCGTCAGGGGCACCCGCTCGCCGGCCTCGTCCGGCCGCAGGATGACGAACATCCCGGGACGCGCGGAAGCCGCCACCTGCGGCGCCTCCACGGTGAACTCATGCAGGTTGGGGACGATCATCCGGCGCTCAAGAACCCGGTACATGGGCAGCCCTCACGTTCCTGGGGCCGTTACGCGGGACTTCCTCCCCGCGCGGCCCCCCGCGGCCGGCTTCCGCTTCCGGGACAGCACCACGTGGTGCAGGCTCCCCTGGAGGCCGTGCACGGCCGCGAGGCCGTCGCCTTGGGCCAGGCCGCCGTAGGTGAATGGACGATGTACGTAGGCCACGTGCCGGGGACAGTCTGCGTCCGCCCGCGCGGACCCGGAGGCCACGACCCCATCGACCCGGAGGCTGACCTCCTCGCCGGGCTCGAGCCCCAGCTGGCGCAGATCCTCCGGGTGCATCCGCACACCCCGCTCCAGCCCCAGCTCCGAGAGGCCTTCCACCGGATGGCTCAGGTCGGTTCCGCGGTGGCGGAACCCGCCCGGCTCGAGCACCAGCCGGGCCCCGCGGCCCGCCGGCACCGTCCTGCCCGACTCCTCCCAGCGCACCCGAGGGACGGGCCGGAAGCGCCTGGGCTCCCGGTCCGCGGTCGGCGGAAAGCCGGGCATCGCCGCGTTGATCTCTCGGAGGATCGCGGCGGCATCGCGGGGCCAGGCTCCGCTCGCCCCCAGCATCTCGGCCAGCGCGGTGAAGATCAGCCAGTCGGGGCGCGGGGAGCCGGCGGCCGCGGAGTCGGGCAGCTCCTCCACCGGCACCACCTGCTGGACGCGGCCCTCCACGTTGGTCAGGGTCCCGCCGCACTCGGCGAAGCTGGCCGCCGGCAGGAAGGCATCCACCTCGAAGGGCGGCCGGTACAGATCCTGGCAGATGACGTACTCGCAGTCCGGGCGCTCCGGGAACGGCACCTCCCCCACCAGGTACAGCACCTTGGGCCGGGCCCGGCCGGCCACCACGTCGGCCAGCGACGGGCCGGGCTCGATCTCTGGCGCGGCCCCCACCGGGTACTCCCGGAACGCGCCCAGCTCCAGCGCTCCCCGGGTGTTCGCGCCCTGGAACAGCGGCAGGCAGGTGGTGTGCTCGCGCGACGCGGCCAGGCGCAGCAGAGCCCGAGCCAGCTCCAGGCCGGCGTCCGTGGCGAAGGCCGTCGGCCCCACCAGCACCGCCAGATCTCGTCCCGCGGCCAGGGCGCTCGCCGCCCGGGCAAGCGCATCCGCCTGCACCCCGGCCGTGCGCGGCGCGGCGCGCGCCGAGCCGTTGCCCCCGGCCGCGCCGAGCGCTTCCACCAGGGCGCCCACCACCCGGCCTTCGGCTCCCGGGGCCGGGCGCAGCCAGTGCTGGGCGTAGCGCGCCAGGTTGGATTCGCGGGCGTCCACCACCACCAGCGCGGCGCCCTCCCGCAGCGCCCGGCGCACCTCCACCCCGGCGACGGAGAAGGAGAAGCGCGAGTCCAGCCCCACCGCCAGGATCGAGTCCGCGTCCCCGATGCCGCGGATGGAGATCGGCAGCGAGAACAGCTCGGCCCACAGGCCCGGGCCGCCCGGCAAAGCCCACCGCGCGGTGGAGTCGAGGCCCCCGAGCCCGAGGCAGGACCGCACGAACTTCTGCGCCGTGTACAGGCTCTCGTTGGTGAGATCCGGGGACACCACCATCAGGAAGTCCCGCGGCCGGAGCCCGCGGAGGTGGGAGGCGACGTCCTCCAGCGCCTCCCGCCAGCTCATGTCGCGGAAGTAGGGGCCGCGCTTGAGCACCGGCTTGGTGGCCCGGTCGTGATGGTGGGTGGTCTCGGGCAGGCAGAACCTCCCGCGCACGCACAGCTGGCCGTCGTTGATCCGGGGGTCCAGGTGCGGGTGCACCCGGGACAGCCGGCCGCGCTTGTGCTGCAACTCCAGCTGGCAGCCCAGGGCGCAGAACGGGCACGTGGACACCTCGAACCCGTCCGGCTTCCCGTCCCATTTCGAGACCTTGTCCGCCAGGGTGCCGGTGGGGCATACCGACACGCACGCCCCGCAGAACTCGCAGCCGGCCTCGGCGTGGGTCCGGCCGAAGGCCGGGCCGACCTGCGTGTGCGGACCGCGGTACTTGAACGCCAGCACCGACGTGCCGCGGACCTCGTGGCACATGCGCACGCAGCGGCCGCACAGGATGCAGATGTTGTAGTCCCGGTCGAAGAATGGATCGTCGTGTTCGGGCTCGTAGCCGCGGTACACCACCGGGTACAGCAGGTCCGTCACCCCGAGCCGCTCCGCCACGCTCTGGAGCTCGCACTGCTGATCGTTGGGGCAGTAGCGGCAGCCGGTGCTGACCCCGGACTTCCGCACGGTGGAGACGTTCTCCTGGCACCCTTGGCGCTCGCTGCACACAGACAGCTCGACGGGTGCTCGCTCAGAATCAGCTGCAGGATCTCCTGGCGCATCTCGCGCAGCGTCACCGTGTCGGTCAGAACCTGCATCCCCTCCTGGACCGTGGTGCTGCAGGCCAGCGGGTAGCCGCGCATCCCGGCGATCTCGACCATGCACAGGCGGCAGCCGCCGAAGGGCAGCAGGTCCTTGTGCGAGCACAGCGAGGGAATGTAGATGTCGTTCAGCTCGGCGGCTCTCAGCACCGAAGAGCCCTCCGGGCAGCGGACCTGGCGGTGGTCCACCTCAAGAGCAATGCTCGCAGCGTGCTTCGCGCGCACGGGCTTGGGACTCACGCTACACCCCCGACTCGATCACGATGGCGTCCCCGGCGATGGCGTCGAACCTGCAGATCTCGTAACACGAGCGGCACTTGATGCACTTCTGCGGATCCAGGTTGTGGGGCTCCGAGCGCGGACCGACGATGGCCCCGGTGGGGCACACCCGGACGCACCGCTGGCAGCCGGTGCACTTCTCCTTGAGGATCCGATACACCACCAGCTCCCGGCACACGGCGGCCGGGCAGCGCTTGTCCACGATGTGCGCCAGGAACTCGCTGCGGAAGTACTTCAACGCCGTCAGCACCGGGTTGGGCGCGGTCTGTCCCAGGCCGCACAGGGAGCCGCCGTGGACGGCGCCGGCCAGCCGCTCCAGCCGCGCCAGGTCGGCCAGCTCGCCCTGCCCCTGCGAGATACGCTCCAGGATGTCCACCAGGTGCCGCGTGCCGACCCGGCACGGCACGCACTTGCCGCACGACTCGGCCTGGGTGAACTTCAGGAAGTACTTGGCGGTGTCTACGATGCAGGTGTTCTGGTCGAGCACGATGAGCCCGCCCGAACCCATGATCGAGCCGGCCGCCGCCAGCGACTCGTAGTCAATGGGCGAGTCCAGGAACTCCTCGCCCAGGCACCCACCCGAGGGCCCGCCGGTCTGCACCGCCTTGAATCCCTTGCTCACCCCTCCGCCGATGTCCTGGATCACGGTGCGCAGCGGCGTCCCGAGCGGGACCTCGATCAGGCCCGTGCGGCGCAGCTTGCCCACCAGGCTGAACGTCTTGGTGCCCTTGGAGGTCTCGGTCCCGTGCTGGGCGTACCACGCGGCCCCGTTGCGCAGGATGTTGGGCAGCGTCCCCAGCGTCTCCACGTTGTTGATGACCGTGGGCTTCCCCCACAGGCCTTCCACCGCGGGGAACGGCGGCCGCGTGCGGGGCATCCCCCGGCGGCCCTCGATGCTGGCGATCAGCGCCGTCTCCTCGCCGCACACGAAGGCTCCGGCGCCCTCCTTGATCCTGAGGTCGAAGCTGAATTCGCTCCCCAGGATGCGCTCGCCCAAGAGGCCCAGGGTGCGCATCTGCTGGATGGCCGTCCGGAGCCTTTGGATGGCCAGCGGGTACTCCGCGCGGATGTAGATGTAGCCGGCGCTCGCGCCGATAGCGTAGGCCGCGATGAGCATCCCTTCGAGCACCGCGTGGGGGTCGCCCTCGATCAGCGAGCGGTTCATGAAGGCGCCCGGGTCGCCCTCGTCGGCGTTGCAGATGATGTACCGCTGGTCGCTCTCCGTGTCCCGGCACACGGCCCACTTCCGCCAGGTGGGGAAGCCGGCCCCGCCCCGCCCGCGGAGCCCGGAGCCCTGGACCACTTCGAGCACCGCGCCCCGGGACATGGACAGGCACTTCTCGATGGCCCCGTACCCGTCCCGCGCCAGATAGTGGTCCACGTTCTCCGGGTCGATCACCCCGCAGTTCCGGAGCACGATGCGCACCTGGCGCTTGAGCATCGGGTGGTCGTGGAAGCGGGGCACCTTCTCCAGCTCGCCGGAGCCCATGTGCCCCACCAGGTGCAGGGGGTACACCTCACCCTTCTCGAAATACGCCTCCAGCATCTCCTGCGCCACCTGCGTCCCGACGTTGGAGTGGCTGATCCGGGGCGCGCCGGGCATCTGGACGTCCACCAGCGGCTCGAGGTAGCACGGGCCGATACACCCCACGCGGAGGAGCTTCGCCGGCACCCGCGTGCGGGACAGATACGCCTGGATGACCTCGATCACCTTCTCGGCGCCCGCGGCCAGCCCGCACGAGCCGGCGCCCACGTAAATCACCGCCTGGGGACCGTTCTGGAGCCGGTCCCGTGCCTGGATGGCGCGCGCGCGCCGCGTCTCAAGCGCCTTCACCGGGCTCCCGCTCCCCGAACATCCGATGGATGCCCAGCACCGAGGCCTGGGCCTGGATCTTCCCGTCCACCGCCAGCACCGGGGCCAGCGCGCAGCAGCCGAGGCACGCCACGCGCTCCAGCTGGTATTTGCCGTCGGCGGTGGTCCCGCCGGGGCGGACGTCCAGGCGGCGCTGCAGCACGTCCATGATCTGCTCGCCGCCCCGGACGTGGCAGGCGGTGCCCAGGCACACCTTGATCACGTGCTCGCCGGGGGGAGTGAAACGGAACTGCGCGAAGAAGGTCGCGACTCCGAAGACCTCGTTCTCCGAGATCCGGAGCCACCGGGAGATGTCGCGGACGGTTTCCGGGGAGATGAACCCGCAGTCGGCCTGGACCCGTTGGAGCAGGGGGATCAGCTCGGAGGGGTCACCGGCGTATTCCTTGACCACGCGAGAGGACAAATGGCCCGCCATCTTCGATGGCCCCCCTCATCCCATGGTGCGCGTCCTCGGGC
>DATKKS010000094.1:0-17200 GCA_035542815.1 Saccharimonadales bacterium (SeqCode) | reverse complement strand
AGTACAACGGCAAGACCGAGATCGGGGCGATCTTCTACACCGTGGTCAACAGCAGCGGCAACTCGCTGCCGGCTCCGGCCGCGGTCACCATCGGCCAGATCAACGGCAAGGCGGCTCCGGCCACCGCGGAGATGTACGAGGACATGTTGGTGACCACGGCCGGCACGGTGGCCTCGGACACCATCGTGAGCCCGACCGCGACGTTCTTCATCCACGACGGCACCGACACCATGCGGGTGGAGCGGGACGCCGTCTACAGCTACACCCCGGTCCCGGGGACCGAGGTGTCGGTGTGCGCGATCCTGGACTACATCTTCGGCGAGTTCGAGCTGGATCCGAGGAGCACCCAGGACATGTACTGTGGGCCGAGCGGCCCGACGGGCGTGGGCGGGCACAACCTGGTGTTTGCGCTGCACCAGAGCGCGCCGAACCCGTTCAGCAACCTGACCCACATCCGCTACAGCCTGCCGAAGGCGGGAGCGGCCTCGCTCAAGGTGTACGACGTGAGCGGGCGGCTGGTCCGCACGTTGTTCGACGGGCACCAGACGGCGGGGGACCACAACGTCTCCTGGGACGGCCGGACGGCGAGCGGCCGGACGGTCAGCTCGGGGATCTA
This sequence comes from Saccharimonadales bacterium (SeqCode), assembly GCA_035542815.1. Classification (GTDB taxonomy): domain Bacteria; phylum Eisenbacteria; class RBG-16-71-46; order RBG-16-71-46; family JACRLI01; genus JACRLI01. The sequence goes on along the minus strand of DATKKS010000094.1, from coordinate 16,584 downwards.
CTACTACCGCCTGATGTCGGGCGGTCAGTCGCAGACCCGCAAGCTGGTGCTGTCGCGGTAGAGCTTCCTCGGCGGGGCGCCGGCAGCGGCGTCCTGCCGAAGCCAGAATCATGTGATGGACCGTCGGGCGGGGCCTCCGGGCCCCGCCCGATGCGTTGGCGGGCCGCGCGGGGGACCCCGCCCCGGGCCCTGGGCCACCCCCGGGACCCCGGCCCATCGCCCAGGCAGCCCCGCCCAACGATTCCCGCCGCCCGCCCGCGCGGGTGTGCTACACTGGCCTCGTGCGGCAGCCAGCCGCGCGCCTCGCCCCTCCTGGCCGCTCTGGCAACTCCCCCCTCATTCCCGACCCCTCCGCGCGTCCGACCCATCGGACCCCTCCGGGAGAGCCCATGTCCGCGCATGTCGTCCGCCTGCCGGAGTATGGCGCAGCCGAACTCAAAGCCTATGGCCGCCGCTTCATGACCGTGGGCGCCGCGGGCTCGGCGTCGCTGGTGGTCACCGCCGTGGCGCTATCGGTGCTGGTGCTCCGCTGGACCCGCCACGGGCCGCTGATCCCGCCGGACCGGCCCGTGTTCCAATGGGTCCCGCCCCCGCCTCCGCCGCCCCTCAGCCCCCATCCCGCGCAGCCCATCGCCCCGCCCGCGCCCGAGGCGCGCCCCCCGGCGGTGGGCATCCCGGTGCCCGTGCCGGATGAGGTGGCCCCGCCGGACAACACCCTGGCCCGACCCGACCAGTACGCGCAGCCGATGCCGCGGGGCGACACCGAGGGCACCATCCAGATCGCCATCCCCGAGGAGCGGAGCGACACCGTGCCCACGCCGGGCGGTTATGTCTACCACGACGAGGAGGCCGAGGCGATCAAGGTGGTGTCGCCGAGGTACCCGGACATCGCGCGCCAGGCGGGCATCGAGGGTCAGGTGGTGATCCTGGCGCTGGTGGGCGCCGACGGGCGGGTGCACGCGGTGAAGCCGGAGACGGGCGCGCCGGTGCTGGTGGCGGCGGCCGTGGATGCGGTGATGCAGTACGTGTTCAAGCCGGCGCTGGCGAACAAGCGTCCGGTGACGGTGTGGGTGGAGGTGCCGATCCGGTTCCAGCTGGACTCGCCGTAGGCGGGGCGCACCCGCCGGCCGGGGCCCTCGAGGAGCCGGGGATCCCAGCAGCTCGCCCCGGTGCTGGCGGGCTCGAAGCGCACCGTCCGCGGCGCGGAGAGCCCCCACGCCGGGGCGGCTCGAACCACCCGGCGGCCGGGCGCCTCGCGCCCCGCCGCCCGGAATCCATGCATGTGCCGCGGCCGTGGGCCACCTCTCCGGCCCCGGTTGCACCGTTCTCCGCGGGACCGGCGTCCGCGGGCTAGCCCTCCCCAGCGCTGGGTCTCGTGGGACGGTCCCCTGCGGCGTCGCGGTGCCCTTCACCGCGCGCCGCGGGGCGCGGCGTCCCGCCCGCGGGCCTCAGCCCAGCGCCAGCTCCCCCAGCTGCACCGAGTGCGGCCGGGTGTCCGGTCCGGCGTCCACCTGGGCGGGGACGAACGAATCGCTGCTCTCCAGGCGCAACACCAAGTCGCCCCGGCTCTTGGGCAGCTCCAGCTGCACCTCCCGGGTCTGCAGGCCGCCGTCGAACACCACCCGCTCCAGGAAGTCCTCGCCGACGTACAGGCGGACCTGGAACGGCAGGCGCTCGTAGCAGTCCGCCTCGGCGCTGCTGAGCTCGAAGCGCAGCGCCCGGGGCGCGCCAAGAGCCCGGGCGGAGACGGTAAAGGAGGCCTCCCGGCCCATCCAGCGCCGGCCGTCCGGACCCTCCTCGTAGAAGCCGCGCCCGAAGACCACTTCCGACGGGCCGGCCGCGCCGCTCCCGCCGGGCCCAGCGGGCCGGGCTTCCGGGGCGCCCGACGGCCCGCCGCCGGCCCCCCCGCCGGCCGGGCCCGCCGCGCGGCCCGCCGCCGGGCGGGGCAACCCTGCCAGGCCCTCCGCCCGCCGCTCCGCCTCCCGGTCCTCGGGCCACTCCTGCTCCGAGCGGCGCGCCGCGCGGGCCTCCCCGGGCCCGGCGGCCGCGCGCCCCTGGGCCTCCTCCGCCAGCCACTGGATGCGGGCGCCGCCCGGGTTGGCCAGCAGCGCCAGCAGGTCGCCGGCGCTGGCGGGCAGGGGCGAGCCGGGGCGGCCCTGCATCTCCCACAGCCGCGCCCAGGTCACGAACCTCTCGAACGCCAGGCAGGCGGACAGCATCAGGCTGGGCACGCCTCCGGCGGCCGGGCGGTAGCCCTCGTGCAGCTCGGTCAGGGACGCGGCCAGCGCGCGCTCCAGGGACCACTCCATCCCCGCCCCGCGGAGCGCCTCCGCGTCCCGGGCGGTGTCCCGATCCAGCCGGGCCAGGAAGTCGGCCACCCCGGAGCCCCCGCCGCCAGCCCCGGGGCCGCCCCCGGGCTGGTCCGCGGGCAGCTGCGCCGGGGGCGGGTTGTCGGCCGCCCCGGGCTCGCGCCGCTGGCGGCCGGTGAGCCGGAACTTCTCGAATGCGGAGTCGTCCATGGGGGGCCACCTTTCAGTTCAGAGGCTGGAATGCGGCGTCCTACGGCAGGTAGATCAGCTTGCCGCGGGCCTCGGCCGCCCCGGCGCGGAAGCGCACCAGGTACAGGCCGGCGGCCAGCCGGGCGGGCGGCGAGAGCGAGACCTGGCCGGCCTCGAGCGGGCCGAGGGCGCGCCCCGCCACCCGGCGCCCCGCCGCGTCGAACAGCTCCAGGACCGCTTCGCCCGCGTGCGGGGGCACCGCGAACCACAGCGCGCCGCGCTGCGGGTTGCCCAGGACCGCGAAGCGCGCCGGAGGAGACGGCGCCGCCAGGTCGGCGCGGAACACCCGCCCGCTGCCGTCCGCCCAGCGCACCGCGAGGAGCGTCCGCGCCGCGTCCGGCAGCCGCACCTCGTGGCTCGCCGGCACCACCGCCACCCCGACCAGCGAGCCGCCCGCCGCCCGCCACGCCTGCGCCGCGCCCGCATTTCGGTCCACGCCCTCGCCCGGCTCGCCCGCGGCGCGCCACTCCACCGCGCGGGCCTCCGCCGGCAGGCGCAGGACGCGGGCGGCGGCGTTCCAGGTCGCGGTGCCCCGCCCGGGGTCGGCGTCCGGGGCGGGGGCGCCAGGCGCCACCTGCTGCACCGCCAGGTCCACCATGCACACCAGGTCCACCACGTCCACCGTGCCGCTGCCGTCGCAGTCGGCCGCGTAGGCCTCGCGCCGGCCCAGCGCGCGCCGCCCCAGGATCGCGTCGGCCGCGATGGCCACGTCCGCCAGGGTGGCCCGGCCGTCGCCGTTGACGTCCCCGCGCTCGGGCTGCAGCACCCAGAACGGCACCCCGGCGCTCCACGCCCCGAAGGCCGAGACCGCCACCCGCTGCAGCCCCGGATCCAGGCTGTCCGGCACCACGAAGGAGGTGGTGCCGGAGTCGGCCACCACCGCGGGCAGCGTCCGGCCGCCGATGGACACGCTGTCGCCCGCCGCCGCCGCCGGGTCGAAGCCCGTGCCCTGGACCGCCACGGCCACCTCGTAGCTGGCGCTGTCGGGGTCCAGCGCGGTGACCACCGGCCGCGGCATCACCGTGAGCGCCGGGAAGGAGAACGCCACGCCGCGCGAGGTGACGGTGGACAGGGAGCGCCCCCCGAGGGCGGCAGCCGAATCCACCGTGACGTTCACGGTCAGCGAGTCCGGCCGCGCCAGGTGCGGCACCACGCCCAGGCTGTTCACCCCCGGCCCGAGGTCGTAGTGGGTGCCGAACTCCAGCACGATCCCGGTGATGGTCACCGGGCGCTGCTGCGCGGTCCGGGCCAGGGCCGCCGGGCGCACCCGCGGCTGGGCGATCTGGAACGACGTGTCGCTGGCGCTGGCGTGGAACTGGGACACCGTGACCGGGCGGAAGCCGAGCGCCGCGCCCGGGGAGACGCTGAACACCCCGCGCAGGGTGTCGGTGCCGGTCACGGTCACGCCGCTCACGGCCACGTCCGACTGCACCGAGAGCGCCGCGTCGGACTCGAAGTTGGTGCCGGTGACGGTCACCGCCGCGGCGCCCCCGGGCGGGATCCACGAGGGCTGCACCTTGGCGATGCGCGGCGTGGCCGCGTCCACCACGAACACGTTGGACGGCGAGGTGGGCAGGTTGCCGTAGGTCGCGAACACCCGGTCCGCCGGGTAGCCGTGGCCCACGGTCACCGAGCCCGACCACAGGCCCCCGGAGAAGGCGCCGGTCTGGGTGAGGCTCAGGGTGCCGGTGGCGTCGGTCAGCCCCGCCTGACCGGCGAAGGTGTCCACCAGGTTGTGGTACACGTCCACCGCCTGCAGGCTCAGGATGAACGCCACGTGCGCCTTCTGCGGTCCGATGGCGGCGAAGTCGAATCCCTGGTGTGCGGCGGGCGTCACGGTGAACGTGCCCGACTGCCCGGTGTGCAGGTTCAGGTCGTCGGCGTGGATGCGGTCCGGCCCGCTCTTGGTGACGGTGCAGAACACGGTCAGCGTGCCGGCCGCGAACGGCCCCGAGGAGGTCGGGGACAGCGTGCCGGAATCGTCGTTCAGCTGGACCGACCCGATGAAGTACGGGTCCGGGTCCCCGAAGCTGTCCAGCGCCTGGAGGCTCACCGCGAACGCCTGCCCCGCGGTGCGGACCGCGCCCCCGCCGCCCACGGTGAACGACGCGACCTGCGGCACCACGACCTGGATCGGCCGGCTGGAGCCGGAGGCCGCGCCGTAGGTGGCGGTGATGACGTCGTAGGCGGTGGTGTCCGCCACGGTCACCGTGCCCCTCCACACGCCGTTGGCGAAAGCGGTGGTGGTGGTCGGCGAGACGCGGTGCTTCTTGTCATCCAGCACCGCCGGGCCGGCGGCCGCGGGGGTGGTGTTGTTGAACGCGTCCGTGGCGGTGATCACCAGCGGGAACGCGCGGTGCACCTCGGCCGAGGCCGGATACCCGGAGAGCACGAGCCGGGTGGTGGGCCCGGGCAGGACGTCGAAGGGCGCCGAGTACCACAGATGGTGCGCGGCGTCCTGCACGTAGATCCGGTGGCCGGTGCCGGCGCGGGTGCACCGGGCACTGTCCGCCCACACCCCGCCGGTGAAGAAGCCGGTCTGCCCCGGGGTGAACAGCGAGTCCCGGGCGCCCGGCAGGCTGTCCCCCAGGAACACCGGCGCGGTGTAGGCGTGGAAGGTGTAGCCGGAGTCGTCCACCGCGCGCACCATCAGGAGGAACGGGAAGCCCGCGGTCCGAGGCCCCGGGGGCAGGGTCAGCTGGAAGCTGGCGAACGTCTGCGCCGCGACCTGGAAGCGGGTCGAGGTGACCAGCTTGCCCGAGGCGAACACCAGGATGGAGTCCAGGCTCAGCGGATCGGGCACGGTGAACAGGCCCGCCCACACCCCGGCGGCGAAGGACAGCGAAGACGGCGTGAGCTGCCCCCCCACGTCCGCCGCCGAGGCGGTGCCGTTGAAGTCCGCCACGTTGTCGTAGGCGTCCCGGGCCTCCACCCGCCCGGCGAACGGATGGTTGGCGATCACCCGAACGGGCGGCGGCCGGAAGTAGAGGTGGTCCAGCGGCCCGGGGAGGACGGCGAACGAGTTCGAGCGGCCGGTGTGGAAGCCGTCGGTGACTTGGATGTAGTCGGTGGGCACCGCCAGCGTCACCACCGCGTTGGGGATCGACCCCACGCCGGTCGTGAGCCCCACCGGCTGCATCGGCAGGGTGCCGGTGGAATCGACCGCCAGCAGCGTGCAGCTGGTGTCGGACTGGTTCCCGAAGCGGTCGAGGGCCTCCACGATCACCGGGAACGGCACGCCCGCGGTCTGGGTGTGGATGGGGTCGTAGCCGCTCGGCACCGGCTGGAACACGCGGACCTGGGTCACCGAGCTGGGCCGGACCGGGGCCACCACCTGCGAGCGGAGGGTGTCGAACGGCGCGAAGAACTGCAGCCGGTCCAGCTGCACCGTGACCGGGAAGTTGAGCGCGGTGGCGGCGTTCACGATGCCCGCGATGTGCAGGGTGGTGGTGTCGGTCCACATGTCGGCCCGCTCGTACCGGATGATGATGGTCACCCCGGTCGTCGGGTCTCCGACGCTGGCCACGTTCAGGAACGTGGGCACGGAGCCGGGCCCGCCGGTGATGGTGACCGGCGGGGTCGGCGAGGTCAGCCCGAACCCCGCCTGGCCGCCGTACGCGCCGGGCATGAAGATCATGATCCGCGGGATCTCAGGCGGGCCCACCGGCTGGATCGAGGGCGGCTTGAGCGTGAGGTGCCAGGTGGTGGTCTGCCCGGCGCGGGTGTCGTCGCTCGCCAGCTGCGCCACGCTCCACGGCACCGCCACCTGGGCGGGGGCCTCGCGGGCGCCCAGGCCGAGCGCCGCGGCGGCCGCCAGGAAAGCCGCGCCGGCGAGGCGGAGCCGGGCCCGGCGCGTCCGGGGCGCGCTCACGGGATGAACCTCACGCTGTCCGCCGACACGGTGAGCGGCTGGGACAGGCCGTGCGCGCTGGCCGCGGCGGACGCCTCCAGCGAGACGAAGGCGCGCGCGACGTAGCCGCAGCGGGCTGGCGAGCAGCTCGCGAAGCGCAGCACGCACAGCTGCACCGCCTGGCCCGGCGGCACCTGCTGGGAGCGGGTGTCGCCGTACAGCAGCACCCGCACCCGCCCGTCAGCCTGCAGGGCCCAGTCGAAGCCGGCCAGCGCCGCGGTGTGCGCCACCGCGCGCCCGAAGGTGAGCAGCGCCGGGTCGTAGGTCACGTCGGTCTGGACCCCGCGCAGCGGTACCGGGCCCGAGCACGCCAGCGCCAGGTCCACCGAGTCCCCGAAGATGCTGTTGGCGGCGAGCTGGCTCAGGTGCAGGGTGACGGACGGGGCCAGGGTCACCGCCACCCGCGCGGAGTCCTCGGGGTGCAGGGTGAACGGGTCGGAGGCGCCGCGGAAGAACTCGTCGCCGCGGGCGTAGGCGCGCACCTGGACGGTGAGGCCGGAGCCCGCGGGCACGGCCAGGGCGCCGCTGAAGCTGTGATCTGGCCGCAGCGCCAGGCTGGCGGGGCCGGCCACCCGGCCGCCGCCGGCGTCCAGGACCTCGGCGGTGAGGCTGTCCACCAGGGTGTCGGCGGCGGTCGCCGAGGCCGCCCAGCGCACCGCGAGGCTCAGCCGGCTGGGCCCGGCCGGCGCGCCGGGATTCCGGGCGCACCCCGCGATGGCGAGCACGACCACCCAACCGAGCGCTGCGGCGACGGGCCGATAGGGGCGCATTCAACCCTCCGGGCCGGATTTAACCCCGCCGCACGCGCCCAAGTCAAGGACGCCACCGCCGCCCGGCGCCCCGGGACGCCCCCGCACCGCTGTGCTAATCTCCCGCACATGATGATCGGGCGGGAGTTGTCCGGGGGACAGTTCCAGATCGTGGCCGAGCTGGGCGAGGGCGGGTTCGCCAAGGTGTTCCGAGGCACGCAGCGCAACCCCCGGCGCGAGGTCGCGATCAAGGTCCTGCACGAGAACCTGGTCAACCAGGCGGACCTGGTGACCCGCTTCCACCACGAAGCCCAGACCCTGGCGCGCTTCGACCACCCGCACATCATGAAGATCTACTTCGAGGGCGAGGACCAGGGGCTCCACTACCTCGTGGCCAACCTGCTGCGCGGCGACCTCAAGGGCCGGCTCAAGTCCGGGCCTCCGCCGCTGCGGGAGACGCTCCGCATCCTGCGCCAGATCACCGACGCCCTCGACTACATGCACCGCAAGGGCTTCGTCCACCGCGACCTCAAGCCCGCCAACATCCTGTTCGACGAGAACGAAAACGCCGTGCTCACCGATTTCGGCCTGGCCCGCGGGCGCGATCTCAGCCTGGTCACCCAGCAGGGGATGTTCCTGGGCACCGCCGCGTACATGGCCCCCGAGCAGATCCAGCAGGGGCCCGGTGCGGCCGGGCCGCGGTCCGACCTGTACGCCCTGGGCTGCGTCATCTTCGAGATGATCGCCGGCCACCCGCCGTTCCCGGCGGACGACTTCTTCGCGGTGTGCCACAGCCACCTCTACGAGCCCGCCCCGGAGCTGCCCGCCGGAGAACTTCCGGCCCACCTGCCGCCCCTGGTGGCGGCCATGCTGGCCAAGAGTCCCGAGGACCGGCCCGCCTCGGCCGAGGAGGTGCTGGACGAGATCGCGGCCGCCGAGCTGGAGCTGGCCGGCCGGCCAGGGGGCTTGCGGGGCGTGCGGGGCCGCGCGCCGGCCGCGCCTGCGACCGCCGGGCCCACGCCGGCGGAGGCTGGCCCGGCGGAGGCCGCCCCGGCCGAGGCCGCCACGGCTGAGGCCGCGCGGGTGGAAGCCGCCCCGCCCTCCCCGAGGCCGGAGCCCGCGGTGCCTGAGGCCGGGCCGCCGCCCGGGGAGTCCGCCCTGTGGAGCATGGCCCGCCCGGCCCCGGTCCTGGAGCCGCCGCCGCGGCCGGCGCCGGCGCCGCCGCGCGCCGCGCCGCCGCCTGCGCCCCCCGCTCCCCCGCCGGCCGCCCCGGCCCGCGAGCCCGCGGCCACCCCGGCGACCGGCGCGCCGGCTCCCCCGATGGCGCCTCCCGCCGCCAGCACCGTGTCGGCTCCTGCCCTGCCCCAAGCACCCCCCGAGACCCGGGAGCGCGGCCAGCGCCGCGGCCCGCCGGCCCGCGTGCTGGCGCTGGCGGCGGCGGCCGTGGTGCTGGTGGCCGTGGGCGCGCTGTGGGCGATGCGCCGACAGCCCGCCCCGGCGGGGCCGGCGGTGACGGTGGTCCTGGTGGAGCCCGACCGGGCGCTGGCCTCGCTCGACGGCCACCCCATGGGCGGCTACCAGCCGTACGTCATCGAGGACCCCCGGGCGACCGATCACACCCTGGAGCTGAGCTACAGCGGCTACCGCTCCCAGCGGCGCGCGGTGCGCACCCGGGCCGGCCGCACCGACACCCTGCGGGTGGCGCTGGTCCGCGAGGCGGCTCCGGCGGCCCCCGCGCCGACCACGACGGCCGCGGCCTCCACCGCGGTGGGCGCGGCGCCGGGGGGCGGGCCGGTGGCGGGCCTGCCGTCCACGCCGCATCCCGGCGGGCCGCGCGCCGGGGAGCTGCCGGCCCGCCCGCCGGCGCCCCGGCCGCCCCAGGTCCACCCGCGCGAGCCCGCGGCGGGGGCCCGCATCGACACCATCAACGTGGTCGCGGAGCGCGCCGACGGCAATCCCACCGTGGCCTCCGTGACCCTTGACGGCGATATCACCGGCAAGCAAACTAGCTGCGCGCTCTACGCCCCGGCCGCCGGTGTGCACCGGGTGGGCGTGACCAAGACGGGCTACACGCTGGTGCGGGCGTTTCTGGATGACCAGCCCGTCGAGGTGAGCGACGGTCAAGTCGTGGTGCGGATGCCACCCGGCCGGCGGGCCCAGCTCCGGGTGGTGTTCGAGAAGGACTGAGTCGCGGGCCTCCCCGGCCCCGGCGCCGCCCCTGCGGCCTGCGTGAAAGGAGCCTCCCATGCGAACCCTGCGACTAGCGGTGCTGGTCTTCCTGTGCGTGACGGTGGCGGCCAGCGCCGTGGCCGCGCGCCGGGCCCGCGCCGGCTCCCTGGACGAGGGCATGGCGCTGTACCGCAAGGCCGACTTCGCCGGCGCGCTGAAGCGCTTCGACGCCGCCGCCCAGCAGACCGGGGACAAGGGCGCCCGGGCCCGGGCCTACCAGTACGCCGCGCTGATGCACGTGGCGCTGGGCAAGTCCCACTACGCCCTGGCCGCCAGGGACATCCACTCCATGGTGGCGACGGACCCGCAACTCCGCCCGGACCCCGAGGAGTTCCCCGAGGCGTACATGCGGCTCTACTACCAGACCGCCTCGGAGAACAGGGGCCTGGCCGAGCCCCCCAAGCCGGGCCTGACCACGCTGGCGATCATGGACTTCGACAACAACTCGGTGGGCGAGGGCGCCGACAAGTACGCGGCGCTGGGCCGCGGCCTCTCGCAGATGCTGATCACCGACCTGGTGGAGGTGCCCGCGCTCCGGCTGGTGGAGCGCGAGAAGATCAATTTCGTGCTGGATGAGCTCAAGCTGCAGAAGTCCGGCCACGTGGACGCCGCCACCGCGGTGCGGGTGGGCAAGGTGGTGGGCGCCCAGGCGCTGCTGTTCGGCGGCGCGATGGTGATGGACAAGGACATGAAGATCACCTGGCGCCTGGTGAAGGTGGAGACCGGCGAGATCCTCAAGGCCGGCGAGACCGAGGGCAGCGCCAAGAAGTTCTTCGAGCTGGAGAAGAAGCTGGCGGTGGCGCTGGCGCAGGACCTCAAGGTGGAGGTGAGCGACGAGGCGCTCAAGAAGATCGAGGGCAGCGAGCAGCCGAACCTGGACGCGGCGCTCGCCTACTCGGAGGGCCTCAAGCACCTGGACGAAGGCCACACCCAGGCGGCCTACCAGAAGTTCGAGCAGGCCTCCAAGCTGGATCCCAAGTTCGCCGCCGCCAAGCGCCGGATGACAAAGATCAGGCCCCTGACCCAAGCGAGTTGACCATGCGAACCGCTGCCGTGCTGACGTTGATGCTGCTGGGCGCCGCCTGCGGGCCCGCGATCCCGCGGGCCGCCGCGGCCCCCGCGACCCCGGCCGCCGCGAAGCCGGCGGCCGCCGCGGACGCCTACACCCGGGCCCGCGACGCGTTCCTGGCGGGGCAGGACGAGGAGGTGCTGAAGCTCCTCACGCCCCAGGCCATCCCCAAGCTCCGCTACCGCTCCCACGCGGCCCTATGGGCGGCCCTGTCGCGCGCCCGGCTGGACCGGCGCGACGAGGCGCTGGCCGAGCTGGCCGCGTACCGGGCCAAGAACCACGAGTCCCCGTTCATCGACCTGGTGGTGGACTTCTACCTCGGCAAGGTCCAGGACCGCGACGTGACCGGGAAGGCGCGGACCGGCCAGCAGAAGCTGGAGGCCAGGTTCTACGTGGGCGCCTACCGGCTGCTGTTCGACAAGGAGGCCGGCAAGGCCGGCGGGCTGCTGTGCGAAGCCACCACCGCCGGGGGCTCGCGGACCAGCGAGTTCCGCATGGCCCAGGCGCTCTTGAAGGACCTGCCGGACGCGCCGTGCCGCGCGACCGCGGCGCGCGCCGCCGAGGCCGAGCACAAGGAGCCGTCGAAGGAGCCCGCCGCGGCGGCCCACGAGGCCCCGCCGGGGGTCCCGGGCGAGAAGCTCTCGGCGCTCGAGGCGGCGCTGCAGGCGGACTCCCTGGGCCGCTCGGAGGAGGCCCTGGGCCACTACCGCGCGGCGCTCCGCGAGATCAAGGACCCGGACGCCGCGGCCATGGTCCGCTCCCGGATCTACGTGCTGAGCCGCGACGCGGCCGACGAGCAGGCCCGCGCCGCGGTGGGGCGCGAGTCCGACCTGTCGCGCACCGCCGGCCCGGAGAACGCGGTCGCGGTGGCCCGCTTCGAGAACCTCTCGGACGAGTCGCGCTGGGCGCCGCTGGAGAAGGGCCTCCCGGCGCTGCTGGCGTCGGACCTGTCGCAGGCCAAGAAGCTGACCGTGCTGGAGCGGGTGGAGCTGGAGGCGGTGCTGCGCGAGCTGTCGCTGTCGCGCACCGAGATGTTCGACTCGGCCACCGCGCCGCGCCTGGGGCACCTGCTGCGCGCCGGGCGGGTGGTGGTGGGCACCTACATGGTCACCGGCGACGACCGGATCGAGCTGGACGCCCGGGTGGTGAGCGTGCACACCGGCCGGGTGGAGGGCACCGCCCACGCCGCCGGCCGCACCGGGGACTTCTTCGGCCTGGAGAAGGACCTGGCGTTCGCGCTGCTGGACAAGCTGGGGGTGCGCCTGAGTGGCGTGGAGCGCAACACCATCGAGAAGCAGGTGCCCACCAAGGAGCTGGCCGCGTTCCTGGCGTACTCGCGCGGCCTGGACGAGGAGGACCGCGGCAACTGGAGCGCCGCCGGGCGCGCCTACGCCGACGCCGCCAGCCGCGACGCCTCGTTCCGCGAGGCCTCCGCCGCGGCCACGCTGCTGAGCCGCGGCTCGGTCTCGCGCGGGGACCTGGCCAGCGCGCTGCGCGGCGGGATGGTGGCCCACGCCCAGGCCCCGGCGCCGGCGCGGCGCGCGGCGCTGCTGCCCGACCGGGTGTTGGCGCGGGCCTTCGAGACCGACCGGACCGCCGGTTCGGGCCTCCTGCCCAACCTGGAGACCGGCGAAGCCAACGAGCGCCGCGACGTGCGGCCCACCGGCCAGGGCACGGTGATCGTCTCGGGGAGGATCCCATGATGCGGCGCACGCGGACCTTGTGCGCGGCGGCGCTGGCCGCCGCCGGACTGCTCGCGGCCTTCCCGGCCGCGGCGCAGGTGGCGGTGGAGTCGGCCGACCTCAGCCCCCGCCAGAACCCCTTCAACCCGTGGTTCGTGTACCGCAGCGTGACCGTCAAGGACTCGCTCGGGGCCAAGACCAAGTACACCCAGCTGAGCGTCCCGGTGAGCCTCAAGGCGCGCCTGGGCCAGAACCTGTCGGTGGTGATGTTCGGCGCGTTCGCCCGGACCGAGGTCCAGCCGGACAGCGCCGGGGCCGCGTCCAACAGCCTCTCGGGCCTCACCGACGTGCGTGCCAAGCTGTTCTACCACACCGGCGGCACGGTGATTTCGGCCGGGGTGTCGCTGCCCACCGGCAAGCACTCGCTGACCTCCCAGGAGGACGTGCTGGCCGCGGTGGCCGCCACCGACGTGTTCGGCTTCCGCGTGCGGCGGCTGGGCGAGGGCTTCGACACCGAGGTCGGGGTGACCCACGCCCTGGAGGCGGGCCAGTCCGGCGCGCTGGCGCTGGGCGTGGCCTACCTGTACAAGGCCTCCTACAAGCCCCTCGAGGGTTCCGAGTCCACCTACCGCCCGGGCAGCGAGCTGTCGGCCAGCGCCGGCTACGACTACAGCAGCCCGACCACGCTGCTGCGGCTGAACGCCACCGGCCGGATCTTCACCAAGGACCAGGCCGACGGGGTGCCCGCGTTCAAGCAGGGCGCCACGGTGGTGCTGGAGGAGCGCTGGGTGGCGCGCAGCGCCGGGCGCCTCAGCAACGACCTCTCGCTGGTGCAGGTGATCAAGGGCTCCAGCGACTACTACGGCGGCCCCGGCGGGGCGGTGCTCTCGGGGAGCGCCGAGAACGGCAGCAGCGTCGGCGGGGCCGAGCGCCTGGAGCTGGAGATGAGCCGCGGAATGCGCCTGGCGCTCTTGGCCGACGGCACCTTCTACGGCAAGAACGCCACCGGGTTCGACTCGGCGCACCTGCTGGGCTTCGGCGGGGAGCTGGCGCTGGAGCCCTCGTCCCGGGCCCTGTTGCGGGTCATGGGCAAGGTCCTCACCGGCAGCGCCGACCCCGGCAGCGTGAAGCTGTCCGGGTTCGACGTGGGCGTGTCGCTGCGGGTGCTGATCTAGGCGGCGGGAAGTTCGCCCCGGCCGCCGGGCGGCGGCCGGAAACCGGCGGGAGCCGGCCTTGGTCGGGCCGGCTCCCGCTTCGGCTTCAGGGAGGCGGGCGGGACGCGCGCGTCCTGCGCAGCGCGCCCACCGCGGCACGGCCCAGCAGCACCAACCCGATCAGCCCCAGCGCCCCCACCCCCCACATGCCGCCCGGCCGCACCGGAAGTCAGTAGTCTCCGACGCGGAAGCTCCACACCTTGTCGCTCCCGGGCGTGCCGGTGCCGGCTCCGTCCAGGAGGCGGCCGGAGGCGCTGCGCAGCGTGCCGGAGAGGCGCACGGTCACGCCTTCGCCGGCCACGAACGGGGCGTCCGGCGAGAAGGTCAGGTAGCGGCCGACCGCGCTCAGCCGGCCCGAGTGCAGCCCGCTCACGGACCCGGTGGCCTGCACCGTGTTCGTGCCCAGCGAGGCCGGGTCCACCGCCTCGTTGAGGTCGGCCTTGATGACCGTCCGGGCGGTGGCCACCGCCTGGCTGGCCGGGCTCACCGACATCGCGGAGAACATGGCCGCCTGGTTGGTGACCGCTCCGGGCGGGATGGAGTCCTGCCCCGGCGGATGGCCGCCAGGCGCGGTGACGCTCCCCACCAGGATGGCGCCCTCGATGTTGCGCAGCGCCAACTGGGTGATGGGCGGCCCCAGCGTGGCGTCGTAGTTGAGCCGGCGCAGCGCCGCCGGGAGGTTGGCCACGGTGACCGGCGACTGCAGGTCGTTGAACTCGGAGTTCCAGTAGGGCTTGGGCTTCACCAGCACCAGCGCGTTGGTGAAGTAGCGCGCGTACACGGTGTAGGGCTCGCCGTTGGAGTCGGTGCCGGTCTGGAACACGTACACGCTGTCGCTCTGGGGCGTGCCGATGTTGTAGCCCACCGCGGGCCACCACTGGGTGGACTCCGCCGGGGTGATCCCGTCCACCGACATCCAGCCGCAGTAGGCGTGCGGGTTGGTGATCATGTAGAAGTAGGCCAGCGCGAACATGCGGTCCCGGTCCTTGCTCATGTTGGTGGGGCCGTAGTCGGCGTTGGCGTACGACTGCCGGATCAGGAACTCGCCGAAGTGGCCGTGGGAGGTCAGCTCCTTGGCCATCCGGAACTGCGCGCTGGCGCACACCGTCGGCGACTCCAGCCCGCACACGCTCACGGTGGTCTTGGGGATGGCCCACAGCTCGCGCTGGGCCATGGTGTGCACCGAGAAGGCGAAGTAGCCGCCGCTGTCGCCGCGGGTGATGGTGTGGACCGACTGGGGATCGTACTGCTGCAGGTGGAAGTCGCAGTAGAACTGCGAGCAGTTCCCCTCCAGCATCTTCCCCGCCGCGCTGAGCTGCGCGTAGGCGGTCGAGTCGCACCGCAGGTGGTCCATGTGGAAGCGGCGGCCCGGCCCGGGGCCCGGGTACTCCAGCACCCCGCCTCCGCTGACGATGGTGTAGCCCCCCACGAAGATGGAGTCCGCCAGGTTCCCCGGCCCGCCCATCACCTGGATCGAGCCGTCGGTGGGGATGCAGTTGTCTTCGTAGATCCCGTCGATGTAGGAGCCGCCGGGCGAGGGCGAGGTGGCCTTCCAGGTCGCCCAGCTCGCGTTGAGCTGCTGGTACAGCGGGTCGCCCACGTTGGCCACGCACCGCTCGGAGACCCAGTACATGGTCGGGATGCGCGCCTGGTACTTGAAGCGGGCCGAGGCGTTGGCGTCGTGCGAGGGCAGCGCCAGCTCGGCGTCGCTCACCCAGCCGTCGCCGTTGGGGTCGTTCGCCGGGTTCCAGCCGGGCACGATCTGCTCCGAGCTGGTGGATCCCGGCCGGTAGAACTTCTCCTTGCGCAGCGAGGCCCAGTGCGGGCCCACCGCTGCGGTGCGGGTGCAGCGCACACGGGCCCAGTACAGGCGCGCCCCGTCCATCGAGAGCAGGCCCCAGTCGGTGGGCGGGGTGAAGCTCACCGTGCCGGTCCGGGTCATCCCCTGGGTGCCGTCGGTGAAGGTCAGCGGCTGCCAGGTGGAGTCGCTGCGCAGGTACTCCCACGTGCCGGTCCAGTCGCTGCTGGCAGGCTGCCGCAGGGTGACCACCACCGAGTAGAAGCGGCCGAAGTAGCCCATGGCCACGTAGTCGCCGGAGGCCTGGCAGAACGGCACGTCGGTGTTGGGGTCGCTGCCGTAGGCTCCCCAGGTCTGGTCGGTGAGGTAGCCGCCGGCCCAGCGAACCACGCCCTCGCCGCTGGCCCCGCCGAAGCGGTCGTCCATCGGGGTGTCGCTGTTGAGCTGCAGGCGGCTGTCCTGGTTGAGGTGCAGCCACATCCGCTCGAAGTCCTGGCCCAGCGCGGCGCAGGCGTTCTGGAGCGCCTGCCACTTGTCCTTGTGGCTGCCGCGGTTGTTGTTGGTGAAGTTGTCATACCTCAGGAAGATGAAGTTCGGATTGTACTTTCGGATGTACTGCGGCCAGTCCTCGTTGCCCGGCTCCACCTCCATCAGGTCGAACTTGGAGGCCAGCACCTGCGCGACCGCGTCGTTGGGGCTGTAGGGAGAGTAGACGATGGTCCAGTTGAGACAGGGGTTGACCCCGGCCCGCGCCGGCGCGGCGGCCAGCACCGCCAGCACGGCGCACAGCAGCGCCGGCGACGCCAGGGCGCGGGCGAGCCGCCGGGAGTGCCGTGCCGGATCGAGGGCGCGGGACCAGGATGTAGGAGACATTGGACTCCTCCGAATGCACAGGACGTGCCCGCCAGCGAACCCGCGGGTTCCTCGGCCGATCAACGGTTTGGAGATTGCGGGCGAGGCGGTTCCGGTGGTTTGGGGGCCCCAGGGATGCAGATCGCCCGACGCTGCGCTGATTCTAGCGAATGTGCGCGGCGTCGCGCATCCCTCATCGGCGGGCGGCCGGCCCGCCGGCCGGGCGCGCCCGGAGCTGGAAGAAGCGCACCCCGGCGGCCTCGAAGGCCACCGGAGGAGGGATCTCGGGCAGCCGGCGCACCAGCTCGTCGCGCTGGTCCTGGGCGCCCTCGGCCAGCGTCGCGCCCTCCGGGAACCCGGCCAGCACCTGCTCGGAGATGAACTCCCGCCGCTCCACCCCCGGGGGCGGGGCGATTCCAACCGCCGGCTCCAGGGCCAGCGTCGGCGAGGTGCTCACGTCCACCACGACCGCCCCGGTGAAATAGCGCCACTCGGCGTTCCAGCGAGTCTGGATGGTGCGGTT
>DATKKS010000093.1:0-5410 GCA_035542815.1 Saccharimonadales bacterium (SeqCode) | reverse complement strand
CCGATGCGGAAGACGTCCTCCTGGCCGCCGCGGGCGTCCAGGTACTCGAGCAGGCCGATGATCTCGCCGGCGCCCGCGGCCGGGAGCGGCTCGAAGGTCGGGGGCGGGGCCGCGCCGGCGGGCGCGTCCGGCAGCTCGCCCCCGGTGATGACCTCGTGCAGCTCGTCCACCAGTTGCAGCAGCTCCGGGGAGCGGTAGTCGCGCGGCCGCGGCAGGCGGTTCTCCACCACCGTGCGCACCCGCCCGGGCGAGGCGCTCATGACCACGATCCGGTCGGCCATGTAGGCGACTTCCTTGATGTCGTGGCTCACCAGCACCACCGAGGAGAGGCCCCGCTGGTGCGAGGACCAGATGTCGATCACCTGCGCCCGGAGGCTCTCCGCGGTCAGCGCGTCCACCTGGCTGAAGGGCTCGTCCATGAACAGCATCTCGGGCTCCACCGAGAGCGCCCGCGCGATCCCGACGCGCTGCTTCATCCCGCCCGACAGCTCCCGCGGGAACGCCCGCTCGAAGCCGGTGAGGCCCACCGCGTGCAGCGCCCCCTGCACCCGCCGGCCCACCTCGGCCTCGTCCAGGCCGCGGGCGGCCAGCACCGCGCGCACGTTCTCCGCGGCGGTCATCCACGGGTACAGCGCGAAGCTCTGGAAGACCATCGCCACCCCGGGGTTGAGCCCCGCCAGCGGCTCGCCGTGGTAGCGCACCCGGCCCTCGGTGGGGCGGATGAGCCCGGCCACGATGCGCAGCAGGGTGGACTTCCCGCAGCCCGAGGGCCCCAGCAGCGCAACCACCTCGCGCGGCCGCACCTGGAAGTCGATGGCCTCCAGCGCGCGGTGCGCCGGGCCGTGCGGCGGCTGGAAGGTCTGGCCCACGCCGGCGGCCTCGCACAGCACCGCGGGCGGGGCGGCGGCGGGCAGCTGGGTCACGCGGGGGTCCTCCTTCGGGCTCAGCGGGTCAGCGAGAAGCGCTCTTCGGAGGCGCGGTACAGCCGCTGCCACACCGAGCGGTTGAACAGCACGACCAGCGCCGACATGACCAGGATCGCGGCCGCCAGGTGCGCCAGGTCGCCGCGCTCCGCCGCCTGGCTGATGCGCGCGCCCACGCCGGGGGCCACCAGGGTGCGGCCGCGGAAGCTCACGTACTCGGCCACGATGCTGGCGTTCCAGGCCCCGCCCGCGGCGGTCACCCACCCGGTGACCAGGTAGGGGAAGACCGCCGGGGCATACAGGCTGCGGAAGCGGCGCACCAGGGACAGCCGGTAGGAGCGGGCGGCCTCGACGAGGTCCGCCGGGATGGCCATCGCCCCGGCGACGACGTTGAACAGAATGTACCACTGCGTGCCCAGGAGCATGAGCACGATGCTGCCCCAGCCCAGCGGGACGCCGCTGGCGTGGAGCGCCGCGATGACCAGCGGGAACAGCATCGGGGCGGGGAACGAGGCGGCCACCTGGGCCACCGGCTGGAGCAGCCGCGACCAGCGCGGGGAGAGCCCGATCCCCAGCCCCGCCGGCACCGCCCACAGCGTGCCCAGCAGCGTCGCCGCCAGCACCCGCGCCAGGGTCAGCAGGGCCGCGCCCAGAATCCCGCCCCAGTCCGCGGGGCCCACCGGGAGCAGCAGCCGGGCCAGCTTCCAGGCGCCCACCGCGAGGGCCGCGAGCAGCAGCGCGAACGCCGCGTGCGAGAGGATTCCGGGCCACCGCCCGGGCGCGGCGGCGGGGCGCGGCGTCGCGAGCGGGGCGGCGCCGCCGCCGGGGCGCGGCCGCGCGCGGCGCAGCCGGCGGCCGGCCCACGCGAGCAACCGCGAGTGCTGCAGCCACGACAGGAACCAGGAGCCGGCGGACTGGGCCCCCGCCGCCTCCTCGACCCGGAACTTCTGGGCCCAGGCGACCACCGGGCGCCACAGGAACTGGTCCAGGGCCAGGATCATGAGCACCATCGCCAGGATGGCGCGCAGCATGGCCGGGCCGTCCCCGCGGGCCACCGCCACGCTCATGTACGCGCCCAGCCCGGGCAGGCGGAAGTCGCGGTGGCCGAGCACGAAGGCCTCGCTGATCATCAGGAAGAACCAGCCCCCGGCCATGCTCATCATGCTGTTCCACACCAGCCCCAGCGTGGCGTGCGGCAGCTCCAGCCAGCGCAGCCGCTGCCAGCGCGAGAAGCGGTACAGGTCGGCGGCTTCCTCCAGGTCGTGGGGCATCGAGCGCAGCGAGTGGTAGAAGCTGAAGGTCATGTTCCACACCTGGCCGGTGAAGATCATGAGCACCGCGGCCAGCTCCAGGCCCAGGTTGCTGGCGGGGAAGGCGGCCACCAGGGTCAGCACCAGGCCGGGCATGAAGCCCAGGACCGGGATGCTCTGGAGAATGTCCAGGAGCGGGATGAGCACCCGCTCGGACAGCCGGTCCCGGGCCGCCCAGTAGCCGTACACCAACGTGAAGCCAAGCGAGAGGGCGTAGGCCGCCAGGCCCCGGGCGAGCGAGAACAGCGCGTAGCGGGGGAGCGCCCCGGCCGACAGGTCGATCGCCACCGCCGGGCGCAGCTGGCCGGTCCACTGGCGGGCGACCCGGTAGCCGGCGAACAGCAGCCCGGCCAGGCCGGCCAGGACCAGCAGGTCGATCGGGGTGAGGCGGCGGGCGCGGTGGAGGAACGCATGGGCCCCGCCCCACGTCCGCGCCAGGAACCGAGGAATCACGCCCCGCCCTCCACGCCGGGTGAGCCCGCGCCCGGCCGGGAAGACCGCCGGGTCCCGGGGGGCCGGGCGGGCCACGATCGCCCTACTTCCGTCCGGGCCGATCCGCTATACTGCCGCCATCCCGCAGCCGACATGGGCCGGACGACGGCCACGATACTAGGGCCCGAGTTGGGAAAGGAAGGCCGTACCATGAGCCAACCCAGCCTCACTGTCACCGACAACCGGACGGGCAAGAGCCTCGAGGTGCCTGTCCAGGACGGGGCCGTGCGCGCCATTGACCTGCGCCAGTTCAAGACGTCCCCCGACGACTTCGGACTCCTTTCCTACGACCCGGCGTACCTCAACACCGCGTCCTGCCGCAGCACCATCACCTTCATCGACGGCGACAAGGGCATCCTGGAATACCGGGGCTTCCCGATCGACCAGCTGGCCGAGCGCAGCACCATGGCCGAGTGCGCCTACCTCACGGTGCACGGGGAGCTGCCCACCTCGGCGCAGCTCACCAGCTGGGAGCGCGAGATCGCCTCCAACTACAACCTGCCCGCGGGGGTGCTGCCCACCATCTATGCCTTCGACCGGGCCTCGCACCCGTGCGTGATGATGATCTCGTGCCTGGCGGCCCTCTCCGGGCAGTACCCGGACGCCCGCCGGGTGCTCGACCCGGCGGCCCGGAACCTCCAGGCCATGCGCCTCATCGGCCACGTCCCGACACTGGCCGCCACCATCTACCGGCACACCCAGGGCCACCCGCCGATCTCCCCGGACGCCTCCCTGCCGTACACCGCGAACTTCCTGCGCATGATGTTCGCGGGGCCGGACGGGAAGTACCAGCCCTCCAAGGCGCTGGTGCGGGCCATGGACGTGCTGTTGATCCTGCATCTGGACCACGAGCAGAACTGCAGCACCAGCACCATGCGCGGGGTGGCCAGCTCCCACAGCGACCTCTTCTGCGCCGCCTCCGCGGCCATGGCCGCGCTGTACGGCCCGCTGCACGGCGGGGCCAACGAGGAAGTGCTGCACATGCTCAAGCAGATCGGGCACCAGGACAAGGTGGCCGATTTCGTGAAGAGCGTGAAGGAGGGGCACGGCAAGATCATGGGCTTCGGGCACCGGGTGTACAAGAACTACGACCCGCGGGCCCGGGTGATCAAGCAGATGGCCGACGCGGTGTTCGCCGAGGTGGGCAAGAACCCGCTCATCGACCTGGCCCTGGAGCTGGAGCGCATCGCCCTGTCGGACGAGTACTTCATCTCCCGCAAGCTGTACCCGAACGTGGACTTCTACTCGGGCCTGGTGTACGAGGCGTTCAAGCTGCCGGAGCCCATGTTCACGGTGATGTTCGCGGTGGCGCGCGCCAGCGGCTGGGCGGCGCACTACCTCGAGATCATGCAGGACGCGGAGCAGAAGATCGCCCGGCCCCGGCAGCTGTACCTCGGGGCGCGGGGCCGCAACTACGTCCCCATCGGGAAGCGGTAGGCGGCCTCCAGCATCGCCTGCAGCGACTGCCGCAGCGGCACCCGGCACTCGAAGCCGGTGGCCGCGCGGAGCTTCTCCACGGCCGCGACGCTGTGCTCGGCGGCGGGGGCCCCGGGGGCCTCCGCCGCCGCACGCGTTCCGGGGCCCGGCCGGCCGGCCGGCGGCGCGGCCGCGGGCCCCGGCGGGGTGCGGATCCCGGTCAGCTCCTCGAGCAGCGCCACCACCTCGCCCACCCGCGCGCCCCGGCCGCTGCCCACGTTGTAGCACTCCCCCGGCTGTCCCTGGAGCAGCAGCCGCCGCAGGGCCTCGGCCACGTCGCCCACGTCCACGAAGTCGCGGATCGGGGTGCGCGCGCCCAGGCGCAGGGGTTCCGCGCGCCCGGCGGCGCGCATCGCGGCGAACTGGGCCACCAGGGAGCCGCACACGAAACGCGGCGTCTGCCCCGGGCCCACCGGGTTGAACACCCGCGCCACCAGCGCGGGCGCTCCCAGCTTCGCGGGGGCCATCAGCGCCAGCGAGGTCTCGGCGAGCTTGGCGTAGCCGTACGCGCTGGCGGGGCGCGGGGGGCGGCCCTCGGAGATCGGCAGCTCGGCCTCCGTCACCAGGCCGTACTCGGCGGCCGAGCCGGGCACCAGCACCCGCCGGAGTCCTCCATGGCGGGCGGCCGCCTGCAGCACCGCCAGCGTGGTGGTCACGTGCTGCTGCATCAGCGGGCCGCACTCGTCGGTGTCCGCGCCCCGGGCCAGGTGCGCGAGGCAGTCCGCCCGGTGCGCGCGCAGCACCTGCTCCAGGCGCCCGGCGTCGGCGGCGCTGCCGCGCTCCCAGGCGAGCCGCGCGGGCGGGGGAGCGGCGGGCGGCTCGGGGTCCAGCCCCACCACGCGCGCCTCGGGGTCGGCCGCCAGCACCGCGCGCACCAGGGCCCGCCCCAGGAAGCCGGCGGCCCCGGTCACCAGCAGGATCATCGCGGGGCGGGCAGGAACGCGGCGGGGTCGCGCTCCAGCATCTCGACCGCCAGGGCGTGGTCCTCGGGGCGACCGATGTCCAGCCAGTGGCCGCGGAAGAGGTGGGTGCCGACGGCCTCGCGCCGGGCGATCAGCTGGCGCATGAGGTCCGGGAAGTCCAGGCGCTGGCCGCGCGGGATGAACTCCAGCAGGCGGCGGTGGCAGGCGTAGATGCCGGTGCTGACGTGGTAGGTGAGGGTGGGCTTCTCGACGTACTCCAGCAGGTTCCCGTCCCCGTCCAGCTCGA
>DATKKS010000092.1:0-12663 GCA_035542815.1 Saccharimonadales bacterium (SeqCode) | reverse complement strand
CGCAGGAAGCCCAGCAGGCAGCCCAGGAGCGTGGTCTTGCCGGCGCCGTTGGGGCCGATCACCCCGAACACCTCGCCCGGGACGATCGCCAGCGACACGCGGTCCAGGGCGCGCACCTGCCCGGCGCGGAAGGTCTTGGTGAGGGACTCGACGAGGATTCCGTCGGGGGAGTCCCCAGCGGCGGCGGGGCTCATGGCGGACGAGGGTACGCCGACGCGGCCCGGCGGGCAATCATCCTAGGTGCCGGACTTCCAGCCCTGCGCCTCGGTCCTCAAGGCATCCATCCGGGCCTGCTTCGAGAAGCCCCAACGGATCCCGGCCAGGAGCATCACATGCTCGGCCTGCTTCAGGGTGCTGAACCGGCTGCCGAAGCCGGTCGAGATCCAGAGGTTCTCGCCGGCCCGGAACTCCATGCCCCCCGACCACCGGCCACTGCCCGCGTCGCTGCCCGCAGGGGCGTCGAATTCGTGAACCCCGGCCAGCTCCAGAAACGCATTGGAGCCACCCGAGCCGGCGACGACGCGGGCGCCGTAAGTGAGACTCTTGGTCTCCGCCGCCCCCTGGAGGGAGTCGCGCTGATCGAACTGCAGCTGGGCGAGAACCTGCCCCCACTGCCCAAGGCCCACGCCGCCGGACAGCCAGCCGCTCCATCCCAGCCAGCGCCGATCCTGCAGCGCGGACTGGACGGCGCGAAACCCCGCCGCCGCCCCGACCGAGAGCCTGCGGTCATTCCAGTGCTGCTTGAACCACTTGTCGCTCTCCGCGCTCACCACCTGGTCCAGGCATGGGAGACTCGATTCCCCCGGGGACTTCGGAGCACACCCTTTCATGGCCGTCGCCAGGGCCGCCGTGAAGTCCCAATCCTTCATCGGATCCGACTCGTCGAGGATCGTCAGGCGCAGCCCGAACGCCACGTCCGTGGAGCCGGTGTCCCCCGCCGCCCGGGCGGTCCCAAGGGACAGCTGCGCGTTCGCGAGCAGCCGCTTCCAGAAGCTCTCGCGATAGGCCTCGAGGTTGATGCTGGCCCCTGGGATGTAAAGCCAGGGCGAGATCTCGAACGCGAGCCCCTGTTGCACCCGGCCGTTGGCATCCACCCCATTGGTCACCGAGACCATGAAGTCCCTCGCCGTCCCAGGGTGGGATACGACCGAGGGATTCAGGCCGAGAAACGTGAACGCTGGAGACTCCGGAATTGCGAAGTTCACTTGGGCGGCGGCTTGCCGGGCGGGGGCAACGGCCCCCAGGCAAAGCGCCAGCACCGCGATCCGGGTTAGGCTTCCTCGCATGGTTCGCGCTCCTGTTGGTTCAGCCCGCCGGCCCCGCCGGCGAGAATCGCCACGGCCCCGCTCAGGACAGGTTGATCTGGCCCTCGCACTCCGCCGCCCCCTTGTCATCCGTGTCACCACGCTCCAGCCACGTTCCGCCCGAGAGGAGCGCCCCGTTCTGACCCACCGTGACCCCCACGAGGTAGGTGCTGCCGGGCTTTCCCCCGATGCCCAGCCAGTAGCTCACGGAACTGCCGGGGGCGAGAGGCCCGACGTGTCGCGTGTCCGGCTGGCCGTCCTGGCAGTCGCCATCCGGATCGACCTTGGTCCAGTCCCCCCCCGGCTTCCGCACCCAGAACCGCGTCACGACCACGTGCGGCGAGTGCGGGACGATGCTCACGTCGATCGGAAGGCTCGGATCGACCTTGACCGAATGCGTGCTGCTCATCGCGTCCTCCTGGATGGGGCCCGGCCGCGGCCGGGCTGCCCGGGTTTGCGGCGGTGGAGGTCGGCCCGGATGGATTCGGCTCGAGCCGGCCACGGAAGCTCCGGGGCACGGGCCCGGAGTCGGTCGCGGTGCACCATCAGGTGGTGCGCGTGGGGCATCTCCGGCGCCCGGGCTCGCAGCCGGCGGCGCCAGCGCGCCGAGTCGCCGCTCGCGCCTCTCGGCGGCGAGCGGCGGCCCGCCGTCTGGGGGCTGCGCGCTCGGCTCTTCCCAGTCTGCTTCATGTCTGCCCTCCGTGATGTGGTGTTGCGGCGACGAGACCCCGGCAGCATCGCCACCGCGCGGTTCTAGGACCCACGGGTGAACGGGGCGGGCGCGCGCCGTCGCAGCCTCCGTCACCAGGAGGGTCTCCGGGTGCGCGGCTGGGTCCCCGTTCATTCGTGGTGGTGGTACGGCGGCCCAGGGTTGCTCGGATCTAGCGATCGGATCTACTTACAGGTCGGGTCGTTGCGGAGTGTTGCCCCTTCCCCGGCTTGGGGGCCGTCCAGGCGGACCGGGCGCCGGGGAAAGGAAACGATTCTCGGAATGGGCGTCGGGACAGTCTGCCTGCTTTCGGTTCCTCCCTTACTCCGGCCTCTTCCCCGCCCGCGCCGCCGCCAGGCTGACGTCCGCCGGCTGCACGTGGAAGGGGCTCCAGCCGAGGCGCACCGGCGCGTTCCACTCGCCGGAGGCCACCGCGGCGCGCACCGCGTCCGCGAGCCGCGCCGGCAGGCCCCAGGTGACGCCGGTGGTGCACCCGTGGTTCTTGGCGGCGTAGGCCAGCATCAGCGCCGCCGGCACGTTGAGCGCGGAGGGGTTCGCCGGATCCACCAGGTCCGCCGCCAGCGCCTCGGGCTGGCCGCGCTCACCGGTGAGGTTGTGGTAGCTGAAGCTGCGCAGCCGCAGGCCGGCCTTGTAGCCCTTGAGCTGCTCCTCCGGACTGCGCCAGCCCTCCTTGACCGACAGGCGCAGCCCCACCGCCTCCAGGTCCGAGAGGATCGCCAGGATCCGCTGGGCGAAGACTGGGTGCAGGCGTGCGAGCTTGTCGCGGTCGCGGGGGCCCCGCTGGACCTCCGCGGACTCGACCGCGGTCGCCGTCCCGGGGTTCGCGGGACCGTTCATCGAGTGTCTCCCTTCAGGACCAGAGCGGGCCCCGCCGGAGACTCCAGGCAAACTCCCGTGTCCAGTCGGATGCGAGATCCTCCTGACCACGGCCCGAAGATCTGCCGGCGGGGCCCTTCGGGACTGCGGCAGCGCCCCGGAACGCGCCGAGCCCCTTCTTCAACGCAGGTCGACTCTCCACTTGTCCAGGCTGTCCAGGAGCGCAGGCAGGATCCGTCCCCTCCCGGGCAGCCCCTCCAGGCCGGCGATGATGCGCCATGGGGTGCGCACGAACCGGTCCGCCGATACCCGCTCGTCCAGCCAGGCCAGCAGCTGCAGCTGGTCTTCCCGGCACAGGCAGTCCACCGAGTCCACGAAGAGCGTCCCCCCCGACACCAGCGCGTCGGGGTGGCACAGCACGCGCAGCCATCCCGGGGGTGCTCCGTACGCGGCGTCCACCAGGCGGAACCACCCTCCGCGGGTGGGACCCTGCCCGTGCAGCAGCCGCGCCAGACCCTCGCGCACCCGGGGACTCCCGCCGATCAGGAGCACCGGGCCGCTCCAGGAGGCCGCGCGCTCGATCCACTCCTCGAAATCCGGCAGCCAGGCCGGGGATCCGCTGGGCATGGGCCGCGGCACCGGCATCCGGTTCACACCACCCCAGTGAGGGCCATGTCCAAGGCGACCTGGAGCGCGATCGTGCCCGTGTCTCCACCGGTCGACGTCAAGCCGTCGGGCGGAGGAGGCGTGCCGGGCGTGGGCAGCCCCGGCTCGCCGCTCGCCAGCGCGGCCGTCGGGCCCAGGAACAAGGCTGCGATTACGAGAAGCAGACAGACCAGACGTGCACTCTTGCGGGGGACGAGCATGGGACACCTCCGGGGGTTGAATGGCGGCATGCAGCCTTAGCGGCCGCGGAGCAAATGGGCCCATGCGTCCCCTTATCTGCATCTGGCGTGCCGGGTTCGGGCGTGCGGCCGCATTCGGCCGTTGGGATTTCCGGGGGGCGCTCGCATCCGCCTGCGGGGGTTCGCATTGTGGCGGGCACTCGGTGGGGGCCGGCGCTCTTTGGCGCGCGCCGACGCCCATCGCGGCCGGGGAACAACTCGTAGGGGATTACGAGGCGGCGCCCTGTCCGGGCTGCGAGCGGCCCCCGATCCGACTGGCGCCGATGGAGATGCAGGATCTGGGGAGGATTACGAGGGGTTGCGGGTTCTTACGAGGGGTTACGAGGGCTTACGAGCCTCTCGTCACGCGGATGACGAGCCCTGGCGGAGGCGTCAGGAGGGCCGGTCGATGCCGAGCTTCCGCATGCGGTGGCGGATGGTGCCCTCGGACACGCCCAGCCGCCGGGCCGCCAGGCTCTGATTCCAGCCGCAGCTCTCCAGGGCGTGGCGCAGCTGCTCCGCCTCGCTGCGCGCCTGAATTTCCCCGATGCCCACCGCCGGCGCCGCCGGCTCGGGGTCGATGAGCGGCTGCGGCATGTTAAGCAGCGGGCCGGCCTGGGACACCAGCGCCCGCTCGATGACATTGCGCAGCTCGCGCACGTTCCCGGGCCAGGAGTGCCGCAGCAGGTACTCGCGGAAGGGCGCGGAGAGCCCCGGCCGGGGCAGCCCCATCTGCCCGGCGAACAGCTCCAGGAAGTGCTCCGCCAGCGGCAGGATGTCCTCGCGGCGCTCGCGGAGCGGCGGCAGCGTGAGGGTCACCGCGCTCAGGCGGAAGAACAGGTCCTGGCGGAAGGCGCCCTCGCGCACCCGCTCCTGGAGGTCGCGGTTGGTGGCGGCGATCACCCGCACGTCCACGTGCAGCGCGTCCCGGCCGCCGACCCGGCGCAGCTCCCCGTTCTCCAGCACCCGCAGGAGCTTCGCCTGCAGCGACAGGTCCATGTCGCCCACCTCGTCCAGCAGCAGCGTGCCCCCGTCGGCGCACTCGAAGATGCCCACGCGGTAGCCCACGCCGGTGGCGGTGCCGGCCTCGATGCCGAAGACCTCGGCCTCCATCAGGTCCGGGGCCACCGCGGCGCAGTTGAAGCGGACCAGCGGGCCCTCGGAGCGCGGGCTCTCGGCGTGCAGGATCTCCGCCAGGCACTCCTTGCCGGTGCCGCTCTCCCCCACCAGCAGCACCGTGGTGCGGTGGGCGGCCACCCGGGCCACCTCCTCCAGCAGCCGCACCATTCGCGGCGAGTGGTACACGAACATCTCGGCCCGCGCGCCGGCGCGCACGTTGCGCCGGAGCTGCCGGTTCTCGCGCCGCAACAGCTCCTCCGCGCGCACCAGCCGCGCCCGGGTGCGGGACTGGTCAATGGCCACCGCGATGAGCCGGCTGAAGCCCCGCAGCAGGCCGCGGTGGTGCGCGTCGAAGGCGCCCGCCCGGTGGCGGTGGTCCAGGTACACCGTGCCCACCACCTGCTCGTCCAGCACCAGCGGCTGGCACAGCACCGAGCGGATGCCCAGGTCCAGCACGCTGGCCTGGCCGCCCAGCCCGGGCTCCTCCCGCGCGTCCCCCAGGATCACGGTCTGCCCGGACCGCAGCACCTGCTGCAGCACCGAGGCGCTCGCGCGGCGCGCCTCCTCCGCCAGCTCGCCGCCGGCGCCGCGCGAGGCCGCCAGCCCCAGCGTCTGCCGCTCCGGGTCCAGCAGGAAGATGGCGGCGCGCTCCGCCGGGAAGGCCTTCAGCAGCAGGTCCAGGCTCCGCTCCAGCAGCTCCTCCAACGACTGCAGCGAGTGCACCAGGCGGGTGAGTTCCAGGAGCACTTCCTCGCCCGGCGCGCCGTCGCCGCCGGGGCCGGCCTTCAGGGCCAGCAGCCGCTCCTGCGCCCGGATCTGCCGGAGCCGGAGGCCCAGCGTGGCGTAGCGCCGCTGGGCGGCCTGGAGCGCCACGCGCGCCCCGGGCAGGTCGCCGCGGACCGCGCGCAGCGCGCCGCGCAGCTCCTCGGCCCGGGTGGCCTCGCCCGGGGCGCCGGCACCCTGCAGCAGCCGGTCCATCTCGGCCAGCGCGGTCTCGGCGCGCTCGGCGTCCGACGCCTCCAGGGCCAGCTCCGCGCGCGCCCGCGCGCACCGGTACTGGAGTTCGCGCAGGTCGGTGGCGGACAGCTCCGCGGACAGCGCCTCGAGCCCGGCGAGCAGCTCCGGGGGCGGCTCCCCCAGCGCCGCGCGGGCTTCCAAGGCCACCAGGCGCACGGTCAGGTTCCCCCGGCGGAGCATCGGCCGCGCCGCGGCCCGCTCCGCCTCGTCCCGGGTGCGCTGGAGCTTGGCCCGGTCCCCCGCCGCGGCCGCCGCCTCCAGCACCGGCGACAGCTGCATGGCCTGCGGCAGAGGTTCTCCCCGCCGCCGCTGCAGCCGGTAGGCGGCCTCCTCCAGGCGCACCGCCGCCGCCAGGTCGCCCCGCTCCAGCGCGATCTCCCCGCGCAGCGCCAGGCTGTAGGCGCGGTCCTGGCCGCCGAAGGCGGCGGAGGTCTCCGCCAGCAGCGCCCCGGCCTCCTCGATCCGGCCGACCAGGAACTCGTACTGCGCCAGCACCACCAGGTAGCGGTCAGCCAGCGCGCGCTCCCCGGCGGCCTCGGCGGCGTCCAGGGCGCGGCGCGCCGCGGCGCACGCCTCGCGGTACTGGAAGCAGTGGCGGTGGGCGGTGGCCAGCCGGTAGTAGATGTCCGGCACGTGCACCGCCGCGGCCGGCCGCCCCTGACAGCGCGCCAGCAGCTCCTCCCCCAGCCGGATCCCCTCGGCCGCCCGCCCCTGGTCCTGCAGCAGCAGGCACAGGTTCGACCAGCTGGCGTTCTCCGCCGCCAGGTCGTCGGCGAGGCGCGCCTCCTCCACCGCCTGGCGCAGCCGCTCCTCGGCCTCGCGCGGCTGGCCCTCCTGCCAGGCCAGCGCCCCCAGCCGGTTGAGCAGCCGGCTGCGCGCGGTGTGGGCACCCGCGGGCGCGGACTCCAGGCCCTCGCGGTAACGCTCGCGCGCCTCCCCCGGGCGGCCTTCCAGGGTGCACAGCCAGCCGAGGTCCGCCAGGACGTGCGCGCGCAGCTCGGCGTCCGCCGCGCCCAGGCGGGCCGCCTCCTCGAGCGGCGCGCGCGCCGGGCCGGGCTCGCCCCGGCGCACCTGGCACCAGCCCAGCCGGCGAAGCAGCTCGGCGCGCCGCAGCGGCTCCGCGGGCGCGTCGAGCCGTTCGCGGAGCGCCCCTTCCTCGGCCGGGTCTCCGCCGGCCGCGGCGAAGGCATCCAGGGCCGGGTCCAGGACCGCCAGGCGCCCCGGGCCGGCCGGACCGGCGGCCAGCGCCTGGCGCCAGCGCGCCGGCGCCCCGCTCTCCCGGGCAGCCTCCAGCAGCGCCTGCGCGGCCAGCTCCGGCCGCCCCGCGCGGGCCGCCAGCTCTGCACGGGTGCCGGCCTCCAGCTCCGCTTCCAGGTCCAGGCACGCCCCGGCGAGCGCCCCGCGCTCGCCGGCCGGCAGGGCGGCGTCGGCCGCCGCGCGCAGCCGCTGCGGGTCGCGCAGCCATGTGCGCAGCTCCAGGAGCGAGGCCGGCGGCTCGAGCGGCGGCCGGAAGCGGGGCGCGCGCTCGCGCGCCGCGGCCTCCCCCAGCCACGCCGCCACCCACACGAAGCGCTGCAGCCCCGCGGGGAGCGCGGACAGGCGCGCGACCAGAGGGTCGTCGCCGGCCCGGGCCACGCACCGCTCCAGCGCCTCGGGATCCAGGCGCCACACACCGCCCGACTGTTGCAGCGCGCCGCTCTCCTTGAGCCGGGCGCAGAACTCGCGCAGCGGTCCGGGCTGCCCCCCCGAACCCCGGCGCGCCGCCGCCTCCAGCTCGGGCCCCACGTGCAGCGGCAGGCTCTCCCGCAGCACCGCCTCGAGGTCCTCCCGCGGCAGCGGGCCCAGGCGCACCGCCTGCGCGCCGGGCGCGAGGCCCCGCAGCGCGGCCCGCGCCGCCCCGGGGAGCAGCGCGTCATCGCCGGCGGCCACCAGGGCCGCGGAGGGCGCGCCCGCGCGCCACGCCGCCAGGGCCGCCAGCGCCTCCGGCCCCAGGCGGTGGAAGTCGTCCACCAGCAGCATTTCCAGATCCGGCACCGCGGCCAGCGTGCGGGGCAGGTCGCGGGTGGCGGCGTCCACCAGCAGCGCGCGCCGCCCGCGGGTGCGGAGGCGGGCCAGGGCGGCGCGCAACAGGGTGCTGCGGCCGGAGCCCGGCGGGCCGGTCACGCGCACGTGACACGGAGGCGCCGCCTCCACCGCCGCCAGGATCTCCGCCAGCTCCGGCGCCCGCGCGCCCCGCTCGCCCACGACGCCGGCGGTCGCGCCCGGGCGGGCCGCCCAGGCGGGATGCAGCCGGCGCAGCGCGGCCACGCCGTCCGGCCGCAGGTCGGCCTGCGGCGAGAGCAGCCGCTGCACCACCGCCAGCAGCTCCGGCTCGCGCCCCACCGCGCCGGGCTCCCAGGAGCCCGCCACCTGGCGCTCCATCCGCTCGTCCGGGGAGTCGCCTGGGAAGCACCGCTGCCCGGTGGTCATCTCCACCGCCAGCACCCCCACCCCGTAGAGGTCCGCGCGGGCGTCGGCGGCCGCGCCGTGCAGCACCTCCGGGGCCAGATACCCAGGCGTGCCGGCGCGCTGCGGCACCTCGCCCAACCGGCCCAGCAGCCCGAAGTCGCCCACCCGCAGCGGAGCCTCGGCCCCGCCCTCCGCCTTCTCGAAGAGCAGGTTCTCAGGCTTCAGGTCGAGGTGCAGCAGGCCCAGGGAGTGCAGGCAGTCGAGCGCGTCCAGGAGCTGGCTCAGCCAGGCGTCGCGCGTTCCGGGGGGCACGGGCAGGCGGCGATCGGCGAGGCTGCCGCCGGCGAGGAAGTCCAGCACCAGGTAGGGGCGGCCGTCGGGCAGACAGCCGAAGTCGTGGGCGGAGACGATGTGCGGGTGCCGGACGGTGACCAGAAACTCGAACTCGCGCTCGTAGCGCGCCCGCGCGGCGGGATCGCGGGGAGGATCCAGGACCTTGACCGCGCGGCGCGTCCCGCTGGCCGGATGGTCGGCCAGGAACACCTCGCCCTGGGCGCCGCGGCCCAGGGAGCGCACCAGGGCATAGCCGGGGGGCAGCTGCTCATGCGGTTGCGGCATGCGACGATTCTAGGGAGGCGCTCCCGGCCGGTCAACGCGCGCCGCTACTCGCGCGGCAGGATGGCCGGGACCGCCTCCGCCGCGGGCAGGCGCAGCGCGACGTCCACCTCGAGCGCGGTGGAGTCGGGGTTCACCTCGACCGCCCGCGCGCCCCGGGCCCGCGCCGAGCCCACGATGCCCGCGGCGGGGTGGACCGCGCCGCTGGTGCCCACCACCAGCACCGCGTCGGCGCACCCGACCGCGTTGGCCGCCGCCCGCAGCGCGTCCTCCGGGATGGCCTCCCCGAACCACACCACGCCCGGCCGCTCCGGGGCCCCGCAACAGGGCGAGGCGGGCAGCTCGGGGTACTCCAGGTCGGCCGCCTCGCGCTCCGCCCCGCACCGGCTGCACCGGTTGCGCCACAGCGAGCCGTGGAAGCGCACCACGCCGCGCGTGCCGGCCCGCTCGTGCAGGCCGTCCACGTTCTGGGTGATGAGCACCCCCCGCCCCAGCCTCGACCACCGGGCCAGCGCCAGGTGGGCCGCGTTGGGCTCGCACCCGCGCACCGTCCGGCGTCGCTCGAGGTACCAGTCCCACACCAGCCGCGGGTCGGCCTCGAACGCCTCGGGGGTGGCCAGCTCCTGGAAGCTGCGGTTGCGCCAGTAGCCGCCGGCGCCGCGGAAGGTGGGCACGCCGCTCTCGGCCGAGACGCCGGCGCCGGTGAGCACGCACAGGAAGCGGGCGGCCCCGAGGATGCGCGCGGCGCGCTCCAGATCGTTCATGGCTCCAGCTCCTCGCGGGACACCGTCATCTCCCCAGCAGGCGCAGCAGCACCGGGTACACCTCGCCGGGCCGGGCGTAGGGCTGTTGCGGGTCCACCAGATCGTGGCCCAGCGGCCGGGAGCGGGGGAACTCGTAGGTGGTGACGGGCGTGCCGCGGGCGCGCCACTCGCGCACCACCGCGGCGGTGGCGGCGTTGCTGACCGCCATGTCGCCGCCCCAGGTCACCACGCCGATCTCCCGGGCCGCCGCCGGCCCGCGCCGGGCCGCCGCCTGCACCGCGAAGCCCAGCCGCAGCACCTGGCCCAGCGCCCGCGTGGAGTAGCGCGGATAGGTGCTGGGCGGCCCCGCCACGCGGGCCCCCGCGCGCGGGTCCCACCACAGGTTGGCGTTGGGCAGGGCGAGCAAGGCGCGGGTGAAGGCCGGCGTGAGCGGCGCGGGCACCGCCGCCACGCCGAACGCGGGCGAGATCAGCACCGCTCGGTCCACGTCCGGCCGCAGCTGCGCGGCCCACGCCGCCTGCACCGCGCCCAGGGAGATCCCCGCGACCGTCACGCTGTCCCCCAGGCCCCGGGCGATGTCCACCGCCTCGTCCGCGGCCCGGGCCAGGATGACCGCGTCCAGCCGCGCCAGCGCCGGCGTCAGCCGGTCCGCGTACCCGTGATAGGGCGCGCGGGGCACCAGCACGTTGCAGCCGCGGGCGTACAGGGAGTCGGCCAGCGTCCCGAACTGGCGCGGACAGCTGGTGAGCCCCTGGAACAGCACCACCGCGCGCCGGGTGCGCCCGCCGTGCAGCAGGAAGCGCGTCACGCACGCCGGGGCGATCTCGACGCCGTCGCGCGCCACCAGCAGCGCGCAGCGCAGCAGCGCGTCGTCGTAGCTACGCGCGGGGTCGGGTCGCGGGAGCAGCCCGCCCGGCTCCAGCGGCCGGTCCAGCACCCCCACCGCCACCGCCAGCCCGGCCACCGGCAGCAGCCCCCAGAACCACTTCCGCACGCGCTCCTTCCCTCGTGGATCGCCATGCCCTAGACTGGCCCACGATCGGTTTGGCACCGCCGTCTGCAGCGAGTCCAGCTCCTGAAAGGGCCGACGATACAACGCATGTCCCATCTCATCCAGATCCTCGCCGCCAACCCCCTGCTGGTGCTGTTCTCGGTGGTCGGCCTCGGCTACCTGGTGGGCAGCGTGCGCGTGCTCGGCTTCAGCCTGGGGGTCAGCGCGGTGCTGTTCGTGGGCCTGGCGTTCGGGGCGCTGGAGCCGAGCGTGGCGCTGCCGGACTACGTGTACATCATCGGGCTGGTGCTGTTCGTGTACGCCGTGGGGCTGCAGGCCGGGCCGGGGTTCTTCGCCTCCTTCGGACAGCGCGGCCTGAAGATCAACCTGATGTCCACGCTGGTGCTGCTGGGAGCCGCGGGGGCGGCGGTGGCGGTCAGCCGGGTGCTGCGCCTGGCGGGCGCGGACGTGGCCGGGCTGTTCTGCGGCGCGCTCACCAACACCCCGGCGCTGGCCGCCACGGTGGAGACGCTCAAGCAGCTCACCGCGGGCCAGCCCGGCCCGCAGGCCAGCGCCCAGCTGGCGCGCCCGGTGGTGGCGTACGGCCTCGCCTACCCCTTCGGGGTGCTGGGCGTGATCCTGGCCTTCTGGATCGGCTCGCGGGTCTTCCGGGTGGACTTCGCGCGCGAGGAGGCCGAGCGGCGCAAGGCGTCCGGGGCGGACGCCATCCTCAGTCGCACCTACCGCGTGACCAACCCCGGAATGTCCGGGCGCACGGTGCGCGAGGCGATGGCGCTGCTGGTGGAGCCGGGCTTCGTGCTGAGCCGGGTCCGCCACGGCGAGGGGCTGGAAGTGGCCCTGCCGGAGACCCGGCTGGCGCAGGGCGATCAGGTGGTGGCGGTGGGCACGGCGGAGGCACTGGAGCGCGCGCAGCTGCTGTTCGGCGAGGAGAGCCGCGAGCACTTGCCGGCGCCCCAGGCGGCCGGCATCACCTATCGGCGGATCCTCGTCTCGAACCGCGAGGTGGTGGGCCGGACCGTGGCCCAGGCGCAGCTGCACCGGTTCCACGCGACCATCACCCGGCTGCGCCGCGGCGACGTGGACTTCGTGCCCGCGCCGGACACGGTGCTGGAGCTGGGCGACCGCATCCGGGTGGTGGCCCCGACCGAGGAGCTGGACCGGGTCTCGAAGTACCTGGGCGACTCCATCCGCGCGCTGTCGGAGACGGACTTCCTGTCCATGGCGCTGGGGATCGTGCTGGGGGTGCTGCTGGGGATGATCCCGCTGCCGCTCCCGAACGGCGTGAGCTTCAAGCTGGGGTTCGCCGGCGGGCCGCTGATCGTGGCCCTGATCGCGGGGCGCCTGGAGCGCACCGGGCCGATCACCTGGGGGCTGCCGTTCGAGGCCAACCTGGTGCTGCGCCAGCTGGGCCTGGTGTTCTTCCTGGCCGCCATCGGCACGCGCGCCGGGCAGGGCCTGGGAGCCACCTTCGCGCAGGGCGGGTGGCGGATCCTGGCCGCCGGCGCCGTGGTCACCACCTTCGCCGCGGTGGCCGGGATCCTGGTCGGGTACCGCTACCTGAAGCTGCCGATGTCGGCGGTCATGGGGATGGTCTCGGGGATGCAGACGCAGCCCGCGTGCCTGGCGTTCGCCGCGCAGCAC
Source organism: Saccharimonadales bacterium (SeqCode) (assembly GCA_035542815.1). Lineage (GTDB taxonomy): Bacteria > Eisenbacteria > RBG-16-71-46 > RBG-16-71-46 > JACRLI01 > JACRLI01. The sequence continues at coordinate 313 of DATKKS010000092.1, read as the reverse complement.
AGCGGCAACGACATGCCCAACGAGTGGTACGCGAGCGTGTACCCGGCGTCGATGATCGCGAAGATTCTGCTGGCGCAGGTGCTGGTTACGGTGCTGGTGAGGGTGTAGCCCGCGGCGCGCCCGCCGGCATCGGCGGCCGGGGCTGGCGCGGGCTCCTTCGCAGGCATCGGCGGCTAGGGCTGGCGCGGGCTCCTTCGCAGCCATCGGCGGCCGGGGCTGGCGCGGGCGCTTCGCGCCGCGCCGCCCGCCGCCGATGCGGATCACCCTCGCGGGCCTCGACGGCCAGCGAGGGGCAGAGCCGGTCCCAGACCTC
>DATKKS010000091.1:0-2169 GCA_035542815.1 Saccharimonadales bacterium (SeqCode) | reverse complement strand
CACCTCCAGCCTGCAGGATGCGCTGCAGGCGGAGGCCGAGGCGGCCATGCTGGACCACCAGCGCGTGGCGCTGGAGCGGGAGAGGCGCGAGGTGGGCATCCGCATCAACGCCCTGCTGTGGCTGCCGCCGGCGACGGTCCTGCCGCCTCCGCCCTCGGAGCTGGCGATGCCGGCGCCGCCGGACTCCTCCGGCTCGCTCGATTCTCTGCGGGCCCAGGCCGAGCGGGCGCGCCCCGAGGTGCGCGCCGCGCAGGCCGCGGTGGACGCCGCCCGCGCGCGGCTGGAGCTGGCCCGCCGCGGCCGGCTGCCGGAGGTGATGGTCGAAGGCGCCTTCGACCGGTTCATGGACCGCAGCGAGACGCGCGCCACGCTGGGCGTCGGGATGAGCCTGCCGTTCCTGTCGGGCCTGAGCGGCGCCGCCGCCGACGCGGCCAGCGCGGAGCTGGCCGGAGCCCGGCACCGCCTGGACGCCGCGCGGAACCGGGTGGGGCTGGAGGTGGGCGACGCCCTGGCGCGGCTGGCCGAGGCGCACCACGAGGTGGAGGTCATGGGGGCTTCGGTGGTGCCCACCACCGAGCAGGCGCTCAGGGCGGTGCGCGCCAACTACGAGGCCAACCGCACCGACTTCGTGGTGCTGCTCAACTCCGAGCGCGACTTCGCCAGCGCCCGCCTGGACTACTTCCGGGCGCTGGCCGACTACGGGCAGGCCCACACCGACCTGGACCGGGCCGTGGGGCTGCTGCCGCCGGGGATCCCCGGGGGAGGGAATCGCGATGAGTGATGCCGCCAAGCTGGTGGTCCCCGCCCGGCGCGCGCCCCGGCGGGCTTCCAACGCCGCGCCGGCCCGGATCGCCCGGCTCCTGGCTGTCGGTGCGCTGGCGCTGGCCGGATGCCGCATCGGCGGCCCCGGGGGAGCGGCCGTCCCGGCGGACGCGGTGACCCGGGAGGCGGGCCCGCTGCGGGTGAGCGTGGCCCTGCGCCCCGCGGTCCCCAGGCTGGGCGAGAACCGGATGCTGGTCTGGCTGCGCCGCCCCGACGGCCGGCCGGTGCACGGGGCCGCGGTGCGCCTGCTGGTCAGCATGCCCGCCATGGGGGCCATGCCGCGCATGGAGAGCCGGGCGAGGGTCCGGGAGGGCGCCCCGGGCACCTACGAGGCGGCCTACGACCTCGGGATGAGCGGGGCCTGGGACATGGACCTGGAGCTGCTCGAGCCGGGGCAGGCCGAGCAGCACCTGGAGCTGCGCGTGAGCACCGGGCTGGCCGGCGCGGAGTTCGCGGGCGGGCCGGAGGAAGCGCGGCCAGCAGCCCCGGCCGCCGGCGAGGAGTCGGCGGCGGGGCCCGCCTCCGACGCGGCCGCGGTCCAGCTGGGGCCCATCCGGCGCCAGGAGATCGGCGTGCGGGTGGAGCCCGTGGCCCGGCGCGAGCTGGAGGTGCGGCTGCGCCTCCCGGGCCGGGTGGCCTACGACGAGCGGCGCATCACCGAGGTCGCGCTCAAGTACTCCGGCTGGGTGCGGGAGGTGAACGCGGACTTCCCCGGCCGCCGGGTGCGCGCCGGCGAGGAGCTGTTCACGGCCTACAGCCCCGACGTGTACGCCGCGCAGCAGGAGTACCTGGTGGCGCTGCGCGCCGCGCACGACGACACCAGCCACCTGGCCCCCGGCGGCCTGCTGGACTCGGCCCGCCGGCGGCTGCTGCTGTGGGACCTGACCCCCGAGCAGATCGACCGGCAGGCCCGCGAGGGCCGCCCGCGCGAGGCGCTCCGGGTGGTGGCGCCGGCCGGCGGGGTGGTGATGGAGCAGTCGGTCAAGCGCGGCACCGCGTTCACCGCCGGGCAGGTCCTGGACCGCATCGCGCCCACCGACTCGCTGTGGGTGCTGGCCGACGTGTACCAGTACCAGCTGCCGCTGGTGCGGCCGGGCATGCCGGCGACGGTGCTCGACCCGTTCGCGGAGAGCGGCGCGCGGCCGGCGCGGGTGGCCTACGTCTACCCCACCGTCGGCGGCGACACCCGCTCCGGCGAGCTGCGCATCGAGGTGGCGGACCCCGCCGGGATGCTCAAGCCGGGCATGTTCGTGGACGTGGACCTGGCGCTGCCCGTGGGGCGCCGGCTGGCGGTGCCGGCGTCGGCGGTGATCTACACCGGGGAGCGGCGGCTGGTGTTCGTGGACC
>DATKKS010000090.1:0-30437 GCA_035542815.1 Saccharimonadales bacterium (SeqCode) | reverse complement strand
GCTGCGGTACGCGCAGACCCGGGTGCAGTTCGACCGGCCCATCGCGGGGTTCCAGCTGGTGCAGGAGAAGCTGGCCGACATGCTGACCGAGCTGACCAAGGGGCAGCTCCTGTGCCTGCAGCTGGGACGGCTCAAGGAGCGCGGCGAGGCCGGCTTCGCGCGGGTCTCGCTGGCCAAGCGCAACAACGTCGCCGCGGCCCTGGACATCGCCCGGGCCGCGCGCGACATCCTGGGCGCCAACGGCATCACCGCCGAGTACCCGGTGATGCGCCACCTGTGCAACCTGGAATCGGTGAAGACCTACGAGGGCACCCACAACATCCACACCCTCATCCTGGGTGAAGCGGTCACCGGGCTCTCGGCGTACCGCTAGCTCCGTGTCCGCGCCGCGTCCGCCCGATCTCCCGCTGCCCGCCCGGCGCCCGCGTCCCGGGACGCCCCCGCGCGCCGCGTCCGCCTGCCGGCCCCTGGCGCGGTGGGCCGCGTGCGCCGCGCTGCTCGCCGGCCTGGCCGCCGCGCCGCCCGCCGGGCTCGCCCGCGCCGCGGGGGCCCCGACCCCCGCCGACACCCTGCCGCCGCTGTTGCTCAGCCAGCGCGCCGCCCGGGTGGCCGGGCTGCGCGCCGGGGAGGTGGTGCGGGTGAGCGCGGACCCGGCGCTCCGGACCGGCCGTTGGGCGCGGGTGGCCGCGGTGCTGCCCTTCAAGGCCGACCCGGTGGACGTGGGCCGCGGCACCCTGTGGGTGCGCCTGCACCTCTCGGACCTGGCGCGCCTGACCGGCCGGGCGGACGAGGCCGACGAGGTCATCCTCAAGGCCCGCGACCCGGGCCAGGCGGGCCGGCTGCGGGACCGGCTGAACGCGCTGAGCGGCGGCTACCGCGCCTACACCAGCGAGGAGCTGGCGGAGCGCACCTCCCAGACCTTCGAGGTGGTCTCGCGCTTCCACCGGGCCATCAGCCTGATCACGCTGGCCGCGGGCGCGGTGTTCCTGCTGGCCATCCTGCTGTTCAAGGTGGAGGAGCGGCGCCACGAGCTGGGGGCGCTGCGCCTGATCGGGGTGCGCCGCCGCAGCCTCACCCTGTTCGTGTGCGCCGAGGCGCTGGCCATCTCGGTGCTCGGCAGCCTCGCCGGGCTGGGCCTGGGGCGGCTGGCCGCGGCGGCGGTCAACGCCTACTACCAGCGCTACTACGACACCACGCTGGTGTTCGCCGCGGTGACCCCGGCGGTGGCGTGGACCTCGCTGGCGCTGGGGGCGGCCTTCGGCCTGGGCACCGGGCTGGCGGTGGCGCTGCGCCTGGCGCGCGTGCCGGCGCTGAAGCTGCTGGGGCGCTGAGGGGAGCCTGGGAGACGCCGCGATGATCGCCTTTCTGGCCGCGCGCAACCTGGTCCGCAGCCGCACCCGGACGCTGCTCCTGTGGCTGGGGATCTCGGTGAGCGGCGCGCTGCTCTACGACATGGTGATGCTGGCCGGCGGGCTCGCGGCGAGCTTCGAGGCCGCGGTGCGGGACATGAGCTTCGAGCTGCGTCTCGCCCCGCGCGGGGTGCTGCCGTTCACCGCCGACGCGGCGCTGCGGGACGGCTCCCGGGTGCTGGCCGTGGTGCGCTCCGACCCGCGCGTGGCCCGGGCGCTGGGCTTCTACGGCACCACCCTGTACTGGCGCCGCCCGGGGAGCGCCGGGCCGCTGCGCGCGGCCTTCGTGATGGCCTGCGCGGAGCCCGCCCCGGAGGTGTTCCGGGTGGCCGCCGGGCGGCTGGACGCCGCGGCGGTGCGCGGCGGGGTGCTGATCAACCGGCACCTGGCGCGCGCCGCAGGGGTGGGCGTGGGCGACACCCTGGAGATCGCGGCGCCCCCCGACGCGCAGGTGCAGCGGCAGGCCCGGGAGGTGCGCCTGCCGGTGGCCGCGGTGGGCGACTTCCGCTTCGACACCGCCACCCAGAACAGCTGCATGCTGCCGACGGAGCTGGCCCAGGCGCTCCGGGGCGTGCGCGCCGAGGACCCGCTGTCCCTGGTCACGGTGCGGCTCCGGCGCCCGGCCGACGCGCCCGCGGTGGCCCGCGACCTGCGCGCGCGGCTGCCGCAGGCGGAGGTCTACCAGGTACAGGATCTGGTCCGCAAGGTGCGCGCCCAGCTCAGCTACTTCACCCAGTTCTCGGCCATCCTCGGCGCGCTGAGCTTCGCGGTGGCGTGGCTGCTCATCTCCACCCTGCTGGTGCTCTCGCTCAACGACCGGCTGGGCGAGATGGCGGTGCTGGGCGCGATCGGGCTCAGGCCGGCCCGGCTGGTGGCGCTGATGCTGACCGAGAGCCTGGCGTTCGTGGCCATCGGAGTGCCCTCGGGACTGCTGCTGGGGCTGGCCACGGCCCGGTACCTGGACCGGCTGCTGCTGCGCGGGCCGGGGCTGCCGGCGGACCTGCACTTCTTCGTGGCCACGCCGGCGGCCACCGCCGAGACCGTGGCGCTGCTGGCGCTGGCCGGCGCGCTGGGCGCGCTGGGCCCGATGCGGCGGGTGGCCCGGCTGCCGATCGCCGCCACGCTGCACGAGGCGGCCCCGTGAGCCGGCCCGCGCACGGCGCCCCCGGCGCGGGCGTCCCGGCCCCGGGCGCGAGTTCGCCCCTAGGCGCGGGCGCCCCCGGCGCAGCCCCGCCCTCCGGCGGGGAGCCGCGTCCCGCGGTGCTCGAGGCGCGCGAGCTGACCCGCGACTACCGCGTGCCCTCCGGGGTGGTGCGCGCCCTGCGCGGCGTCTCGCTGCGCCTGGCGCGCGGAGAGTTCCTGGCGGTGACCGGGCCGTCCGGCTGCGGCAAGTCCACCCTGCTGCACCTGCTGGGGCTGGTGGACACCCCCACCTCGGGGGAGGTGCGGATGGACGGCCGGGTGGCGTCCGCGCTGGGGGAGTCGGAGCGCGCCGCGATCCGGCTGCGCCGGGTGGGCTTCGTCTTCCAGCGCTTCTACCTCCTGCCCATGCTGACCGCCGAGGAGAACGTGTGGCTGCCGATGCTGGAGGCGGGCGTGCCCGCCCCGGAGCGGGACCGGCGCGCCCGGGAGCTGCTGCGCTACGTCGGGCTGGAGGACCGGCTGCGGCACAAGCCGGCGCAGCTCTCGGGCGGCGAGATGCAGCGCGTGGCCATCGCCCGGGCGCTGGCCAACCGCCCCGAGGTGGTGCTGGGCGACGAGCCCACCGGCGAGCTGGACGCGGCCAACAACGAGCAGGTGGGCCGGCTGCTGCGCCAGCTGGCCCACGACGGCACCGCGGTGGTGGTGGCCACCCACAACCCGGAGCTGGCCGGGCTGGCGGACCGGGTCCTGAAGCTGCGCGACGGGCGGGAGGCGCGGTGAGGCCCGCCGGGAGCGCGGCGCGGAGGCGCGCGTGATCCGCCTGCTGGCCCGGAGCCTCCTGGAGCGCCCCCGCCGGACCGCGCTGTTCCTCCTGGGCTACGCGCTGGGGGTGGCGGTGGTGACGGTGCTGCTCTCGGTGGGCGAGGCGGTGCTGAACGAGGCCCGCGACAAGGACCTGCTGGGGGGCGGCGACGTGGTGCTGCTCCCGGTGGGCATGGACGTGGAGGCGCTCAAGGTGGGCGGCGCCACGGCGCTCTACCACCGGATCAGCGGCCTGCGCTTCCTGGTGCGGAGCGTGCTAACCAGCCCGCGGGTGGCGGGGCAGGTGGCGGCGGTGTGCCCGCGCCTGGTGGGCCAGCAGGTGTACCTGGTGGCCCGCGGCCGGGTGACGCCGGTGCTGGCCGTCGGCACCGTGCCCTCGCGCGAGCGGGCGGTGCTGGCCGGGTGGTCGTGGCCCGACTCCTTCGCCGACGCCCCCGAGGAGCGCCGGCTGCTGTCCCCCACGCCGGAGGAGGCGCTCCGGGAGATGGACCACTTCCACCTGCCTCCGGAGGCGCCCGGCCTGCGGGGCGCGGCGGCCCGCGAGCGGGGCTGGGTGGAGTGGCACTACTTCGAGGTGTTCGAGCCGGCCACCGGCCGCTTCGCCTACCTCTCCTTCCAGGTGCTGGGCGACTGGCGCGCGGGCGAGGCCCTGGGGGTGGTGTCGGTGCAGCTGGGCCGGGCGGGCCGGCCGCTGCGGCGGGCGGTCGGCACCGCCGGCGGGGCGCGGGTCCGGGCGTCGCTGGAGCGGCCCGATCTGGAAATGGGGGCCGGCCGGGTGCGGCTGGTGGGGAGCCGCTACCGCGTGAGCTTCGCGGTGCCGGGGGCGAGCGGCGAGGTGGAGTTCGTCCCGGGTGCGGGGCAGAGCTTCACCAGCGGCGAGGTGCACGGCGATTCCGGCTTCGTCACCGGCTACGCGGTGCCGTTCGTGCGCGGCGCGGCCCGCGGGGAGATCCGCGGCCCCGGGGGCCCGTGGCGCTTCCGCGGCGCGGTCGGCTACCACGACCACAACTGGGGGGTGTGGCGGGACGTCCGATGGAACTGGGGCAAGGTGTCGGGGGACTCGCTGTCGCTGGTGTACGGGCAGATCCTGGAGGGCGGGCGCAGCCAGCCGGGCTTCGCGGTGCTGTTCGCCCCCGGCGGGCTGGTGGGGGTGTTCCGCCCCGACCGCGTGACCACCGTGTTCGGGGATCGGCGGGTGCGCACCCCGGCGGGCGAGGCTCGGCTGCCGGACGCGGTGCGCCTCGCGGCCGCGGCGGGCGAGCGCGACTCGCTGCGCGTGGACATCCGGGTGGAGGGCGGCGCGGCCACCGTGCTGCCCGGCGCGCCGCGGCCGGATGCGGCGCGGCTGCGGCGCGCAGCGCACGTCTTCCTGCAGCTGCGCGGCAGCTACCGGGTCCGTGCTATCCTCGACGGGATTCCGTACCGGGTGGAGGGTCCGGGGCCGCTCGAGGTGTGGGCGCCGCTGGCGCAAGCCGGCGCGCCCGCGCGGGGCGCCCGGTCCCGCAGTGCCGGCTCTCGCTGAGGCGGCCGCGCGCCCGCCGGCCCGCGCCGCCTCGAACCGTGGGAGGTTCTCTCGCATGCGATCCCGTCGCGCGCTCGCCCTGGCCGCCCCGGCCGTCCTCGTGTTGCTGTCCGCCGGCGGTCCCGCGGCCGCGGCGTCCGGCGGCTTCCCGGCCGCCCCCGCCGCGCCGGACTCCGCGCGGATCCTCCAGACCATCCGGCAGCTGGCCTCCGACGCGTACGCCGGCCGGCGCACCGGCGAGGCCGGCTGCGACTCGGCGGCGGCCTGGCTGGCGCGCCAGTTCGAGGCGCTGGGGCTCGCGCCGGCGGGCGACAGCCTGGGGCCGCGCCGCCGCGGCTTCCTCCAGACCTTCGAGACCACCGTGGGAGTGCGCCCCGGCCGCGACAACCGGCTGGGCACCCGCGGGGCCTCGGGCGAGCGCGCCTGGCGGCCCGACTCCGAGTTCACCCCGCTGGGCTTCTCCGAGAACGACTCCATGGACGGCGAGCCGGTGGTGTTCGTGGGCTACGGCATCACCGCCGACGAGAAGGGCTATGACGACTACGCCGGCGCCGACGTGAAGGGCAAGGTGGTGCTGTTCCTGCGCTACGTGCCCGCGGAGAACGACACCGCCGGGCCGTTCGGGGCCGCCGGCCGGTCGCGCTACGCCGACCTGCGCTACAAGACCAGCAACGCCTTCAACCACGGCGCGCGCGCCGCGCTGGTGGTGCTGGGCCCGCGGACCCACCCGGAGGTGCCCGACGCGCCGCTGCCGCTGCGCTCCGACCAGGGCGTGGGCGGCGGGCACATCCCGGCGCTGAGCGTGCGCCGCGAGGTGGCCGAGGAGCTGCTGCGGGGCGCCGCCGCGCACCTGCCGGGGTTCCTGCCCGACAGCGCCGGCAGCTACCTGGGCGCGCTGCAGGCCAAGATCGACGCCTCCCGCCGGCCCGCCCCGCTGGCCCTGGACGGGGCGGCGGTCTCGCTCAAGACCGACCTCATCCACGACCGGAAGCGGGTGTCCAACGTGGTGGCGATGCTCCCGCCCGCTTCCGCGGACGCCGCCACCGAGTACGTGGTGATCGGCGGCCACTACGACCACCTGGGCATGGGCGGGCCCGGCTCGCTGGAGCCGGACAAGAAGGCCATCCACTACGGCGCCGACGACAACGCCTCCGGCACCGCCGGGGTGCTGGAGCTGGCGCGCTGCTTCGAGGCCGCCGGGACGCCGGTGCGGCGGGGCCTGCTGTTCGTGTGCTTCGTGGGCGAGGAGGAGGGCCTGTACGGCTCGGGCCACTTCGTGAACCACCCGCCGGTGCCGGTGGAGCGCATGACGGCGATGATCAACATGGACATGATCGGCCGGCTGCGGAACGACCGGCTGGCGGTGTCCGGCACCGGCAGCTCGCCGCTGTTCCCGGAGCTGGTGGCGCGCGCCGCGAAGGCCCACGGGCTGACCGCCAACGAGCAGGCCAGCGGCTACGGGCCCAGCGACCACACCTCCTTCTACGCCAAGGACCGCCCGGTGCTGTTCTTCTTCACCGGCGCGCACTCCGACTACCACAAGCCGTCCGACACCTGGGACAAGATCGACGCCCCGGGCGAGGCGCGGGTGCTGGGCATGGTGGAGGACGTGGCCTCGGAGCTGGCCGGCCGGGACAGCGCCATCGCCTTCACCAAGGTGAAGGCCGACAGTGCCCGCGGCGGCGGGGAGGGCTACGGCGGGGGCGGCTACGGCCCGTACCTGGGCACCGTGCCGGACTTCGGGGGTGCGCCGGACCTCAAGGGGGTGCTGCTCTCGGGGGTGCGCGAGGGCAGCCCGGCGGAGAATGCCGGCATCCGGGGCAAGGACATCATCGTCAAGTTCGACGGCAAGGTGGTCGGGAACCTGGAGGACTACTTCTACGCGCTGAGCGCGCGCAAGCCCGGGGACGTGGTGCAGATCGAGCTGCTGCGGGACGGGAAGCCGATGACCCTGACCGCCACCCTGGGCCGGCGCGGCGGGAAGTAGCGGGGCCCGCATGGCGCGCGCGCCGGCGCCCACGGTGGACGACTTCCTGAGGCTGCGCGACCGCTGCCTGGACGACCTCGCGGCGGCCGGGCTGCTGGGGGTGCAGGAGATCCACGAGCGGCGGCGGAAGGCCTACTTCGACCTCCTGGAGCGGGTGCCGATGCGGCTGCGCCGCGGCCTCCAAGACCAGGTGATGTGGGCCTGCTTCGGGATCCGCCCGCCGCGCCTGCCGCTGCCGCTGCGGCGGATCCAGCGCGCGGTGGACGAGCGGCTGTGCCTGGACGCGGTGTACTTCTCGGCCTACACCCGCACCACTCGGCGGCGGATCCTGCGGCCCCACCGCATCCTGTGCGCCCCGCTGGCCGACTACCTGTTCGCGCGCGACCCCGAGAAGCCCGAGTTGACCACCTACCGGGTGGACCGCCTGCAGGAGTTCACCGTCACCGAGCAGCACTTCCACCGCGAGCCGCACCTCGAGTGGGAGGACTACATCCGGCCCGACCTGTTCGCCCGGCAGGAGCTGGCCTTCAACCTGCGGATGCGCTTCCGGGGCCGCTCGGCGGCGGAGGTGAAACGCAACAAGGCGCGCTTCAAGGGGGCCCGCCTGAACCGCGACGGCAGCGTCACCCACGTGTTCCGGGCCGCCAGCGACGCCTACTACATCCACCTGGCGCTGAGCGTGTGGCGGTGGGACGCGGAGGTGCTGGCCCCGGAGGCCTCGGCCGAGGCCTTCCGCCGCGCGGTGGCGGCGCTGCCGGAGCCGCCGCCGGCGGAGTTCCGGCGGTGGTCGCTCATCCTGCGCGGCGCGGCGCCGCGCCGCTAGCCCCGCGGGCGCGGCCTAGCCGTTGATCGAGTACCCGCCGTCGGCCACGATGCTCTGGCCCACGATCCAGGCAGCGTCCTCGGTGCACAGCATCACCACCACCCGGGCGATGTCCTCGGGGGTGCCCAGGCGCCGGAACGGGGCGCGCTTGATGTTCTCGGCGATCAGCTCGTCGCGCACCGTGAAGCGCTTCAGCGAGTCGGTGTCCACCATCCCCGAGTGCACGCAGTTCACCACCACCCCGTAAGGCGCGAACTCCACCGCCAGGAAGCGCACCAGCGACTCGATGGCCGCCTTGGCCGCCCCCAGCGCCGCGTAGTTGGGGATGTAGCGCACCGCGCCCATGCTGGAGATGGCGACGATGCGCCCCCCGTGGCCGTTCTTGCGCATCAGCCGGAGGCTGCGCTGGCTGCCCTGCATCAGGGAGCGCACGTTGACCTCCATGGTGCGGTCCCAGTCGGCCAGGGTCAGTTCCTCGACCGGCTTCAGGACCCCCATGGCCGCGTTGCTGACGAAGAAGTCGATCCGCCCCAGCTTCTGCTCCAGGTGGTCGAACATGAGGTCCACGTGCACGGGGTTGCCCACGTTGCCCCGCAGCAGCTCCACCCGCCCGCCGAACTGCCGGAGCCCGGCCTGGGCCTCCTGGGCGTTGGTGCGGTTGGTGAAGAACGAGATGGCCACGTCCGCGCCGCGGCGGGCGAACTCCCGGGCGGTCGCCAGGCCGATGCCGCGCGTCCCGCCGGTGACGAAGGCCACCTTGCCCACGAAGGGTCTGTCCAAGTCAGCCTCCCGAAGGTGTTGGCGCCCGGGTCGGGGCGGGGTCCATCCGCCGCACGCAACGTGTCTGGTCCCAAGGGGTTCCGGCCGGACTCCGGGGTGTGGAAAGAGCCGTCGAAGCGGTCAAAGCGGGAGAGTGCCCTGCCGGCGGCCGGGCGTCAAGGGCCGGCCAGGGACCGGGCCGACGGGGGAGGACCCGGTGGCCCAGGGCGGCCGGCTAGGCGGCCCCCGCCGCCGGCCGCCAGAAGGCCGCCGCGGCGTAGCCCACGACCGAGTGGAAGTCGCCGGTGACGTCCCCGGAGCTGGCGTGGCGCAGCACCGTGGCCCGGTCGGCCCCGAGGTCGCGCGCCGCCCACATGACCGCCGCCACCGCCGCGGCGCCGCAGGCCTGGCCCGCCTCCTCGGCCTCCGCCGACAGCACCGCGGCGGGGTCGAACGCCGCCACCCGCCGGAGCAGCTCGCGGTCCAGCCGGTCGGCGTCGTCCTGCGGGAAGAAGTGCGACAGGTCGGAGCTGGCCACCAGCAGCGCCGGGCGGCCGCGCAGGACATCCGCCAGCGCGTGGCCCAGGGCCTCCACGGTGGCCGCGCCCGGCCGGGTGAGCATCACCGGCAGCAGCCGGAACTCCCCCAGCACCCGCTGCAGGAACGGCAGCTGGATCTCCAGGGAGTGCTCGCCGGCGTCCTGCACCGGCTCCAGCCCGCGGCCCGCGCGGGTGTGCAGCGCCCGGGACAGGGCCGCGGCGGCCTCGGAATCCACCGGCACCGCCCCCAGGGGCGTGCCGAAGGCCTGGTAGGCGCTGGTCATCACCGCCCGCCCGCCTCCGGAGTGCAGCGGCCCCACCAGCGCCACCAGCTCCGGGTGCGTTCCGCGCAGGCGGGCGTACGCGTGGGCCGCCACCGGGCCCGAGTAGCACAGCCCGGCGTGGGGCGACATCAGCCCCACCATCTCCCGGGCGCCCCCGGCCGCCGCGGGGGTGGCTCCCTCGGCTCCCGCGCGCGTCCCCGGCGCGGCGTCCGCGCGGGTCCCTGCCCCGCCTCCCGCGGGCGCCGCCGCCCCGGCGGCCCGGGCGGCCTCCAGGTACTCGTCCAGCTCCTCGATCAGCTCGCGCGGGCTGTCCGGGTACCAGGTCCCGGCGATGGAGGGTCGCAGCTCCATGGGCTCCTCCCTGGGGTGCGGGCGGGCAGGCGGCGCGGCCGCCGGACGGCGCTCCGCCCTTGACGCTGGCGCGCCCTCCGGGGGAAGATCAGGTGCGGGCCGCACTCGAGGAGCCACTCATGCCCTACGTGATCACCGAACCCTGTATCGGAACGAAAGATAAGTCCTGCGTCGAGGTCTGCCCCGTGGACTGCATCCACGACGGCGGGGAGCAGCTCTACATCAACCCCGACGAGTGCATCGAGTGCGCGGCCTGCGAACCCGCCTGCCCGGTGAACGCGATCTTCCTCGACGTGGACGTGCCTGACAAGTGGAAGGACTACATCCGGAAGAACGCGGAGTTCTACGCCCACAAGGACCAACCCGCGCCCTCCTCCGGCGACTAGCCGCCGGCGCAGCCCGGGGCGCCGCCGCAGCGCCCCTTCGAATCTCCGGGAGAACCCGCCATGGCATCCGAAGGCATCCTCGAGCCCCGCGTGGGCGCGTACCTGGAACGCCTCGCGCAGCACGACCACTCGGTGCTGCGCGAGATGGAGGCGCTGGCGGCCGCCAGCGACTTCCCGATCGTGGGGCCGGAGTGCGGGCGGCTGCTGCACCAGCTGGCGCGGATGTCGGCGGCGCGGCGGGTGTTCGAGATGGGCTCGGGCTTCGGCTACTCCACGCTGTGGTTCGCCGCCGCCCTGCCGCCCGGCGGGCGCGTGGTCCACACCGACGGGGACCCCGAGAACTCCCGCCGGGCGCACGAGTTCCTGACCCGGGCGGGCCTGGCGGACCGGGTGCAGTTCGAGACCGGGGACGCCCGCGAGATCCTGGCCCGGACCCCGGGCGAGTTCGACGTCATCTTCATCGACATTGACAAGGAGCAGTACCCCGACGCCTACGCGCTGGCGCGGGACCGGGTGCGGGTGGGCGGGGTGGTGGCGATCCACAACGCGCTGTGGAGCGGCCGGGTGGCCGACCCTGCGGTCACCGGCGAGCCGGCCACGCAGGGGGTGCGGGAGTATCTGCGGCGGATGTGGGCCGATCCGGCCTTCGTCTCCAGCCTGCTGCCGCTGGACGACGGCATGGCGGTGAGCGTGCGGGTGGCCTAGCGGGCGGGGCTCAGACCTCGCGCAGCGCCCAGTCGAGCGCCTTGGACAGGTCGGCCGGGCGGTAGGGCTTCTGCAGGTAGCCCGAGGGGCTGCGCCCGGCGAAGCGGCGGGCCACGTCGCGCTCGTGGTAGCCGCTGCAGATGATGACCCGCACGTCGCCGCGGATCTTGCGCAGCTCGCGCAGCGTCTCCTCGCCGTCCATGTGCGGCATGGTGAGGTCCAGCAGCACCACGTCGATCTCGCCCGCGTGCTGCTGGAAGAGCTCCACCGCGGCGCGCCCGTCGGCGGCCGCCAGCACCCGGTAGCCGAGCACCTCGAGCAGCTCGCGGGTGGTCTCGCGCACCGCCTCCTCGTCGTCCACCAGCAGCAGCGTGCCGATGCCGGAGGAGAGGTGGGCCTCCTCCTCGGGCTCGGCCTCCCCGGATCCGGCCGAGGCGTCCGCCGGCAGGTAGATGCGGAAGGCGGTGCCCTGGCCCGGCCGGCTCTCGATCCGGATGGCGCCCCCGTGGCCCCGCACAATGCCCAGCACCGCCGCCAGCCCCAGCCCGCGCCCGGTGAACTTGGTGGTGAAGAACGGGTCGAAGATGCGCGCCTGGGTCTCCGCGTCCATGCCGCAGCCGGTGTCGCGCACCTCCAGGCACACCAGCGCCCCCTCGGGCAGCGGAGAGCCGGGCGCGCGGTCCGCGGCGGCCTGCTCCGCGTCCACCGCCCGGGTGGAGACGGTGATCGTCCCCTCCTGGCCCTCCAGCGCCTCCGACGCGTTGAGGATGAGGTTCATCAGCACCTGGCACAGCTGGCCGGCGTCCGCGGCCACCGGCGGCAGGTGCGCCTGGAAGTCGTAGTGCAGCTCGGCCTTCTTGGAGATGGAGATCTCCAGCAGGTGAGCCACCTCCCGCACCAGCTCCGAGAGGTTCACCGCGCGCAGCACGAAGCGCCCGCCGCCGGAGTAGGCCAGCAGCTGGCGGCACAGGTCCGCGGCGCGCTGCGAGGTCTTCACCACCGCGCTCACCGCCCGGCGCGAGGGGTGGATCTCGGGGAGCTGGGCCAGCGCCAGGTCGGCGTTGCACAGGATCGCGGTGAGCAGGTTGTTGAAGTCGTGGGCCACGCCGCCCGCGAGCACGCCCAGGCTCTCCAGCTTCTGGGCCTGCTGCATCTGGGCCTCCAGGCTGCGCCGCTCCTCCTCCGCCCGGTGGCGGCGGGACATGTCGCGGAAGCTCCACACCCGCCCGCACACGCCGCCGGCCCGCACCAGCGGGCAGGAGTAGCGCTCGAACACCCGGCCGTCCTTGAAGTGCAGGGTGTCGAAGTCGGTGCGGTCGGTGCCGTACAGCTCGTGCACCTTGGCCAGGAATGCCTCGGGGTCCTGCAGCTGGTCCACCACGAAGGCCAGCAGCCGGGTGTCGTCGTGCCGGGCCATCAGCTCCTCGGGGATGCGCCACAGCTCGGCGAAGCGGGCGTTGGCGTGGGTGACGCGGCGGTCGTTGTCCACCACCAGAATGCCGTCGGCGGTGGACTCCAGGGTGGCCCGCAGCAGGTCCTCGCTCTCGCGCAGCGCCTGCTCGGTCCGCCGGCGCTCGATCTCGGCGGCGGTGCGGGTGGAGAACACCTGCAGGATGGCCTCCGCCAGCCCCGGGTCCTCCAGGGGCCGGCGGAACAGGGCCACCATGTTGCCCAGCGGGCGGTGGTGGGAGTCGAACAGCGGGACGCCCACGTAGCCCTCGACCCCCAGCTCCCGCAGCAGCGAGTCGTCGGGGAACAGGTCGGCCACGCCCCGGGGGTAGGAGCTGACGCCTCGGCCCACCACGTTCTCGCAAGGGGTGCCGGCCAGGTCGTAGGTGAGGTTCCCGGCGCGCGTGCCGCCGGCGCACACGGCGACGGTGCGGATGGTCTCCCGGGGCCCCGCCGCCAGCTCGCCGATGACCGTGAAGTCGGCCTGCAGGGCCCGCGCCAGGTGCTCCGCCAGGCAGTGGAAGAAGCTCTCGCCGGTCTCGGCGGCCACGCCCTCGATGATGGTGCGGATGAGGTCGGTGACGGCGGGCGTCGGGGCGGCCGATTGCGCCCCCGTGGGCGCAGCCCCGGGGAGCGGGGCGGCCTCCGCCGGGTGCTCGGGGGACGTGCGGGCCGTGGCGTCCATGGCGGCCTCCGGGTGCTCGCCTGTGCGTCGCGGCGCGCATTCGCCCCGCCCGGGGGCGGCCGCCGCAGGGCCGGCGCGGGGAAGTGACGACCCTGCCGCGCCAGGCGGCCAGGCGGCCGCCCAGGGAATTTACGGCCCCTTTTCCAGGTCCTTTAGCACCGAGAGCACCGGCTCCCACAGGTCGTCCAGGGCGATCTCGGCCAGGTCGCCCGCGGGCGGGAGGTCCCCCAGGAACACCGGCCGGCCGCGGGAGTGGCCCAGGAACTCGCCGCGGTAGTCGGGCCGGTAGGCGGTGCGGTCGTGCTGGTCGTGGGCGTGCTTCAGCAGCTCGGGCAGGCTCCAGCTGCCCACGCGGTCCTTCCAGCTCTGGTCCAGGGCCCGGGCGCGCTCCGGCTCCGACTGCTTCACTTCCGGCCGGTACAGCGAGTAGTCGTCGTAGTCCGGCGCGGGCAGGTAGTCGGTGTAGACGGTGTGGGCCTCGGCGGTGCGCTCCTCGGCCCGCCGGTCCAGGGCCTTCCCGGTCCCGGTGTCCAGGGCCTCGAGCTCGTACCGGACGCTGACCGACCGGCTGCGCAGGGTCACCGCCATGTCGTCCTCGGCGTAGCGCTCGGAGCTGCGGCCCGACTCGTCCCGCACCGTCTCCCGGCGCTCCAGCGGGGTGTGGAAGGTCTCGTTGTTGGAGTTGGCGCTGAGCCCGTAGACGCGCCCGTAGATCACGCAGTCGGCGTCCAGGTCGCGCCCGATGCGCAGCGCGGCGTCGCGGGTCATCTCCGACAGCGCGTCCAGCGGGACGCGGGCGTAGATCTCGTCGCGGCCGACCAGCACGGTGAAGCGGAAGTCCTTGGCCGTCACCCGCCGCGCCACCTCGCTGTAGATCCGGTCGGCCAGCTCCAGAGTCAGGCCGGTGGCGTCGGTCTGGTTGGCGAACGGCAGGATGGCCACCCGGGTCACCGCCCGGTCGTAGGCCTCCCGGATGAGCGACTCCACGTCCAGGTAGCCCGGCAGCAGGTCCCGCGCGGCCAGGAAGGCGTCGTAGGCCACCCGCGGCTGGTGCCCGCGGAGCGCGTCCAGGCCGCGTCCGTAGTAGCGCTGGGCGGCGTTGGAGCGGATCTCGCGCTCGTCCCTCCGGAAGGCGGTGTCCGGCGGCAGCCCCACGCGGTAGTCGCTGAGCTGGCGGCGGAAGGCGTCCAGGTCGATGCAGCGGCGCGCCGCGGCGACGGTGTCCGAGCCGGCCAGCGCGCGGACGTCCCGCTTCCAGCCCTCCATCAGGCTCGCGGCCGCGGCGGTCATGGCCTGCCGCGCGTGCTCGTTGTCGGGCTCCTTGTCCAGCGCCTTGCGGGCCTTCTCGTAGGCTTCCTGGGCCTGGCCCTGGGCCAGCAGCTCGTCGCTCTGGCGGGCCAGCTTGTCGGGGCTGGCGCAGGAGACGGCCAGCAGGGCCACGGCCACCACGGCGGCGCGGGCCAGCCCGGGTTTCGGCAGCCAGACGGAACGCATCGGGATCTCCCCTCTCCCGCGGCGCGGGCGCGTGGGGGGTGGATTCGATTCCGGGCGGACCGGCCCGCGGAGCGGCGGCCGCGGTTCGCCGGGTGGCGCGTACGCTGCGCGGCATTCTACACCGGCGCGCGCCGCGCGGGGAGGCGGGCGGCGGCGGGCGCCGGGGTGGGCGCGTGCGGAGGGTGCCCCGCCCGGTAGCGGCGGCGCCCGGCGCCGCCGCTCCAGCTTGACGCGGCCCGCGCCGGCGGCGCAGACTGGATCCGGGCGCGCCCGCGCCCGCCCCGCGGCTTCCCCCGGTGCCTCCGCGCTCCTCCGCTTCCACACCCCTGGAGTATCCGTTCCCATGCCCTTCCGCTTCCCGCGGCTCCCCGCGTGCGTGTTCGTCCTCTCCCTGCCCGCCCTCGCCCTCACTCCTGCCCCGCCTCCCGCCCGCGCCGGGGCGCTGCTGGCGCTTTCCCCGGACGACCTTGCGCGCCGCGCCGACCTGGTGGTGCTGGGCACGGTGACGTCCCGGCGGCCGCATCCCCTGGGCGGCGTGCCGGCCACCGACGTGACGCTCGCGGTGTCCGAGACCCTCGCCGGGCCCGCCGCGCGCGAGGTGACCTTCAGCGTGCTGGGCGGGAACGCCTCGGGGCTCCGGCTGGAAGTGGACGGCGAGCCCGGCTTCCGCGAGGGCGAGCAGGCGCTGGTGTTCCTGGAGCGCAACCCCGCCTCCGCTCGGACCTGGGTGCTGGGCGGGGTGCAGGGCAAGTACGGCGTCCGCTCGGGGCGGCTGGAGGCCACCGGGCTCCCGGTGGGCGAGTTCGCCGCGCGGCTCCGGGCGCGCCTGGCGGGGGCGCCGGAGCCGCTGTCCACCGCGCTGCGGCCGCGCGCCTCGGGGGCGGCTCCCGCGGCCGCCGCCGCCGCTGCCGAGCCCCCGGCCGGCGGACCGCGCGTCCTGGGCGTCTCGCCCGCGGTGGTCGGCAGCGCCGCGGACGACACGCTGCGGCTCACGGTGCGCGGGCAGGGCTTCGGGGCGGCGCCCGGCCGGGTGCGCTTCATGGACTGGTTCGCGCGCCAGGACGGCCGGGTGGTGTCCTGGAGCGACACCCAGATCGTGGCCGTGCCCCCGGCGCCGGACGTGCGGCTCCAGGTGGAACTCACCTCGGGCCCGGTGGAGGTGGTGGGTGCCGCGGGCGGCTCCAGCCTGGATCAGGAGGGCGGGCTTCCCGGCGCGGGTCCGAGCTGGCTCGAGGTCGTCTACAACTACCCGCTGCACCGCTGGCGGGGGCCGGGGCGCGAGGTGCACTTCCGGGTGAACCCGGCCGGCCTCCCGGGGGGCTGCGGCGAGGCCGCGGTGCGCAGCGCCTTCGCGCGGTGGGGCGCGGTGGAGGGCGCGCGGCTGCGCTTCGTGGACGACGGCCCCACCGACCGGCGCCCGTGCGAGCTGGACGGGGTGAATGCCGTGGGGGTCCTGAGCCCCTGGCCCTACAGCCGCACCTGGCTGGCGGTGACGCTCCCGTGGGCCACGCTGGAGGGCGACTCGGGGGCGCTGGAGGAGTGCGACACGGCCATCAACGTGGACGGGTTCCGCTGGAGCTGCGAGGGCCAGCCCGACCGCGCCGGCGCCGACCTCGAGACGCTGATGCTGCACGAGGCCGGGCACTGGCTGCGCCTGCGGCACGTGAACACCGACCGGGAGATCCTGAGGCTGGCCTCGTGGGTGGGGACGCGCCGCCCCGAGCTGGGCCCGGGGGACCGCGCCGGGGCGAGCCACGTGTACCCTGCCTACGGCGCGGTGGAGGTGGTGCGCGACGGCGGCGCGCTGTGTCCGGCGGGCGATGCGGACAGCGTGGTGTTGCGCGTGCGGGCGTGTGACCGCGAGGGCCGGGCCCGGGCGGGGGTGCCGGCCGAGAGCGTGTGGGTGGAGGTGCAGGCCGACCCGGGCGCGCCGGGGCGGGCGGCGCTCCCGGGCGCCGGGTCGGCCGGCCGGGCGTGCGCCGAGGCCCCCACCGACACCGCGGGCGAGACCTGGGTGGCCCTCCGATCTCTCTGGGGCCCGGGCCCGTGGCGGCTGGGCCGGGTCCGGGCGGGAGGCCACGAGCTGGGCGCCCTGCCGGCGCTCGCGGCGGCCTCCCTGGACCTTTCCGGGGACGGCCGTGTTGGCGTAGAGGATCTGGAGCTGGCCCGGGGCCGGGGGGCCCTCGCCGCGCCGGGGCGGCCGCCCGGCGGCCCGGGGGCCGCGTGGCTCTGCGGCGCGGCCGGGCTCCCCGACACCGCACTGGTGCGGGCGCACCTGGGGCACACCCTCGCGGCCCTCTCGGGCAACCCTGCGGGCCGCCCGGGCGGGGGCTTGGCGCTCTCGCCAACTCCTTTCAAGGAAACATGTTGCATCACCCTGGCGGGCGCCGCCGGGGAGCGGGTGGAGGTGGAGGTGCTGGACGTCACCGGAGCCCGCGTGAGGTGCGTGTGGGCCGGGGCGGTGGAGGGCCCGGCGCGCTCGTGGAGCTGGGACGGCACCACCGACGCGGGCCGCGCGGTGCCCTCGGGAATCTACCTGGTGCGGGTGCGCGCGGCGGGCTGGACGCTCACCCGCAAGGCGGTGCGGATGAGGTGAGCGTCCGGCGCGGCCGTCCGGGATACCTGCATCCCAGTTGCACGTGCCGCGCGGCGGTGCTATCCTCCGACATACAAGGGGAAGTGTGCCGCCCGGCGCGCTCGCTTCGCGGGCCGCTGCCGGGGCGGTATGGGTCGGTCGCAGCAGTGGAGGTGCCAGGTGAAACTGTGGTTCGTTCTGGCGTGCGCTCTGTTCATGCTCGGCAGCGCGTCGTCGGGACCGGCCCTGACCTCCAACGTCGCGATCCGCGCCACCGGCTTCTCGCCTGCGGTGGACACCATCATCGTCCACGACTCGGTGAAGTGGACCAACTTCGACGCCGTGGCCCACAACTGCACCAGCAAGGCGAACAGCTCGGAGACGTGGGATTCCGGCAGCCTGGGCCAGGGCGGGGCCTTCACCCACACGTTCGACGATCCCGGCTCGTACGCCTACCAGTGCGGTCTGAACGGCAGCATGCAGGGCACCATCGTGGTGATCTCGCAGAGCCCGGTGAAGGCCGGCACCTGGGGGCAGCTCAAGCAGCTGTACCGCGGCAAGGCAGGCTGGGTGCATCCCGAGCGCGGCCGGACCGTGCGCTGAGGCGCGCGCCGCGCACACGACGGGGCGGGCTCCCTCGGGAGCCCGCCCCGTTGCGTTGGGGGCGCGCCGGCGGCTACTCCCGCACTCCGTGCGCGCGCGCCAGCAGCGTCAGCGGGTGCACCACCCGCGCCGGGATCCGGGCCTGCCGCGCGCCCTGCTGCATGTACAGCAGGCACCCCGGGTTGGCCGCGACCACGAAGTGGGCGCCGGCGCGCCGCACGCACTCCAGCTTGCGCTCCAGCTGGCGCAGGGCCATCGAGGGCTGCAGCAGGTTGTAGATGCCGGCGCTGCCGCAGCAGAAGTCGCTGTCCTCCAGGTCCACCAGCTGGTAGCCGGCCGCGCGGAGCAGGGCCCGCGGCGCGGCCCGCACCTTCTGGGCGTGGGCCAGGTGGCAGGGGTCGTGCACCGCGACCGTGGCCGCCGCGCTCCCGCCGCCCGGCCGCGCCGGCTCGGGAAGGCCCAGCTCCGCCAGCACCTCGAGCGTGTCGCGCGCCATTCCCGCCAGGCGCTCCGCCCGCGCCGCCCACTCCGGGTCGTGCCGCAGCCAGTGCCCGTACTCGCGCAGCGCCGCGCCGCAGCCGGCGGCGCTGGTCACCACGAAGTCCACCGGCCCGGCGGCCTCCACCGCGGCGATGTTCCGGCGCGCCAGGGCCTGCGCCTCCGACCGCCGCCCGGCGTGCTCGTGCAGCGCGCCGCAGCAGGTCTGCCGCCGGGGGATCACCACCTCGGCGCCCGCCTTGGAGAGCAGCCCCAGCGTGGCGCGGTTGACGTCCGGGAACAGCGCGCGGTTCACGCAGGTGACCAGGAACGCGACCCGCGCCCGCGGCGGCTCGACCGCCGCGGCCACCCGCGCGGGCAGCCGGCGCGGGCCCCCGGGCACGTCGGGCAGCAGCCCCTC
This sequence comes from Saccharimonadales bacterium (SeqCode), assembly GCA_035542815.1. Taxonomy (GTDB): domain Bacteria; phylum Eisenbacteria; class RBG-16-71-46; order RBG-16-71-46; family JACRLI01; genus JACRLI01. The sequence goes on along the minus strand of DATKKS010000090.1, from coordinate 12,003 downwards.
GGCCGCGCGCAGGGCCGCCGGCAGGAGCCGCGTCGCCCGGGTGCCGCGCACCAGCGCGCGCAGTCCGGTGAGCTGGTACAGGCGCAGCGCCCCGGTGAACAGCGAGAGCTTGCGCCGGCTGGGCAGGAGCCCGCGGAACACCCGGTCCTGGGCCCAGCGCGCCAGGCCCCGCCGGGGCAGCCGCCGCTCCAGCTGGCCGCGCACCGCGCCCATGAGCTCCCCGAACGGCACCCCCGAGGGGCAGGCGGTCTCGCACGCCCGGCACACCAGGCACAGGTCCAGGTGGGCGCGCACCCCGGCCGCCGGGTCGATCCGCCCCTCGTGCAGCGCGCGCATCAGGTACAGGCGGCCGCGCGGGGAGTCCGGCTCCAGCTTGAGTTCGCGGTAGGTGGGACAGGCCGCCAGGCACAGCCCGCAGTGGATGCACGAATGGAGCTGGTCGCGGTCGGGCGGCTCCACCAGGTCGAACCAGCCGGTGGCGGCCGGCGCGGGCGGGCGGGGCTCCGGGGGCGGGGCGCTCATGCGTCGAACGGCAGCCGCCCGGGGGCCAGCAGGCCCTGGGGGTCGAAGGTGTGCTTGAGCGCCTGCATCACCGCCGCCGGGCCGCTGGAGCCGTGCCACCAGGGCACGCCGGGCTTCAGCGCGGCGGGGGCGTCCAGCAGCTGGGCGGTGGCCTCGGCGCCCTCCAGGTCGGCCCGCACCCGCTGCCACGCCCCGGCCAGCGCCTCGCCCGAGGCTCCGGTCAGGCGCACGTGGATCTGCCCCGCGGCGGCGTGGGCGTGCACGTGCACCGAGAGCCCCGGCCCCAGCGCGCCGCCCTTCCACGCGCCGCACCGGCGGGCCACCTCGGACGGCAGGGTGGTGGCCCGCAGCAGCAGCCGGCCGCGGCCGTCGGGGGCGGGCGAGGAGCCGGCGGGCGCGGACAGCTCGGCCACCGCGCCCCAGAAGGACTCGGAGTAGCCGCCCTCCAGCAGCTCCGGGCGCGCGGCGGGCGCCAGGGCCCGCGCCCGCTCCAGGTGCCCCTCCACCAGGTCGGGGCCGCCCTCGAACAGCGCCGCCACGGTCCACGCGCGCTCCTCGGTCGAGACCCGCCACGGCACCCCGGCGGCGCGGGTGCACTCGCCGTCCAGTAGCTCCAGCGCGCCCAGCTCCAGCCGCTCGGCCAGGAGCTTCTCCAGCAGCCCGCCGGCGGCCTCGGCCGAGGCGCACCGGAACAGCAGCGTGCGGTGGGCCTCGGGCACCGGCGAGAGGCGCACGTGCACCTCGGCGATCACCGCCAGGGTGCCGAACGAGCCGGTGTACAGCCGGTGCAGGTCATAGCCGGCCACGTTCTTCACCACCCGCCCGCCGGCCCGGGTGACGGTGCCGTCGGCCAGCACCACGGTCATGCCCAGCACCTTGTCGCGGGGGGCTCCCGCGAAGCGGCGCCGCGGGCCGGCGCGGCCGGTGGCGAACACGCCCCCCAGCGTGGCGCGCGCCGCGCCCGGGGGATCCAGCGCCAGCCACTGGCGGTGGGGCAGGAGCTGCGCCTGGAACGCGGCCAGGCGCACGCCGGCCTGGGCGCCGGCGGTGAGGTCGTCGGGGTCGTACTGCACCATCCGGTCGAGGCGCTCGGTGAGCAGCGCGGCGGCGTAGCGGCGCGGCGGCAGCCCGACCTCGGCGTGGGTGCCCCCGCCCCACGCCACCATGGCCGCCCCGGCCTGGTGCAGCGCGCGCATCGCGGCGGACAGCTCCTCGACCGAGCCGGGCCGCACCGCCAGCTCCGGGCGCACCCCGTCCAGGGCGAATGGCGCAGCCGCCTCGCCGGTCAGCACGTGCGCCTCGCCCAGCAGCCGCGCCAGGTCGCGGGCCAGGCTGGCGGGCGCCGCGGGGGCGGTCACGGCCGCCCCGCCCCGGGGCCGGCGGCGCTCATATCCAGGCCCCCTCGACCGCGTAGTGGCGGCGCATCTCGCCGCAGCCGCGGCCCGCGGGGAACACCTTGCCGGGGTTGCACAGGTTGCGCGGGTTGAACAGCAGCCGCACCCGGTTCATGAGGTCCAGGTCCGCCTCGGAGTACAGCAGCTGCATGAGGTCGCGCTTCTCGTGGCCGATGCCGTGCTCGCCGCTGATGGTCCCGCCCAGCTCCACGCACATGTGCAGGATCTCGTGGGAGGCCTCCACCGCGCGGCGGATCTCGTCGGGGTCGTCCGCCTGGTACAGGATGTTGGGGTGCAGGTTGCCGTCCCCGGCGTGGAACACGTTGGCGCACCGCACCCGGTGGCGCGCGCTGATCTCCGCGATGCGGCGCAGCGCCTCCGGGATCCGGCTGCGGGGCACCACGCCGTCCATCACGTGCAGCCCGCTGCTGACCCGGCCGAAGGCGCCGAAGGCGGACTTGCGCGCCTTCCACAGCAGCGCCCGCTCGTCCTCGGTGCGCGCCTCGCGGATCTCGCGGGGGCGGTGGGCGCGGGTGATCTCCACCGCCCGCTCCTTGAGCTGCGGCATGCCGGGCTTGGGCCCGTCCAGCTCCACCAGGAGCGCCGCGCCGGCGTCGGTGGGCAGCCCGGCGCGGGCGAACGGCTCCACCGCCTGCAGCGTCAGCCGGTCCATCATCTCGAGCGCCGCGGGCACGATCCCGGCGGCGATGAGGGCGCTCACGCAGCGGCTGGCGGCGTCAATGTCCTCGAACACCGCCAGGAAGGTGCGCACCGTCTCGGGCACCGGCAGCAGCCGCACCACGATCTCGGTGACCACCCCGAAGGTGCCCTCCGAGCCCACCACCAGGCCCACCAGGTCGTAGCCCGGGGCGTCCAGGGTGCGGCCGCCCAGCTTCAGGATCTCGCCGTCCGGGCGCACCAGCACCACCCCCAGGATGTGGTTGGTGGTGACGCCGTACTTGAGGCAGTGGGGCCCGCCGGCGTTGGTGGCCACGTTGCCGCCCACGGTGCACGCCTGCTGGCTGGCCGGGTCGGGGGCGAAGTACAGCCGCTGCGGCGCGGCGGCCTTGCTGACCCACAGGTTGACCGCCCCGGGCTGCACCACCGCGGTGTGCTGGACCTCGTCCACGTCCAGCACCTTGTCCATGCGGGCCAGCGAGAGCACCACCCCGCCGGCCTCCGGCACGCAGCCGCCGGTGAGCCCGGTGCCGGCCCCGCGCGGCACGAACGGGATGCCCTGCCGGTCGCACAGCCGGACCACCTCGGCGACCTGGCGGGTGTCGGCGGGCAGCACCACCCAGTCCGGGGCGGCGGTCTCCACGGTCAGCCCGTCGGCCTCGTACACCATGAGGTCGGGAGGTTCGTGCAGCACCCAGCGCTCGCCCACCAGCCCCTGCAGCTCGCGGGTCAGGGCGGCGCGGTCGGTGCGCTCGCGCCAGGAGGTGTCGGGGGGCGGGGCTTCGAAGGGCATGGGCTCTCCAGGGCTCCGGCCGGAAGGGCGCTCCGGGGATTCTACTCGCGTCGGTATCCGCGGGCTACTGGCGGGCCGCTAGTACCGGGGCATCCCGGGATCCACCGTGGCCGCCCAGGCGTCGATCCCGCCGGCGAGGTTGAGCACCCGGGGGAAGCCGGCGGCGCGCAGGTAACGGACCGCCTCCAGGCTGCGCTGGCCGTGGTGGCAGTAGGCCACGATGTCCGCGCCCGGGTCGAGTTCGCCGGCGCGGGCCGGGAGCTGGCCCAGCGGGATGAGGCGCGCGCCCGGGAGCCGCGCGATCTGGTACTCGACCGGCTCGCGCACGTCCAGCAGCAGCGGGGTCTCGCCGCGGTCCAGGCGGGCCCTGAGCTCCCCCGGCGAGAGCGACAGGCCGGGGACGTCCGCGGCGGCCTCCTCGCCCGCGGCGCCCGCGCCGCACAGCTCCTCGTAGTCCACCAGCTCGGTGATCTGCGGGTGGTCGCCGCACGCCGGGCACTCCGGGTCGCGCCGCACCTGCAGGGTCTGGAAGGTCATGCTCAGCGCGTCGTATAGGAGCAGCCGCCCGGCGAGCGGCTCGCCCACCCCGGCCAGGAGCTTGATCACCTCGGTGGCCTGGACCAGGCCGATCAGCCCCGGCAGCACCCCCAGCACGCCGGCCTCGGCGCAGCTCGCCACCAGCCCCGGCGGGGGCGGCACCGGGTGCAGGCAGCGGTAGCACGGGCCGCCGGGCAGGGCGAACACGCTGGCCTGGCCCTCGAAGCGGAACACGCTGCCGTACACGTCGGGCTTGCCCAGGAGCACGCAGGCGTCGTTCACCAGGTAGCGGGTGGGGAAGTTGTCGGAGCCGTCGGCCACCACGTCGTAGCCGCCGAGCACGGCCAGCGCGTTGCTGCGGTCCAGGCGCACCGGGTGGAGTTCCACCTGGACGTGCGGGTTGATCCGGGACACGGTCTCGCGGGCCGACTCGGTCTTGGGCCGGCCCACCTGGGGGGTGCCGTGGAGCACCTGGCGGTGCAGGTTGGTCTCGTCCACCACGTCGGGATCGGCGATCCCCAGGGTGCCCACGCCCGCCGCGGCCAGGTACAGCGCCAGGGGCGAGCCCAGCCCGCCCGCGCCCACCAGCAGCACCCGGCCGGCCTTGAGCCGGCGCTGGCCTTCGAGGCCCAGCTCGGGCAGGAGCAGGTGCCGGCCGTAGCGGCGCAGCTCCGCGGGGCTCAGCGGGGGCAGGGGGTGCTGGGTGGACATTGCATCGCGATTCTAGCATAGTGACGGGCGGATTCCGCGCCGCCCGCCGTCCCAAGCCCCGGGTTCCAGCCATGCCCATCCGACGCTCCGACATCCAGAAGCAGTTCGCCGCCACCGCTCCCGGCTACGCCGCCAGCGACTGCCACGCCCACGGGGCCACCCTGCAGGTGCTGGTGGAGCTGGCCCAGGTGCAGGCGGGGGACTGGGTGCTGGACCTGGCCACCGGCACCGCGCACTCGGCCATGGCGCTGCCGCCGGCCGCCGGGGTGGTGGTGGGGCTGGACCTCACGCTGGCAATGATGCGCGAGGGCCGGGCGATGGCCGACGAGCGCGGCCTGGGCCACCTGCGCTTCGTCGCCGGGGACGCCCAGGAGCTGCCGTTTGCGGACGCGGCCTTCGACCGCGTGGTGAGCCGCATCGCGCCGCACCACTTCCTGGACATCGGCGCCGCGCTGCGCGAGGTGCGCCGGGTGCTGCGCCCGGGGGGCCGCTTCGCGATGATCGACAACTCCACCCCGGGCGACCCGGTCACCGACCTGTTCGTGGACACCCTGGAGCGGCTGCACGATCCCACCCACGTGCGGGCCTACAGCCCGGCCGAGTGGCGCTCCCTGTGCCGGGAGGCCGGCCTCACGGTGCTGGAGGTGCGCGAGGACCTGTACGACGTCCTGGGGGGGCGGTCCATGGCCGAGTGGGCCGCCCGGTCCCATTGCACCGCGGAAGTGGTTGCGAAAATGAGCGTTATGATGCGAAACGCGCCTCCCGAGGTCAAGGAGGCTTTGAGAATCCGAGAGCGTGGTTTCGACATCTATTTCGACATGCCCCGAGTGGGGCTGGCCGCAATGAAGGCGTAGGCGCCGCGTACCAACCCCCGCGGCCGTCTCGCTCGTGCCGGCGGGGGCCCCGGGCCGAGTGCTCCCGCAGAGACGTCCACGGCAGCACCCCGGGAGGAACCACCATGCGCAGCGCCCTTCCCCTCCGAGGCCTCGCCTCGGCCCTGGCCCCGCTTGCGCTCGCCGCGCTCGCGGCGGGCTGCGGCAGCAGCAGCAACGGCACCACCACGCCCACCGGCAAGTCCGCGTGCATCAGCGGCATCGTCCGCCTGAACAGCGTGCCGGTGCGCGGCGCGCTGGTGGCCAGCGCCACCGGGGCCCTCGCCACCACCGACACCACCGGGTACTACATGCTCACGGTGGCGGCCAACGCCACCATCGCGCTGGGCGTGAGCTACACCACCGGGGGCGTGAACTACGTCGGCGCGGCGGTGGTGAACTCGGGCGCCGCCAGCACCAGCTGCCTCAACCAGGACTTCGCGCTGACGCCCTCGACCGGCGGTGGCGGGGGCGGGGGCGGCTCGACCCGCTACACCATCAACGCTTACCTGTTCCGCTCCGGCAGCACCGACTCGGGCACCGCCGTGGTCACCATCCACGACGACAGCCTCAACGCGGCCGTGACCGCCGCGCTGGTCACCCTCACCCCGGCCGGCGGCCAGGCGGTGACGCTCCAGTACTCGTACGGCACGTACACGGCCACCGGCTACCACGGGCTCCCGTTCCCGTACCTGCCGATGACCTACGGCACCACCTACACGCTGCGCGCGGACATCAACGCCGACGGGCAGCGCATCGCCACCGCGGTGCAGAAGCTGCCGGGCCTCATCACCATCACCGCCCCCGCCGCCAACGCCACCGTGGGCACCAGCTTCGACGTGACCTGGTCCATCCAGCCGGCCACCGACAGCACCGCTTACTTTGCGGTCCTCGCCCCGTCCGCCCCGAACCCGCTGCAGGGCTTCGTGAACAGCGGCACCACGGCGCACTTCACCGGCGTGTCCACGGGCGCGTGCATCGCCACCCTCAACGCCTGGCGCGGCCCGTGGTGGGGCGGCCCGGCGCCCGGCGTCAACGTCCAGCCGAACATCTCCGGCGGGGGCGCCACCGGCTACTTCTGGGCCTACAACATGAGCGACCCGGTGGCCTTCAACGTGGCCTCGGCCGCCCCGTCGCGCTGGGCGAGGCGTTAGTGCTATCGTAGGGGCGCTCGGCACCCTGGAAGGAGAGATCACCGCGGGGGCGGCCGGCATGCCGCCCCCGCCGCTTTGGCGGGGAGACCGCAGCCCTCCCCGGATGCCCGCTGGAGCCATCAGGAGGATCCGTCATGCGCCCCATTCACCTCTCGTGGTGCCTGCCCGCCCTGGCCGCCGTGGCGCTCCTGGGCCCGGTCGGCTGCTCCCGGCAGAACAACGTGGCCCCGCGCAGCCGCCCCGCGCGGGTGGTGCCCACCATCCAGTGGGTCAAGCCCACCGCGGGCGCCCAGGGGGTGCGGGTGGACAGCATGACCGCCGAGGCCCTGGGGCCCGACGGCACCCGGATCGCGGGGCCGGTGGCGCTGGCCATCAACCTCGACACCCAGACCTTCCAGGGCGCCATTGACGTGCCCTCCGGGCCGGACCGCCGCATCGCGGTCAGCGGCTACGCCACCGGCGACCTGGTGTACCACGGGATGTCGGAGGGGATCAGCGTGACCCCCGGGGACACCGTCCCGGCGACCGTGGCGCTGCGCCCTATGGCCGTGGCGCTGGTGCCCTCGAACGCCGAGCCGGTGTTCGGAGACCCGGTGGACGTGGCGGTGGTGGACACCGCCGGGGCGGGCTACGCGGACCTCAACGTGTTCCTGCTGCAGGCGGGGACGGTGCTGGACCTGGCCAGCGTCTCCCGGGGGCCGGACCTGCCCGCCGACGCGCGGATGGACACGATCGTGGTCCTGAAGCCGGGGACCTCGCCGGTGCCGCTGGGGCTGCACTTCCACCAGGGCACGCAGCCGCTGCCCGCGGGGGCGGCGCGCCTGGCGGTGCTGCACTTCTCGACCTGCCCGCAGGGGGGCTGCGCCGACGGCGACACCACCGCGCTCTACATCCCCGACGCCAACGCCCTCGGCATGCACGAGACCCGCCTCCCGCTGACGACCTACGGCACCCGCCTCACCGGGCGCACCCGGCCGGTGCCGGCGGACTCCGGCTGCGTGACCGGCATCGTGCGCCGGGACGGCCGGCCGGTGGCGGGCGCCACGGTCACGGTGAACACCGGGGCCCAGACCACCACCGACTCCCAGGGCAGCTACTGCCTGCCCACCCGCTCCCACACCGGGGTGCAGGTCACCGCCACGCTGGTGGTGGTCGGCGGCCCCACCTACACCGGGAACGCCACCGTGACGGTGGGCTCCGCGGCGCGCTGCGGCGGGGCGTGCGCCTCGGCCGACGTCGCGCTCGCGCCGGTGCAGGTCCCGCCCGACTCCGCGTGCGTGAGCGGCACGGTGACGCTCGGCGGCACGGGCGTCGGCGGGGCGGTGGTGGATGCCACCCCCGGCGGGGCGGCGGTCACCGACTCGGCCGGCCGCTACTGCCTGGCGGCCCCGGCCAACACGCTGATCAGCCTGTCCGCGGAGTACTCCCCGGGCGCCGGGCGGCTGGGCAGCCACGCCACCGGCTCGGTGCACACCGGGGCGGTCGCGCGCTGCGGCGGGGCGTGCGCGACGGCCAACCTGGGGCTGGTGCAGGACACCGTGCCCACGACCCGCTACAGCACCCTGGCCTTCATCGTCCGCGACGTCGGCCTCGACTCGGGGCTGGTCAGCTGCTACCTGAGCGACGACAGCCTCCAGCAGGCGCTGCCCAACGCGGTGGTGACCATCACCCCGGACGGCGGCACGCCGGTGCAGCTGGCGAACCCGGACCAGACCAACTTCTTCTTCTACGCCTCGGGTTCGCACATCCAGGGCTTCCCGTACGTCCCGGTGGAGTTCGGCCGGGGCTACACGCTGCAGATCGACCGGGACGGCGACGGCAAGGTGGACGCCACCGCGCACACCTTCATGCCGGGGCTGCTGACCATCACCAACCCCACGGCCGGCAGCGTCCAGCCCTCCAGCTTCGACATGACCTGGAGCACGTCCAACCAGTCCGACAGCGTGCTCTACTACGCCTGGCTGACCCCGGACACGGCGGCCTACCAGATCGGGTACAACGTCAGCTCGGCGCACTTCAGCGGCGTGGCGACCGGGGACCACACCGCCCATCTGTTCGGCTGGTACGGGCCGGCGCTCTCCTCGCAGCTGATCGGATGGCTGCCGAACCTCCAGGGCGGCGGCGTGACCGGCTACTTCTGGGGGTTGGTGGTCGCTGCGGACGTGGACTTCTCCGTGGGCGCGGCCCGGCCGGCGCTGTTGGCCGCGCGGGCGGGGCTGCCCGCGCCACGCATGACGCCCCAGGCCCTGGCCCGCGCCACGGCCCGGCAGATGCGGAAGATCCTGGCGCACCCGCCGCGCCGCTGAACCGGCATCCGGGAGCGCCGCGCCGGGCGGGGCGCACTTGCCTGGCGCGCGCCCCCGGGAGGATGATCGAGGAGTCGAGATGCCCTATCCGTCGCGCGAGGAAGCGCTGGCCCTGCTGCACGAGTGGACCGGGAACGAGAGCCTGCGGCGGCACGCCTACTGCGTGGAGGCGGCCATGCGCCACTACGCCGCCCGGCGCGGGGCGCCGGTGGAGGAGTGGGGCGTGACCGGCCTGCTGCACGACTTCGACTACGAGAAGCACCCCACGCTCCCGGACCACCCGTGCAAGGGGGCCGAGGTGCTGCGCGGGCGCGGCTACCCCGAGGACCTGGTGACCGCCATCCTGGGGCACGCCGGCCAGGCGCCGCGCGAGACGGACATGGCCCGCGTGCTGTACGCGGTGGACGAGCTGTGCGGGTTCCTGACGGCGTGCGCCTACGTGCAGCCGTCGCGGAAGGTGGCCGACGTCAAGGTGGCGTCGGTGAAGAAGAAGTTCAAGGACAAGGCATTCGCGCGGGCGGTGAACCGCGAGGAGATCTTCAAGGGGGCGGAGGAGCTGGGCGTGGTGATGGACGAGCACATCCAGACCGTCATCGACGCCCTGGCGGCCGACGCGGAAAGGCTGGGACTGTGAGCAAGGACACCGTAGGGGCGCACGGCAGTGCGCCCGCTGGGAATGCACCCACCGGGAACGTGCCCGAAGGCGAGGGGCCCGCGTACCACGAGATCCGCAACTTCCTGGACGCGCAGGGCCGGCTCAAGGCCTGGCCCGCGAAGCGCAAGCTGCAGCTCAAGGCGGTGGAGCTGCTGGCCACCAAGTTCGTGGACGACCTGGTGTACACCGAGAAAGAGGTCAACGGCCTGCTGAACCTGCACCACACGTTCGAGGACCCGGCGCGCCTGCGGCGCGAGCTGTTCGACCTGGGCTACCTCGGCCGCACCAAGGACGGCGCGCGCTACTGGAAGCAGGCGGGGGCGTAAGGGGGGGCGGCGGCGCCATGCTCTGACGCCGCCCCCGCGTTTCCCACACAGCGCCCTCGACAACCGCACTCCGAGCGAGTTCGCTCGGATCTTTGCGGCAACTACAATCCCTGAGGAACTCGCATCGTGAACTGCGCCAGACTTGGCGAGCAGGCCAGCGAGGTGGGTCGTGCGCGAAGTGCTATGCGCCGTAGTCTTGCTGGCCAGTTGTAGCTCGTGCAACCCAGGACCCTCAGTCGCGTTGGTTGTACCGTCTGGGCCGGCTACTTCTCCGTATGGTGCGCCGGTGTGGACTGCTGACGGTAAGTGTCTGCTATTCATGCATGCACCGCTGAAGGCCATTGCACGAGATTCAGACGGCAACTGGCAGCAGCAGTTCTACTGGGACTCGGCGGGGGTATGGGCTGCAAACGTTGATGGGTCTGATCAAAGACTTTTGAGACAGTTGACTGGGTCGCTCGGGATCAGCAGGGACGGACGATGGGTGGCGATTGGGACGCCCGGGAATGAGATTCAGAAGGTACAGGTGAGTGGAGACTCTTTGGCTCTTAGTACGATGGTAAGCGTGGGAGAGGGGGGCTTGCCTTCGTGGAGCCCAGATGGTACGAGGATTCTTGTGCAACGCGGTTCGGGCCTCTGGGTTCTCAGCGCGGACGGCTCGAGCGAGAGGCTGGTGGAGGGAACGAGTGGCGCGCGTTATCCTGACTGGCACCCCGCTGGCGAGCGGGCATTGGCCTGTAATTGGCTGCATTCGACGGCCGACACCGCCGGGATAATCGAATATGACTTGTCGGGTGTTCGCGCCCCGAGGCTTGTTCGATTGGGCTTTGCAGGCGACCCAACTTGCCAAAGCTGTCGCCGGTTCTATTCGCCTCACTACTCTCCTGATGGCAAGCAGATAGCATGGATCTCCCAAGATGCGTACACTGGTGGAAACATAGAAGTCTGGATCATGAACGGGGATGGGACCAGGGCACGTCCGCTCACGGGCGAAGGGGTGCTTCCTGATGGGATGAGTTGGAGTCCCGATGGCCGGAAGATCGCATACGTCAGTTACCGGAGCTGGGACTTCACCCTATCCAACGGGACGATCTGGATTGTCGACGTGCAGACCGCTGTGAAAAGCCAAGTGACGTTCAATAGGTTGTAATTAGAGGAGGGCGCGTGGACAGTTTGGCACCCCGGTGGATTCCGAGTTTGCGCTACGCGACCTCAGGGGTCTCGGCCTCCTTCAGCTGAGCGATTCCGTTCAGGAAGGCCTGGTACGGCGCACGGCCCTCGGTTCGGTAGGCCTGATGGGCGCGCTCGCGGTTGTAGACCGCGAGGTACTTGTCCAGGTTCACTTGGACTAGGCGGGCGAGACGTCGGAGCTACCCGGAGCTGGTGGGCGCGAAGTGCAATGTGCGAGGTAGAGGTGTAGGGGAGAGTCCGTCAGATCGGCCACCCGATTCCTCGCGAGACGCCCTCGCCTCACGCCCCCAGCCGCTCCCGCAGCGCCCGCGCCCGGCCGCGGCTGACCGGGACCTCCTCGCCGGGCTCGCCCTTGAGTTCCAGGCGCCAGGCCCCGGCGAAGGCCGGGCGGAGCGCGGCCACGTGGTCCAGGTTCACGATGGCCGCGCGATGCACGCGCGCGAAGCGGCGCGGGTCCAGCCGCCGCTCGAGCTGGTCCAGGGTGAAGTTGACGTAGTGGCGGCCGCGCGCGGTCGCGGCGAACACCAGCTTGTCCTCCGCGCCGAACCAGCGGATCTCCTCGGCCTTGAGGATCACCTGGCGCGGGCCCACCCGCACCGTGAACCGGTCCAGGCGATCCGAAGCCTCGTGGCCTTCCATCGCGGCCAGCAGCGCCGCCAGCCGGCCGGAGGCGTCCGCGGGCCGCTCCAGGTCCCGCCGGGCCCGCTCCAAGGCCTCCGCCAGGCGCTCGCGGCGGAACGGCTTCAACAGGTAGTCCACCGCGTTCTCCTCGAACGCCCGGACCGCGTAGCGGTCGAAGGCGGTGACGAACACCACCGCGGGCCGCGGGTCCAGGCTCCGCAGCAGCGCGAAGCCGTCCTCGCC
>DATKKS010000089.1:0-7005 GCA_035542815.1 Saccharimonadales bacterium (SeqCode) | reverse complement strand
ATCGGGCGCGCCGGGCTGCTGCGGGTGCGCGACGTGATGCGCACCGGCGAGGCGCTGCCGCTGGTGGGGAGCGACTCGCCGCTGCGCCAGACCCTGCACGTGATCCTGGACAAGGGCCTGGGGCTGGTGCTGGTGAGCGGCCCGGACGGCAAGCTGGAGGGCATCCTCACCGACGGAGACTTCAAGCGGCTCATTCTGCGTGACCCGCAGTTCCTGGAGCGCACCGTGGGCGAGGTGATGACCCGCGGGCCCAAGACCGTCGCCGCCGACGCCTACCTGACCGAGGCGGTGCGGCGGATGGAGGAGAACCCCGGCGGCTCGATCACCGCGCTGGCCGTGGTGGACTCCCGGGGCCGCCCCCTGGGGGTGGTCCACCTGCACGACTGCCTCAAAGCGGGGCTGCGCTGAACGCCGCATCCGGCGGCGCGCCGTCTGCCGGGCCGCCGCCGGACGCGCCACCCGGCGCCCTCTTGGGTGCGTGAAGGAGCGGGCGTCCGCGGCCGATAACACGTATGGCATAGATTATGCTTGATTTCACGATCCGGCCTGCGATATGGTTCCCGCGAGCGATGGTGCGCCCATGAGTCCGTTCGGTTGGAGCCGCGTCCGGGTGCTGGCCCTGGTGTCGTTGGTGGCCCTCTCGGGCTGTGCCCGCCAGCCCGGCACGCCCACGGCCGCCCCCGCGGTCCGGCGGCCCGACGAGATCCTCGAAGACCTGCAGATGACCGAGACGTCGTCCGGCTCGCGCAGCTGGGTGCTGCACGCGCGCAAGGCGTACGTCTACGACGCCGAGAACCGGGTGGACGTCGAGGTCGCCGCGGTGGACTTCTACGACGACACCGGCAAGCAGTACTCGCACCTGACGTGCGACCGCGGCAGCCTGAACCAGAGCAGCAACGACATGCGCGCCGAGGGCCACGTGGAGATCCGCACCACCAGCGGGATGCACGTGGAATCCGAGCTGCTGTGCTACTGGAACGGGCCGCAGCGGATCACCTCGGACCGCTTCGTCAAGGTGACCGACGCCCACGGGAGCGTGCTCTCGGGCACCGGCTTCGAGAGCGACGTGCGGGTGGAGCACTACCGGGTGGGCAAGGTGGACGCGACGCTGCGGCACCCCGGCGGCGAGGGATCGGACCGGTAGATGCTGAGCGCCCGGGGGCTGGTCAAGCACTTCGGGAAGTGGCGGGTGCTGGACCGGGTGGACGTGGAGGTGCAGCCCGGGGAGATCGTGGGGCTGCTGGGGCCCAACGGGGCCGGCAAGACCACCACCTTCTACCTGCTGGTGGGGCTGCTCACGCCCGACGGCGGCTCGATCACCCTGAACGGGCAGGACGTCACCGGCGTGCCCATCTACCGCCGCGCGCGGCTGGGGCTGGGCTACCTGGCGCAGGAGGCCTCGGTATTCCGCCGCCTCACGGTGCGCGACAACGTGCTGGGCGTGCTGGAGGTGATGGGCATCCCGGCGGCGGAGCGGCGGCAGCGGCTGGAGGAGCTGCTGGCGGAGCTGGGCATCGCGCACCTCGCGGACCGGAAGGGGTATAATCTGTCCGGCGGCGAGCGGCGCAAGGTGGAGATCGCGCGGGCGCTCGCGGTGAAGCCCAGCATCCTGCTCCTGGACGAGCCGTTCGTGGGCATCGATCCGATCACCGTGGCCGACATCCAGGACATCGTGGTGCGGCTCAGCCAGAAGGGCATCGGGATCCTGATCACGGACCACAACGTGCGCGAGATGCTCTCCACCACCGACCGCGCGTACCTGCTGTTCGAAGGCAAGATCCGGGTCCAGGGCACCTCGCGCGAACTGGCCGAGGACCCCTGGGCGCGCAAGGTATATCTCGGCGAGAGGTTCTCGCTGCCCTAGAGGTCCCCGCGCCGCGCGCTTCGGGCGCCCGGCGCCGCCGGTCTGGAAGACATGGAAATCAAGCACGGACTGCACCTCTCCCAACGGCCCGCCCTGGTGATGACCATGCGGCTGCGGCAGGCGCTCAAGCTCCTGCAGCTGCCGCAGCTCGAGCTGAACCTGGCCATCAAGCAGGAACTCCAGACCAACCCCATGCTGGAGGAAGTGGACGACCTCGAGGAGGAGGCCAAGGCCGAGGAGCGCCCCGGCGAGGCCGACGGCCCGCTGCCGGCCGACCCGCCCGAGCCCCAGCCGGAACCCGAGCCCGCCGACCCGCGCGAGAGCGAGGACGACGTCTTCGACCTCCTGCCGGGCAACGACCCCGACAGCCCCTATATCCCCGCCGAGGACCACTCCGCCGAGCGCTACGAGCGGGTGGCGGTCACCACCATGGGGCTGAACGAGCACCTGGAGACCCAGCTGCGCCTGCTGCCGCTGTCCGAGGAGGAGGTGGAGGTGGGCACCTACATCATCGGCCTGCTGGACGAACGCGGCTTCCTGAGCAGCCCGCGCGGCGACGGCGAGGGCCGGCCCGAGATGGTGGTGCTGGACGTCGCCGCCACCCTGGACAAGCCGGTGGAGCTGGTGGAGCGGGTGCTGGCGGTGATCCAGTCGCTGGAGCCCTCGGGGGTGGGCGCGCGGGACCTGCGCGAGTGCCTGCTGATCCAGATGCGGGCTCGCGGCCAGGCCGACACCCTGGCCTACCGGCTGGTGGAGGAGCAGTTCGACAACATGGTGCACCGCCGCTTCCACGACGTGGCCCGCCACTTCCGGATCACCCTGGAGCAGGTGCAGGAGGCGGTGGACCTCATCGCCACGCTGAGCCCCAAGCCCGGCCTGGACGTGTCCGCGGAGGAGCCCAACTACATCATCCCCGACCTGGTGGTGGACAAGGTGGCCGGCGAGTACGTGGTGTACCTGAACGACCGCCACGTGCCGCGCCTGCGCATCCGGTCGGACTACGAGCGGCTGCTGCGCGAGAAGCGGCGCGGCGACGAGACCCGCGCGTTCGTGCAGGGCAAGCTGAGCTCGGCGCGCTGGCTGATCCAGACCATCGAGCAGCGCCGCCGCACCATGATCAAGGTGATGACCTGCATCGTGGAAAAGCAGCACGAGTTCTTCGAGAGGGGCATCTCGCAGCTCAAGCCGCTCACCCTGCAGGACGTGGCCCGCGAGATCGGGATGCACGAGTCCACCGTGAGCCGGGTGACCTCGGGCAAGTACGTGCAGACCCAGCGCGGGGTGTTCGAGCTGAAGTTCTTCTTCTCCAGCGGCCTGAAGCAGGAGAGCGGCGAGGACATCTCGGCCAAGACCGCCAAGGACATCATCTCCCGCCTGGTGGGGGAGGAGGACCGCAAGTCACCGCTGAGCGACCAGCGGATCGCCGAGCTGATGAAGGTGCGCGGGGTGGACATCGCCCGGCGCACCGTCGCCAAGTACCGGGAGCAGCTGCAGATTCCCCCCGCGCGGTTCCGCAAGCGCGTGTGAGGTCCGCCAGCCCAAGGAGCGCACTCATGGAAGTCGTCATCACCGCCCGCCACTTCAAGCCCAGCGCCATGCTCCGCGAGTACGTCGAGGAGAAGTTCGGGCGGCTGTCCCGCTTCGCCGCGCGCGGCCAGGAGGAGCTGCACGTCACCCTGACCGTGGAGCGGCGGGTGCACCGGGTGGAGGCCACCCTGGGCCCCGCGGTGGTCAAGCACGAGTCCGACGACATCATGGTGTCCATCGAGAAGGCCGCCGACCGCCTCAAGGAGACGCTGCGCAAGCACCTGGACCGGCGCCGCGAGCGCAAGGGCCGCATCGCCCTCAAGGACGGCGCCAACGGCCGGCTGACCTCCCGGCGGGTGGGCGCGGCGCCGCGGGTGCGCCGCGAGGCGTCGGGGGCGGAGGAGATTGATGTGGACGAGGCGGCGGACCGCCTGGCGAAGAGCCGGAAGGACTTCCTGGTGTTCGTGAGCAGCGAGACCGGCCGGGTGAACGTGATGTACCGCCGCAAGGACGGCCAGTTCGGCCTGATCGAGCCGGAGGCGGAGAGCGCCGGGCGCTGACCGCGCCGCGCCGCTGCCGACCTCCTGGGGGCGCCCATGAACAGCCTGCCGGTCTCGCGGTTCTTCGAGGAGGAGCGCGAGGAACTCAAGCTCGAGCAGCTCACGGATAGCCTGGACTCGCCGGTGGAGATCACCACCAGCGACGTGAACCGGCCCGGGATGGCCCTGATGGGCTTCCTCGAGAACTTCCTCGCCGAGCGCATCCAGATCCTGGGCAAGACCGAGATCAGCTACCTGGAGCAGCTCTCGGACGCCGAGTGCCGCGCGGCGGTGGAGCGGCTGGTGCAGTTCCAGGTGCCGTGCCTCATCGTGGCCAAGGCGCTGGAGGTGAACACCGGGCTGGTGGCCCGGTGCAACGAGCTGCACATCCCGGTGATGCGCACCCCCATGTCCACCACGCCGTTCATCCACGACCTGACCAAGTACCTCGATACGGTGTTCGCCCCCAGCATCATCATGCACGCGTCGCTGGTGGACGTGTACGGGGTGGGGCTGCTGTTCACCGGCAAGAGCGGCATCGGCAAGAGCGAGACCGCCCTGGACCTGGTGGAGCGGGGCCACCGGCTGGTGGCCGACGACGTGGTCACCCTCACCCGGCGCCAGGGCGACGTGCTGATCGGCACCGGCAACCAGGTGCTGGCCCACCGCATGGAGATCCGCGGGCTGGGCATCATCGACGTGCAGAGCATCTTCGGCATCCGGTCCATCCGGCACCAGAAGCGCATCGAGGTGCAGGTGAACCTGCACGAGTGGGGCTCGCTCGACAACATCGAGCGCCTGGGCCTGGAGGACCGCCAGACCACCATCCTGGACGTGAACCTCCCCTACATCGACATCCCCATCTTCCCGGGCAAGAACATCACCGTGATCGCCGAGGTGGTGGCCCTCAACTACCTGGTCAAGGTGTACGGCTACAACCCGGCGGAGTTCTTCAACCAGCACCTGCTGGAGACCATGCACCGCCGCCAGGTGGGGCGCAGCTGGGTGCGGGACGACACGGAGTGAGATGGTCCGGGCGCTGATCGTGGCCCACGGGGACCTGGCCCAGGCTCTGCTGGACACGGTGGAGTCGCTGGCCGGGCCGCAGCCGGGCCTCGCCGCACTGTCCAACCGGGGCTTTGGGCTGCCCGAGCTGGTGGAGCGGATCCGCGCCGCCGCCGACGCCGGCGGCCCGGGACCGGTGTTCGTCTTCGCCGACCTCCCGGGGGGCTCCTGCTCCCAGGCCGCCTGCATGGTGCTGCGCGACCGCCCGGAGTGGCGCGTGATCACCGGCGTGAGCGTGCCGATGCTGGTCAACTTCTGCCAGAACCGCGACCGCCTGGAGCCCGGACCGCTGCTGGAGCAGCTGGTAGATCGGGCGCGGCGCGGGGTGCAGGTCTTTCCGGAGGGCCGTGATGGGCTGGGCACTGGTGCGGCTGGATGACCGCCTGCTGCACGGTCAGGTGGCGATCGGCTGGGCCGGCCGGCTGCGGCCGCGCCGGATCGTGGTGGCCGACGACGAGCTGAGCGCCTCGGAGCTGGGCCGCGAGCTGGCCGAGGCGTCCGCCCCGCCGGGGGTGGAGGTGCGGGTGGTCGCGCTGGACGAGGTGGCCGGCCTGGCTCCCGGGACCGAGGACGGGGCGTTCCTCCTGCTGCGCGGCCCGCACGAGCTGCAGCGCCTGGTCCGCGCCGGGGTGCGCCCGGCCGAGGTGAACGTGGGCGGGCTGCACGCCGCGCCCGGGCGGCGGCGGGTGCTGGACTACCTGTACCTGGACGCCGGGGAGGTCGAGGCGCTGCGCGCGGCGGCCGCGGCGGGCTGCCGGCTGCGGGCCCAGGACGTGCCCGGCAACCCGGAGCTGGACGTGCTGCCCCTGCTGTCCAAGGCGGGACTGTGAAGCGGGTGTCGCTGCTGCTGGCGCTTCACAACCACCAGCCGGTGGGGAATTTCGACTGGGTCATCGAGGAGGCCGCGCGGCGCTCCTACCGGCCGGTGCTGGAGACCTGGGCGGAGTTCCCGGAGGTGCCGGTGGCGCTGCACAACTCCGGGGTGCTGTGGGACTGGCTGGGCCGGCACCAGCCGGCGTACCTGGACCAGGTCGCGGCGCTGGTGGACCGCGGCCAGCTGGAGCTGCTCACCGGCGGCTACTACGAGCCCATCCTGGCGTCCATCCCGGACCCGGACAAGGTGGGCCAGGTGCGCAAGCTGAGCGCCTTCCTGAGCCAGCGCTTCGGGGTCGAGCCGGAGACGCTGTGGCTGGCGGAGCGGGTGTGGGAGCCGGGGCTGCCGGCGCCGCTGGCCCAGGCCGGGGTGCGCGCGGTGCTGGTGGACGACGAGCACTTCCACGCCGCGGGCGTGCCGCACCGCGAGCTGGCCGGCCACTTCCGGACCGAGGAGGGGGGCGCGCCGGTGGCGGTGTTCCCGATCCTCAAGGAGCTGCGCTATCTGATCCCGTTCGCGCCGCCGGAGAAGACCCTGGCGTTCCTGCGGGAGTGGGCGGACGAGAGCGGCGAGCGGCTGGCGGTGCTGGGCGACGACGGCGAGAAGTTCGGAGTGTGGCCGGGGACCTACAAGACGGTGTTCGACGAGGGCTGGCTGCGCCGGTTTCTGGAGCTCCTGGGCGAGAACCGGGACTGGTGCCAGCTCACCACGCCGGGCCGCTGGCTGGCGGAGCACCCCGCGCGCGGGCTGGTGTACCTGCCCACCGCCGCCTACACCGAGCTGACCGAATGGGCCCTGCCGACGCCGGCCCAGGCGAAGCTCGAGGCGGCCCGGCGGTGGGCCAAGGACGAGCCGCACGCGGGCCAGTTCCTGCGCGGCGGCTTCTGGCGCAACTTCCTGTCCAAGTACCCGGAGAGCAACCGCATGCACAAGCGCGCGGTGGACCTCTCGCGGCGCATCCGGGAGCTGCCGGCGGAGCAGCAGGCCGCGCCGCTGGACGCGCTGTGGCAGGCGCAGTGCAACTGCGCCTACTGGCACGGAGTGTTCGGCGGCCTGTACCTGCCGCACCTGCGCGACGCCGTCCACCGCAAGCTGCAGGAGGCCGAGGCCGGGCTGGACCGCGCCCGCGGGGCCGC